>JBBSBZ010000299.1:0-4081 GCA_038250795.1 Burkholderiales bacterium | reverse complement strand
TGACGATGATCGCCGCGCCCGACGTCGTCGCCCGCGTCGTCGACCCGGGCGACATGCTTCGCTTCTTCACCGGCAACCTCGGCGCGAGCTTCGTGAAGTCGCACGACGACCTGGCGAGCCGCCTGGCGTCGCTCGACGTCGTGCCCGATGGCGACGGCCGCTATCGCGTCAGCGAGTTCTGCTGTCGCGACGACACCTGGCAGGCGACGATCGTGGCGCTGATCGTGCGCGCCGATGCCGTCGTGATGGACCTGCGCGGCTTCACCGCCGCGCGCCACGGCTGCGAGTTCGAGTTGCGCCAGCTCGCGGCGCGGCTCGACCCGCGACGGGTCGTCCTCGTCGTCGACGCCAGCACCGACCGGGCGCTCCTCGAGAACGCCGCAGCGCCGCAACGCAACGGCATGCGCGTGATCGAAGTACGACGCGGCAACGCGCGCGAGACCGCGCTCGCCTTCGAGGCGCTGCTGCGCGCGGCGGCATGAGCCCCGCGGACGGCGACTTCGAGCTGCGCGGCGAGCACGTCACGCTCGCTAGCCTGCTCAAGGCGACAGGCATCGCGACGAGCGGCGGCGCGGCCAAGCTCCTGCTGGCCGAAGGCGGTGTCCGGGTCAACGGCGAGCCCGAGTCGCGGCGCGGCAGAAAGCTCCGCGCCGGCGACGAGGTGACGGTCGGCGATCAGCGCGTGCGGCTGCGCGCGGGCTGACCGGCGCCCGGCGCGACGCGGCGGCCCGGACGTTTCAGCCGCGCAGCTGCGACGGCAGTTCGCGCGCCAGAAAATCGTAGACGGTGCGCATCAGCGGGTTCGAGCGAATTTCGCGGTGCACCGCGAGCCAGCACGGGAGCGCGGGGATCGCGAGCGACGGCAGCAGCGCGACGACCCCGGGCCACTCGCGCAGGTTGTAGCGGGCGACGAAGCCGATGCCGACGCCCTCGGCGACGAGGCGGCCGTAGGCGACCTGGTCGTCGGTGCGCACGGCGAAGTCGGCGCGCGACAGCGTCACGCCCATCCGGGCGAAGCCGCGCAGGATGACCTCGTCGCGGTCGTAGCCGACGAGACGGTGGGCGAGCAGGTCTTCGGCCCGGCGCAGGGGCGGTGCCTTGGCGAGGTACGACGAATGCGCTGCAGCGACGATCTCGATCTCGCCGAGCTTCCTCGCAACCAGCGACGACTGCGCAGGCCGCACCATGCGCACCGCGATGTCGGCTTCACGACGCAGGAGGTTGCTGAGCTCGTTCGAGGCGACCAGCTCGATCTCGATCGCCGGATGGGCGCGCTGGAACCGCACCAGCACGCGCGGCAGCAGCCAGGTCGCGGCGACCTGGCTCGTCGTGACGCGGACGACGCCGCGCGTCGCGGCGCGCGAGCGGACCAGCCCCCCGGCGAGGGCCAGCGCCGCGTCCTGCATGCGCCGCGCCGCTTCGGCGATTGCCAGCGCCGCGCCGGTGGGCGTGACGCCGCGGCCGGTCCGCTCGAAGAGCGGCACCCCGAGCTGCGCCTCGAGCTCGGCGACGTGGCGGCTGAGGGTCGGCTGGGTCGCACCGATGCGGCGCGCCGCAGCGGTGACGCTGCCGGCGTCGAGCACGGCGAGAAAGCTGCGCACGAGGGTCCAGTCGAAGTTCGTCAGCATGGATTCGGCCATGCGTAAATGTATGGCTTCCATGCAGGAACGAGCGTAGCTTCCCGGACGGTGCGGGACCAGACTCCAGCTCACCGCAACGCCTCGCATAGGAACATCCAATGGAATCCACCTCCGCAGCCGACCCCGCCACGTCCACCGTCCTCGTCCTCGGCGCCAACGGGCGCTTCGGCCTGGCCGCGGCGAAGGCCTTCGCCGGCGCGGGCTGGCGTGTCCTCGCCCAGGTGCGACGCGAGGCCGCGCCGGGAATGCCGGACGCCGTCGAACTCGTTCGCGCACCCCTGGCGAAGGTGGCGGACGCGCTTGCCGGCCGGCCCGCCCCGAACGTCGTCGTCCACGGCGTGAATCCGATCTACACCCGCTGGGACGAGGAAGCCCTGCCGGCGGCGCGCGCCGGGATGGACCTGGCCGAGCATCTCGGCGCTCGCTTCATGCTGCCGGGCAATGTCTACAACTATGGCGAGGCGATGCCCGCACGGCTCGACCCGGCGACGCCGCAGCGACCGACCACCGCCAAGGGACGCCTCCGCGCCGAGATGGAAGCCGAGCTGGAGCGGCGGGCCGCGGCCGGGCGCCTGCGCGCCACGGTCATCACGGCGGGCGACTTCTTCGGCGACGGCACCGGCAGCTGGTTCGACCAGGCGATCGTCAAGCCGATTGCGCGCGGCCGGCTCGACTATCCGGGCGACCCGGCGCTGATGCACGCCTGGGCCTACCTGCCCGACCTCGCCCGCGCTTTCGTCGCCGTCGCCGCGACGCCCGCGCGGCCGGCGTTCGAGCGCCTCACCTTCGCCGGCCATTCGGTGACCGGCGACGAGTTCCTGGCGGCGGTCGAGCGCGCTGCAGCGACGCTCGGGGTCGCGCCGGCGCACGGCTGGCGGCACGGGCGGATGCCCTGGCCGGTCATCCGCGCCCTCGGCCTCTTCGTGCCGATGTGGCGCGAGCTCGCGCGCATGTCGTATCTCTGGCGCGTGCCGCATGCGCTCGACGGCGACGCGCTCGAGGCGGCCGCCGGACCGGTGCCGCACACGCCCCTGGTCGTGGCGCTCGCGCGCTCGCTGCGTCAGCTCGGCGTCGGCACCGGCTCCGCGTTGCGCCCGGAGCCCGCATAGGCGCCGCCCCGGCCCGGTCGGGCGCCAACGCTTAAAGTGGCGCCTCCCCGCGCATCCGGAGGTGCCTGCATGTCGTTCGCCACTCTTTCCGCCTGGTTCGCCCGCTCGCCCGCCGCCGTCTTCGGCGTCGCCGCGATCGCCTTCGCCGCGGCGCTCGCGCCGCCCTCGACGGCCGAGGCCCAGACCCGCAAGGACAGCGTCGTCCTCGGCATGGTGCTCGAGCCCGCGCCCGGCCTCGACCCGACCGTCGCGCCGGCGGCGGCGATCGGCGAGGTCGTCCACCTGAGCGTGCTCGAGGGCCTGACCAAGATCAACATGGACGGCAGGATCACGCCGCTCCTGGCCGAGAGCTGGACGATCGACCCCGACGGCAAGGTCTACACCTTCAAGCTCAGGAAGGGCGTGAAGTTCCACGACGGCGAGGCCTTCGATGCCAGCGACGTGAAGTGGAGCTTCGAGCGCGCCAAGGCGCCGGGCTCGACCAACAAGGCGAAGAAGGCGGTGTTCGACAACATCAGCCGGATCGACACGCCCGATCCCTCGACCGTGATCGTGGTGCTCAACAACGCCGACGGCAACTTCCTCTTCCGCATGGGCGAGAACACGGCCGTGATCCTCGACCCCAAGAGCGCGCCGACCGAGGCCACGAAGCCGGTCGGCACGGGCCCCTTCAAGTTCGACTCGTGGCAGAAGGGCTCGTCGATCACGCTGGTGAAGAACGACCAGTACCGCGACGCCGCCAAGGTGCAGATGAAGAAGGTGACCTTTCGCTTCATCAACGACCCGGCGGCGCAGGTCGCGGCGCTGCTGGCGGGCGACATCGACGGCATGCCGCGCTACGGCGCCCTCGAGAGCCTGAAGCAGTTCCAGAACGATCCGCGCTTCACTGTCGTCGTCGGCGGCACCGAGGGCAAGACGATCATGACGATCAACAACAAGCGAAAGCCCTTCGACGACGTGCGCGTACGCCGCGCGCTCGCTGCGGCGATCGACCGCAAGGCGATCATCGACGGCGCGCAGGAGGGCTTCGGCACGCCGATCGGCAGCCACATGGTGCCGAGCGACGCCGGCTACGTCGACCTCACCGCGGTCAATCCCTACAACCCGGACAAGGCCCGGGCGCTGCTCAAGGAAGCGGGCGTCGCGACGCCGCTCAACGTGACGCTGACGCTGCCGCCGCCGGCCTACGCGAGAAAGGGCGGCGAGATCATCGCCTCCGAGCTGGCCAAGGTCGGCATCGTCGCCAAGATCGAGAACGTCGAGTGGGCGCAGTGGCTCTCGGGCGCGTTCAAGGGCAACTTCGACCTCACGGTGATCAGCCACGTCGAGCCG
>JBBSBZ010000298.1:0-4109 GCA_038250795.1 Burkholderiales bacterium | reverse complement strand
GCCCTTCGCCGAACTTGTCCGAGAAGATCGCGCTGAGCGCGGCCAGCGCCTCGGCCTCGTCGACGCCGTCGGTCTCGATCTCGACGTCGCTCCCCAGGCCCGCGGCCAGCATCATCACGCCCATGATGCTCTTGGCATTGACGCGGCGCCCTTGCCGGGAAAGGAAGATGTCGCTCTTGAAGCTGCCGGCCAGCTTGCTGAGCTTGGCGGAGGCCCGCGCATGCAGGCCGAGCTTGTTACTGATCCGGATCGTCGTCTTGACCATGGCCTCGGGTCTTGCGTGTCTGGTTCTGCGGTCGCGCCGTCGCCGCCTGCATGACGCCCTGCGTGGCGCCGGCGACGGCGCGCGCGAGAACGGCATCGAGCGATTCGTTCTGATAGCACAGGGTCCGCCAGAGCATCGGCACGTTGACGCCGGTGACGACCTTGACGTGGACGCCATCGGCCAGGCGCTGGGCGACATTGCAGGGCGTCGCACCGAACACATCGGTGAAGATCAGCACGTCGGGCTGGGCGAGCCGCTCGATCATCTGCCGGCCCTGCGCCTCGATCTCCTCGACCGCCATGTTGGGCAGGATGTCGAGGGCGCCGAGCTGCCCGGCGCACTCGGGAAAGGCGTGCTCGGCGACGGACTTCAGCGACGACGCGAGCGGCGCATGGGCGATGATCAGGAGTCCGGGCATGGGCTTTCGATTATGGGAGCCGGCGGGCGCGGCCCCTCAGGGAAACCGGATCGATCCGAAGAACGTGTCGAGCGCCTCGCGATCGAGCGGCTTCTCGGCGTCGATCACGGTCGCCTGGAACAGCGTCAATCCCTTAACGAAGAACATCGCGTGCTCGACGACAGGGCGTCCATCCGGGAGCTTGCCGACGATGCGAAGGCGCGCGCTCTCGGGATTCGCGGTCGCTCCCGCGATCGCCGGCAAGACCTCGGCCGTGACGGCGCCGCCGACGTTGGCGACGGTCTGGCGGCGCAGCAGGTCGAGCATCGGCGCGACGCGAGCGGGGTCGGCGACCTCGGTCGCCAGCAAGGCGAACGACGCGCCGGCGGCCGAGCAGGAATGAAGTCGCCCGGTCACGGTCTGGGCGCCGAGCCGCACCGGCCGCTCCCGCTTCTCGGGGCGACACGGAAACGACATCGCCATGCCCGTGCCTTCCGGGCGGGTCTCGCGCCAGTCGAGCGCCGGCGCGCAGGCGAGCACGGCCATCGTCGCGACGAGCGCGAGAAGCACCGGACGGGTTGTGCCGGCTCGACCCTTTGCGATCGTCATCGAAGGATTATCCCGGGCTCGGTGCCTGCTGCAGCGCCGACAATGGCTGCATGAACGACGCGACACGCCCCGCGCCGACGGCCCTGGCCGGCCTGCGCGTCCTCGACCTTTCACGCGTCCTCGCCGGCCCCTGGTGCACCCAGACGCTCGCCGATCTCGGCGCCGAGGTGATCAAGGTCGAGCGCCCGGCGCGCGACGGCGCGCCCGGCGGCGACGACACGCGCGGCTGGGGTCCGCCCTTCGTCCGCGACAAGGAGGGCGGCGAGACCGGAGACGCCGCCTACTACCTCGGCACCAACCGCAACAAGCGCTCGATCACGATCGACATCTCGACGCCCGAAGGGGCGGATCTGGTGCGAGCGCTGGCGCTGCGCAGCGACGTCTTCGTGGAGAACTTCAAGGTGGGCGACATGGCCCGGCACGGGCTCGATGCGGCCAGCCTGCTGGCCCTGCAGCCCCGCCTGGTCTACTGCTCGATCACGGGCTTCGGCCAGACCGGCCCGTACCGCGAGCGCGCCGGCTACGACTATGCGATCCAGGGCATGGGCGGGCTGATGAGCGTCACCGGCCCGTCGCGCAAGGAAATCGCCGACGACGCGCCCGGCGGCGGCCCGCAGAAGGTCGGCGTCGCCGTCGCCGACCTCTTCACTGGGATGTACGCGGCGACCGCCATCCTCGCGGCGCTGCGCCACCGCGACCTCACCGGCGAAGGCCAGGCGATCGACATGGCGCTGCTCGACACCCAGGTCGCGATGCTCGCCAACCTCGGCGCCGGCTATCTCGCCACCCGCGTCGCGCCGCAGCGCGCCGGCAATGCGCACCAGAACATCGTTCCCTACCAGGTGTTCGAGGTCGCTGACGGCCACCTGATCCTGGCCGTCGGCAACGACGGCCAGTTCGCGCGCTTCTGCGCCATCGCCGGCTGCAGCGAGCTCGCGGTCGACGAGCGCTTCGCCCGCAATGCCGGACGGGTGCGCCATCGAGACGTCCTCGTGCCGCTGCTCGCCGCACGACTGAAGCTCAGGCCGCGCGCCGAATGGCTCACCGCCCTCGAATCGGCGAAGGTGCCGGCGGGGCCGATCAACGATCTCGCCGAGGTCTTCGCCGACCCGCAGGTGCAGATGCGCGAGATGACCGTCGACATGCCGCACCCCGTCGCCGGCTCGGTGCGCCTGGTCGCCAGCCCGATCAAGCTCGCTGCCACGCCGGTGCGCTATCGCCGCAGCCCGCCATTGCTCGGCGCCGACACCGATGCGGTGCTCGCCGAGTACGGCTTCGACGCTGCCTCGATCGCGTCCCTGCGCTCCGCCGGCGCGATCTGAGTCGTTTTTCCGCGGCACGCGGAGTGAACAAGTTGTCACATTCGGCGACTTTGTGAGGTCGGCGCGGTCGGCCGTCCGACCCCCTCTGGCATCGCTCGAGGTTGGCGCACACACTCGCTCGGTCTCTGGCAACTCGACGCCGGGCTCCCGATCGACGCGGCCTTCGCAGCGTGCGCTCGGTGGCGCCGCGACCCCGCGTCTGGTGGGTCCGCGGGTGACTTCATTCGAGCAAAGTCCCGGTCATGTCGAACGTCATCCGTGCCGCTGCAGACCCTTCGAGCGGCATTGCCCCGATCGCCCACGACGACCAGCGCTGGCCCGAGCTGGTGTCGCAGGTGGGCGTCGAAGTCGCCGAGCCGCTGACGGCGGCGCTCGAGCGAATCCACGTCCTCGCCGCGACCGGCAAGATCGACCGCGCCGGCCTGCGCGCCCTGCGCGACGAGGTCGAGCAGGCGCGCCAGGCGGGGATGATCGGCCAGCAGCTCACCCGCTTCGCCTCCGGCCGGGTGCGCCAGTCGCACGAGGTGCTCCAGCTCGAGGAGGTGCTCAAGAGCGTGCTCGCACTGCGCACGCGCGAGACACAGGCGCGCGGCATCGCCCTCAAGCGCGACCTCAAGTCGGCGCGCGTGATCGTCGACGGCTCGCTCCTCTTCAGCCTTCTCAACGCGATCGTCGACTGGTCGCTCGCCAACGCCCATGCCCACATCGAGCTCGGCGTCGACTTCAAGAGCTGGCCGGTGCATGCGCGGCTGACCTGCCGCTTCTCGAACCGGCCGGCCGACCAGGTCGACGAGAGCGTCACCATGGCCGTGCCACCGCGCCTCGACTCGCTCACCTGGCGGCTGATCGAGCAGACCGCCTGGACGATGGGGCTGGTCCTCGAGCGCAAGGACGCGGCCGGCGTGACGACGCTGGTCCTCGAGTTTCCGAAGACCGCGGGCGACGAGATGGCCGGCCTCTCGGCGACCGAGATCGACGAGACCTCGTCGCAATCGGGCAACTCGAAGGCGCTCGCCGGCAGCCACGTGCTCGTGATCGCATCGCGGCGCGAGGTGCGCGTGCTGATCCGCGACGCGCTGCGCAACATGAGCATGCTCGTCGACTTCGTCGGCTCGGTCGAGGAGGCGGCGAGCTTTTGCCGCGAGGGCCTGCCGCACGCGATCATCATCGACTCGATCCAGAAGGGCAGCCGCTTCACGCATTTCCGCGAAGAAGTGGTCGGCGAGGTGCCCGACTTCGTCTTCATCGAGATCCTCGAGCAGGGCTCGACCTTCGAGATGTCTGGAACGAACGGTGCGCAGATGGCGCGCATCGGCCGCGACGTCATCGCCAGCTCGCTGCCGGCAGCGCTGATGTTCGAGCTCTCGCGAGGCCTCTAGGGAAGGTCTGAACAACGCGAGAACGTGAGCACGTTCGACCGGTCAGAGCTCGGCGGCCGCCTCAACGCCGGCACGCCCGGTTGTTTCGAGCGGTTTTCGCCCTGTTGTGCCCGCCTCATGCGGTGTTTGGGCGGACT
>JBBSBZ010000297.1:0-4119 GCA_038250795.1 Burkholderiales bacterium | reverse complement strand
TGCATCGCCGAGAGGTTGGCGATGGTGTCGAGCAGGCTCTCGCCCTTGGCCGTCGACGAGCGCGCGATGTCGAGGTTGATGACGTCGGCCGAGAGCCGCTTGGCAGCGATCTCGAAGGTCGTGCGCGTGCGCGTCGAATTCTCGAAGAAGAGGTTGAAGACGCTCTTGCCGCGCAGGAGCGGCACCTTTTTCACGTCGCGCTCGTTGACCGACAGGAACGTCCCGGCGGTGTCGAGGATGTGCGTCAGGATCGACTGCGGCAGACCTTCGATCGAGAGCAGATGGATGAGTTCGTCGTTCTTGTTGAGCTGGGGATTGCGACGGACGAACATGGCCAGGCTGAACGTTAGCGGATTTCGAAGCTGAACTTGCCGACGTCGTCGCGCGCCAGCGAAAGTCTCTGCCCGGCGGGCAATTCGATGGTCGCCGGCGCGCAGGCGGCGCTGATCGGCAGCTCGCGGCCGCCGCGGTCGACCAGCACCGCGAGCGCGACGCTCGCCGGCCGGCCGAAGTCGTAGAGCTCGTTGACCGCGGCGCGGATGGTGCGGCCGGTGTAGAGCACGTCGTCGACGAGGACGATGTGGCGGCCCTCGATCTCGAACGGCAGCTTGGTGTGGTCGGCGCCGGCCGAGAGGCCGCGCTGGGAGAAGTCGTCGCGGTGGAGCGCGCTCGAGATCACGCCGGGCGCACCTTCGAGGCCGAGGTCGGCCTGCAGCCTTTCGGCGAGCCACGCGCCGCCCGACCAGATGCCGACCAGGCGGCCGTCGGGCTTGAGCAGGTCGCGCACACCGGCGAGAAGCCGCGTGTAGAGCGCTTCCGCGTCGAGGCCGTGGAGGACGGTCATCGCCCGCCCTCCGCATCGCCCGGCGCAGCCGCCGACGCCAGGAACTGCTCGAGGATGATCGCCGCCGCCGCCGCATCGAGATCGGCGCTGCCCGTGCTCTTCGCGGCAGTCGTCGTGTAGCGCTCGTCGACCTCGTGCACGGTGAGCCCGAAGCGGCCCCTGAGCTCGCGGGCGAACCGCCGCGCCCGCGCGGTGTTGACGTGGGCCGCCCCGTCGGGATGGAACGGCACGCCGACGACGAGCGCCGCCGGAGACCACTCGGCGACCAGCGACTCGATCGCGGCCAGGCGCGCCTCGCCCTGCGACGCGATCGTCGTCAGCGGCGTCGCCGTGCCGGTGAGCGAGTTGCCCGACGCGACGCCGACCCGGCGCATGCCGAAATCGAAGGCGAGATAGGAGAGCGGAGACAGTGCCGGCGACGCGACGGCGCGCCTCACGCGTGCCCCGCATCGGAGCTGAGCATGCCGATGTCGATGCCGAGCAGCGAGAGCGCCTTGTCGTAGCGCTGGCCGACCGGCGTGTCGAAGATGATGCCCGGCTCGGCGTCGACGTTGATCCAGCCGTTCCTGCTCATCTCGTCCTCGAGCTGGCCGGCGGCCCAGCCGCTGTAGCCGAGCGTGACGAGCACCTTCTTCGGGCCGGCGCCGGAGGAGATCGCCTCCAGCACGTCCTTGCTGGTCGTCATCTCGAGGCCGCCCTCGATCTTGAGCGACGAGTTGTACGGGCTGCCGTCCTGGCCTTCGATCGAGATCTGCTCGTGCAGGACGAAGCCACGCTCCGTCTGCACCGGGCCGCCGAAGTACACCGGCACCTCGGCGAGATCGTCGCGGTCGAGGGAGAGCTCGACCTTCTCGAACAGGCTCTTCAGGGTGATGTCGATCGGCTTGTTGATGACCAGGCCGAGCGCGCCCTTCTCGGTGTGCTCGCACATGTAGATCACGGTCCCGGCGAACGTGCCTTCACCCATGCCCGGCATGGCGATGAGGAACTGGTTGGTGAGGTTGATCGGCGTGGCGGTCACGGGCTCATTTTATTCCGCGACGCCCCCGGCGCGGCATCTCCTGTGCCGCTCCCGGCCTTTCGGCACACTGCTCGCATGGAGAAGACCCTCGACAGCGCCCTCGTCTGGTTCCGCCGCGACCTGCGCGCCGCTGATCACGCCGCGCTCTACCACGCCCTCAAGGCGGCCCGACAGGTCTGGTGCGCCTTCGTCTTCGACCGCGCCATCCTCGATCCGCTGCCGCGCGCCGACCGGCGCGTCGAGTTCATCGTCGAATGCGTCCGGGCGCTGGCCGCCGACCTCGCCCGGCTCGGCGAGGAACACGGGGTGCCGGGCGTGCGCCTTCTCGTGCGCCACGGCCAGGGTGCCGACGAGATCGTCGCCCTGGCCGCCGAGCTGCACGTCCAGGCGGTGTTCGCCAACCACGACGACGATCCCTACGCCCTGGCCCGTGACGCCCAGGCGCGCGGCGCGCTGGCCGGCCTCGGCGTCGCGCTGCACACCTCGAAGGACCACGTCGTCTTCGAGCGCAGCGAAGTCCTCACTGGCAGCGGCAAGCCGTACAGCGTCTTCACGCCCTACAAGACGGCGTGGCTGAAGAAGCTCGAGCCGTTCTACCTGAAGGCGTATCCGGTCGAGCGCTACGCCGAAAGCCTCGCCGCGCCGCCGGCGGGCGTCGACGCGACCGTCCCGTCGCTGGCGCGGCTCGGCTTCGTCAAGACCAATCTCGAGGAGCTCAAGGTGCATGGCAGCAGCGCTGCGGCCGAGGCCCTGCTCGCGGATTTCCTCGAGCGCATCGACGACTACGCGAGCGCGCGCGACTATCCCGCCGTCAAGGGGCCGAGCTACCTGAGCGTGCACCTGCGCTTCGGCACGATCTCGATCCGCCGCGTCGCCGAGGCCGCGCGCGCGCACGCCGAGGCCGGCGGGCGACACGGCCGCAACGGCGCCGACGTCTGGCTCTCGGAGCTCGTCTGGCGCGACTTCTATCACCAGGTGCTGCATCACCTGCCGCACATCGTCACCTCGAGTTGCCGGCCCGAGTACGACAAGGTCCGCTTCGAGCACGGCCGCCATGCCGACGAGGCCTTCGCCGCCTGGTGCGAAGGCCGCACCGGCTATCCGCTGGTCGACGCCGCGATGGCGCAGATCAATCACACCGGCTGGATGCACAACCGGCTGCGCATGGTCGCGGCGAGCTTCCTGACCAAGGACCTGGGCATCGACTGGCGCCGCGGCGAGGCCTACTTCGCCTTGCACCTGATCGACTACGACCTGGCCGCCAACAATGGCGGCTGGCAATGGGCCGCTTCGACCGGCTGCGACGCCCAGCCCTGGTTCCGGATCTTCAATCCGGTGACGCAGAGCCGCCGCTTCGACCCCGAAGGCAAGTTCATCCGACGCTACCTGCCGCAGCTCGCGGGCCTCGACGACGCGCAGATCCACGCTCCGTGGGAAGTCGGTCCGATCGAGCTCGAGGCAGCCGGCGTCGAACTCGGGCGAACCTACCCGCGGCCGATCGTCGATCACGCCGAGGCCCGCGCGAAGACCCTGCAGCGCTACGGCGTCGTCCGCTCCGCCCCGGGCGCCGCCTGAGGCAACGCGCCAGCGCCGCCGACGCTCAGGCCTGGGCCTCTGTCGTCGTGTAGCGCGCGATCAGGGCGAGCAGGTCCTCTTCCGAGTAGGGCTTGCCGAGATAGTGGTCGACACCGAGCTCGACCGCGTGATCGCGATGCTTCTGGGCGATGCGCGAGGTGATCATGATCACCGGCAGATCGCGCCAGCGCGAGTCGGCGCGGATGTTTCGCACCAGATCGAAGCCGTCCATGCGCGGCATCTCGATGTCCGAGAGGACGATCTGCGGGATCTCCTCGGCGAGCCGCTCGAGGGCGTCGAGCCCGTCCTTGGCGAGCGTGACGCGGTAGCCCTCGCGCACCAGCAGCCGCTGGGTGACGCGGCGCACGGTGAGCGAGTCGTCGACGACGAGGACCAGCGGCGCCGCCGGCACGATCGCCTCCGCGCGCGGCAGCGTCGGCACCGTGCCCGCGGCACGCGGCACCATCGCCATGCGCGCGGCGTCGCCGTAGAGCGTGGCGAGCGCGACCGGGTTGTAGATCAGCGCGACCGCGCCCGAGGCGAGCAGCGTCATGCCGGCCAGGCCGGGCAGGCGCGAGAGCTGCGGCCCGAGGTTCTTGACGACGACTTCCTGGTTGCCCAGCACCTCGTCGACGTGGACCGCGATCCGCTGCTGCGCGCTGCGCACGACGACGACGGT
>JBBSBZ010000296.1:0-4152 GCA_038250795.1 Burkholderiales bacterium | reverse complement strand
CGATGGTCGATCGGCTGAAAGTCAGAGTCGCCGGAAAGATCGCGCCCTTCTTGTCGTCGTTGACGGCGTCGGCCGTGACGCTGCTCACCCGCGCAGGCACCGTGCCGTAGCGCGTATAGGGAAACGTCTCGAGCTTGATCTGCGCCACGTCACCGACGTTGACGAACCCGATGTCCTTGTTGTCGACGACCACCTCAGCGGTGACGCTCGAGTCCTTCGGCACGATGATCATCAGCACTTGCGCGGGTGTCACGACGCCGCCTTCGGTGTGCACGGCCACCTGCTGCACGGTGCCGGCCACGGGCGCCGTCATCTGGGTCAGCTTCGATCGCTGCTCGTTCTTGCTCACTTCCTGAAGAAGCTGCTGATGCCTCAGCAGTGCCTGAGCATGACGCTCGCTCAGCAGGCGTTGGGTCTCCGCAGCGTAGGCAAGACGGGTCTGCTCAGCCTCTCGCAATGCCGCCTGCGCCTCTACCGACCGGGCGCGCTGGGTGGCCAAATCGCTTTCTTGCTCGATGCGTTCCCGCGTCCGGTCCTGCTCGGCGTGGCTCGACATGAAGCCTTGCGCAGTCAGGCTCTTGAAGTCCGCCTCCCGCTGGCGCGCGATCGGTAAGGTGGCCTCGAGCTTGGCAATGAGCTGGCGCACGGTTGCGATCTCTGCCTGTCGGTGCGCCTGCTCGGCGCTCAGCTTGGAAAGCTTGGCGGTGATGTCTTCCCACTCGGCGAGCATTTGCGATCGTGTCGTGGACTCAGGCTGGCCTCCCTCGTGCAGACGAGGTGGCAGGCTGGGTCCCTTGCCGTCTCGTAGCGCGGTGCGCAGTGCGTCGGTGCGGCGTGCTTCCGATTCGGCGGAGCTCAGCTGCTCTCGCGCGCTGGCGGTGTCGGCGCTGGCGTTTGTCGCGTCGAGCTCGACAAGGACCTGACCGGCCCCGACCTGATCGCCATCCTTGACCAGGACTCGTTTGACGACGCTGGCTTCCAGCGGTTGCAACGTCTTGGTGCGATCGCTGACCACGATGCGGCCCGGCGCCACCGCGACGATGTCGATCTCGCCGACGGTTGCCCAGACGAGGGCGATGACGAACAGAGCGCAGATCGCCAGCGCCACCCGCCGCGGCGCCGGATGTGCAGGCGTCTCTTGCAGGCTGAGAGCGGCCGGCAAGAACGCGACTTCGTCGGTCAACCGAGCCGGCCCGGCCAGCTGGCGGCGCATGGCCCAAGCCGCGGAGAGAACCGCTCGATAGCGCCCAAGCAGCGCGAGGGCGGGATGGCACTCCAGCGACGACGTGACAGGCGCGGTCATGTCGGCTCGCACAGGCTTGTCGGACTTTCAACAGCACTGTGTCGCTCGCGGGCTGGCGCCGCCGCCGACCCCGCTTGCATCGACCACAAATGCGCGTAAAGACCGTCCGTGCGGGCAAGCAGCGCATCGTGAGACCCTTCCTCGACGAGGCGGCCCTTGTCGAGGACGATGATCCGATGGGACTGTCGCACCGAGCTCAGACGGTGTGCGATCACGATGACCGTGCGGCCCTTGCAGATCGACGCCATGTTGCGCTGCAGGATCGCCTCGCTTTCGTAGTCGAGCGCGCTGGTCGCTTCGTCGAAGATGAGAATGCGCGGATTCGTGAACAGCGCCCGAGCGATGGCCATGCGCTGGCGCTGACCGCCACTCAGGCTGGCGCCCTGTTCGCCGACGACAGTGTCGTACCCCTCCGGTAGTTCGCTCACGAACTCATGCGCGCCGGCCAGCTGGGCGGCGCGAATGACGACGTCGATCGGCGCAGCCGGGTCGGTGATCGCGATGTTCTCGCGCACACTTCGGTTGAAAAGCAGGTTCTCCTGGAGAACGACACCGATCTGCCGACGCAGCTGAGCAGCGTCGACCAGGCTGATGTCGACCCCGTCGATCAGCACCCGGCCCTGCCCCGGCACATAGAGGCGTTGGACCAGCTTGGTGAGAGTGCTCTTGCCCGAACCACTTCGTCCGACGATGCCGAGCACTTCGCCGGGCGCCACCTCGATGCTTAGGGCGTGCAGGACCGGCGGCGCTTCCGGGCGATATTGAAACGTGACCGCGTCGAACTGGATGCGCCCCTTGAGCAGCGGCAGTTGGGCCGCAGTCACCGGCGGGACCTCGGTGCGCGAGTTCAGGATGTCGCCCAGCCGCGCCATGGAGATGCCCGTCTGTTGGAAATCGGTCCACAGCTGGGCGATCCGCATGATCGGCTGGGTCACGCGCTGCGCGAACATGTTGAAGGCGACAAACTGGCCCACGGTCAGCTGCTGTTCGATCACCAGTTGCGCGCCGTACCAAAGCATCCCGGCGTTGACGAGCTTTCCGATCAGGTTCACCCCTTCGTGACCGTAGCTCGCCAACGTCTGTGTCCTGAAGCTCGCCGAGACATAAGCTGCAAGCTGGTTGTCCCAGCGGCGTGCGATGGCCGGCTCGAGCGCATTGGCCTTGACCGTCTGGATGCCGGTGATGGTCTCGACCAGCAGCGCCTGGTTCTCGGCACCTCGCGCAAACTTTTCGTTCAGCCGGCCGCGCAGCACCGGCACCACCATCACGCTGAGTGCCACGTAGAGCGGCATGCTGATCAGCACGATCAGCGTCAGCGGCACGCTGTAGGCGAACATCACGGCGACGAAGACGATCGAGAACGCGACGTCGAGCACCAGCGTCATGGCATTGCCGGTCAGGAAGCTCCGGATGTTCTCGAGCTCGCGCACCCTCGCGACCGAATCGCCGACGCGGCGCGACTGAAAATAGGCCAAGGGCAGACTGACGAGGTGACGAAACAGACGGGCGCCGAGCTCGACATCGATCCGGCTCGTCGTGTGGCTGAAAACGTAGGTTCGAAGCAGCGTCAGCGCGCTCTCGAACACGACCACGACGGACAGGCCGATCACCAGCACATCCAGCGTCGTCAGCCCCCGATGCACCAGCACCTTGTCCATCACGACCTGAAAGAACAGCGGGCTCACGAGCGCGAACAGCTGCAGGAAGAGTGAGACGAGCAGGACCTCGCCGAACAGGCTCCGGTATTTGACGAGGCTGGGGATGAACCAGCTGAAGTCGAACTTGGCGAGCGAACCGGCCAGGCTGGCGCGGCTCGCCACGAGAATCAGCTCACCAGTCCAGCGCGCGACAAATGCATCGAGCGGCTCGATGACCGGGCGACCTCCCTGTATGGCACCCGACGGATCTTGATGAAGCGCGCGCTGTCCATCGCACTGCGCCAGAACGACCACTCGCTCCGCACCGTCGGCATCTCGGACGAACGCCAGCGCCGGCAGCGGGACGAGTGACAGCCGGTCGCCGGTGGAGCGTGACGACTTGGCGCTGAGACCGATGGCGCGAGCTGCCAGCAACAGATCCTGAACTTCGGGAACGTGGTTCGGCGACCAACCGAGTTGATGAGCGAGGTGCGTCGGATCCGCAGCAACGTGGTGCATCCGGGCGATCAGGCAAAGCGCAACGAGCGAGGCCAGGGGCTCGCCAGCAAGCCGCTCGCGCGCGTCATCGCTCGGCGCTTGGCCGCCGGCCGCCATCGGCGGCCCGCTTTCCTCTCCGTTCCAAGCCAGCTCGGTCCCCGCCATGGCACGCTCCAAAGCCGAGCAATGTTCTTTCGTTATGAGAACACTCTATCTCAAGTGATCGCGATATGCGTCACTTTTCGACACGCCCAAGGGAGGGATCGATACCGATACTGTCGTTATCCGAAAGATTACGATTTACGAGAGGGCTGGCTGGGTGCCATCGCCGGCTGATCTCGACGGGCGGTGCGTACGACACCCACCCCGCCCAGATCGCGCGATAGAGGACCTCAGTGCGGGATGACGCTCACGGCCACGCTCATCTTCTGCCCCCGCCCGCCGAGGATCACCCCGCGCAGCGGCACGACATCGGCGAAGTCGCCGCCGCAGGCGAGCGTGATGTAGCGGCGGTCTGCCAGCTGGTCGTTGGTGGGATCGAACTCCACCCAGCCGTGCTGCGGCGAGTACGCCGCCACCCAGGCATGCGACGCGTCGGCGCCGAGCAGGCGCTTGCCGCCCGGCGGCGGATCGGTGAGCAGGTAGCCCGAGACGTAGCGCGCCGAGAGACGCCGCGTGCGCAGGCAGGCGAGCATCACGTGGGCGAAGTCCTGG
>JBBSBZ010000295.1:0-4161 GCA_038250795.1 Burkholderiales bacterium | reverse complement strand
GTGCCGAAGCCGCACAGGAAGACGAGCAGGAAGAAGCGCAAGACCCCCGCTTTCGACGACGGCGGCGACTTCATCGCCGCCGTGCCCAAGGCCGGAAAGACCGCGCGCTAGTTCGACCGGCGCGCGATCAGGCCTGCGCCGATTCGGCCTGAAGCCGCCGGTACTTGGCCCAGAGCGTCTCGTTCGACTCGACATGACCCGGATCGAGCGGAATGCAGGCCACGGGACACACCTGCACGCACTGCGGCTCGTCGAAGTGACCGACGCACTCGGTGCACTTCCCCGGGTCGATCACGTAGATCGCCTCGCCCATCGAGATCGCCGCGTTCGGGCACTCGGGCTCGCAGACGTCGCAGTTGATGCACTCGTCGGTGATGATCAACGCCATGGTTGAGAAGTCGAGACGCTAGGGCTCGGCACGCTTGACCCGCTGGTGCAGCCGATCGAGCACCAAGGGTGACACGAACTTGGAGACATCACCGCCGAGATTGGCAATCTCGCGCACGAAGGTGCCCGAGACGAACTGGAACTGGTCGCTCGGCGTCAGGAACACGGTCTCGACGTCGGGCATGAGCTGGCGGTTCATGCCGGCCATCTGGAACTCGTACTCGAAGTCGCTGACCGCGCGCAGACCGCGCACGACGACCTTGCCGCCCTGGTCGACGACGAAATCGCGCAACAGGCCGCGAAACGCCATCACCTCGACGTTCGGGTACTTCGCGGCCAGCGAACTCGCGATCTCCAGCCGCTCGGCGATCGAAAACATCGTCCGCTTGTGATGGCCGGCCGCAACGGCGACGATCAGCCGCTCGAACAGGCGGCTGGCGCGTCGCATCAGGTCTTCGTGGCCGAGCGTCATCGGGTCGAAGGTGCCCGGGTACACGGCGGTCAGTCGGGTCACGGACGTCATGTCGCTCTCCACGCGTCGAGGTCGCGCGCAGTGTAGCCGCGGGCCGCCGCCCGCGGCCCGTCAGGCGGCGACGGCGCGCTTGCGGCGCGCCCCCCCCCGATCGCAGCGGGGCCGGGGGACAGGGAGACGCGGGACCGCGGCTGAGCCCGCACTGCGTCGGACGCGCCGTGGTGCCGCTGCGCCGCTCAGGGGGCGGAGATCGACGTCGCTGCCGGATCGCCCTTGCGCAGGAGCTGGAACGACACGGCACCGGCCTTTGCCTCGCGCCACGCCAGCAGCCCGCCTGCGCCGCCCGCTTCGGGAGCGATCCGGGTCGGCGCCTCGACGTAGACGAAGCCACCGACGGCGACGATCCGCGCCGCCGCGACAAGCGCCGCGCCGAGCAGCGCCGCATCGTCGAAAGGCGGGTCGAGAAAGACCGCGTCGAAGGCCGAGGCCGGCGCGCGGGCCATCCAGCTCAGCGCGTCCGACCGTTCGACCTGCACCGCCTCGGCCTGCAGACGCTGCCGCGACGCGTGGAGAGCGGCGATCAGCCCTGGATCGCGCTCGACCAGCACGACTTCAGCCGCGCCTCGCGAGGCAGCCTCGAACCCGAGGGCGCCGGTCCCGGCGAAGGCGTCGACGCAGCGCCAGCCGGAGAGGTCCTGGCCAAGCCAGTTGAAGAGTGTCTCGCGCACGCGCCCGGGCGTCGGCCGCAGGCCCGGCCGATCGGCGACCGGAAGCTTGGTCCGCTTCCAGCGACCGCCGATGATCCGCACCTCGTGCGGCGGCTCGCGCCGGGCGCCGCCCGTCTTCGCCTTCACAGGCGGACCGGGATGCCGTCGCGCGCGAACATCGCCTTCGCGTCGCGCACCGAGAACTCGCCAAAGTGGAAGATGCTTGCGGCCAGCACGGCGTCGGCGCCGCCGAGGCGAATGCCGTCCGACAGGTGCTCGAGCGCACCGACGCCGCCCGAGGCGATCACCGGCACGTCGACGGCGTCGGCGACGGCCCGCGTCAGCTCGAGATCGAAGCCGGCGCGCGTGCCGTCCCGATCCATGCTCGTGAGCAGGATCTCGCCGGCCCCGAGATCGGCCATGCGACGCGCCCAGGCGACCGCGTCGAGGCCCGTATTGCGACGGCCGCCGTGGGTGTAGACATCCCAGCATGCCGACTCGCCGCCGCGCCGCTTGGCGTCGATCGCGACGACGATGCACTGGGCGCCGTACTTGTCGGAGGCGGCGCGGATCAGCTCCGGCGTCGCGACGGCGGCCGAGTTGAAGCTCACCTTGTCGGCGCCGGCGTTGAGAAGCCGGCGCACGTCGGCGACGCTGCGCACGCCGCCGCCGACGGTGAGCGGGATGAAGACCTGGGCCGCGACCGCCTCGATGATCGGCAGGATCAGGTCGCGACCGTCGCTCGTCGCCGTGATGTCGAGGAAGGTGAGCTCGTCGGCGCCCTGCTCGTTGTAGCGCGCCGCGATCTCGACCGGATCGCCGGCGTCGCGCAGCTCGACGAAGTTGACCCCCTTGACGACCCGGCCGGCGGTCACGTCGAGGCAGGGAATGATGCGTTTGGCGAGCATGGCGAATCGGCGCGGCGCGTGCGCCGTGGGGCCGGGTCTCAGGCGCTGGCGAGCTCGTCGGCGCGCGCCTGCGCCGCCTGGAAATCGAGCTCTCCGCTGTAGATCGCGCGGCCGCAGATCACGCCCTCGATGCCCATGTCCTCGACGGCGCAGAGCTTCTCGATGTCGGCGATCGTCGACAGGCCGCCCGAGGCGAACACCGGAATCGTCAGCGCCTGCGCGAGTCTGACGGTCGCCTCGATGTTGACGCCGGTGAGCATGCCGTCGCGGCCGATGTCGGTGTAGACGATGCCCTCGACGCCGTAGTCCTCGAACTTCTTCGCCAGGTCGGCGACCTCGTGACCGGTGAGCTTGCTCCAGCCGTCGGTCGCGACCTTGCCGTCCTTGGCGTCGAGGCCGACGATGATGTGGCCACCGAAGGCGCTGCAGGCGTCGCGCATGAAGCCCGGGTTCTTCACCGCGGCCGTGCCGATGATGATGTAGCTCAGGCCGTCGTCGAGATAGCGCTCGATGGTGTCGAGGTCGCGGATGCCGCCGCCGAGCTGAACCGGGATCTCGTCGCCGACCTCGGCGAGGATCGCCTTCACCGCCGCCTCGTTCACCGGCTTGCCGGCGAAGGCGCCGTTCAGGTCGACCAGATGCAGGCGCCTCGCGCCGGCCTCGATCCAGCGCCGCGCCATGGCGGCGGGGTTGTCGCTGAAGATCGTCGACTGGCTCATGTCGCCCTGCTTCAAGCGGACGCAATGACCGTCTTTCAGGTCGATCGCCGGGATCAGCAGCATGGCCGCATGACGAGGTTGAGCGAACAGGCGAGGTGCGGCGCCGCGGCAGCGTCGCGTCCGTTGTTCTGCGTCAGGGTGTCCAGTCGAGGAAGTTGCGATACAGCGCCAGGCCGAGGTCAGAGCTCTTTTCGGGATGGAACTGCGTCGCGAAAATGTTATCTCGGGCCAGCGCCGAGGTAAAGCGGCCTCCGTAGTCGGTGACGCCCGCACTGTGGCGCTCATCCGACGGCCGGGCGAAGTAGCTGTGCACGAAGTAGAAATGGCTGCCGTCCGGCACGCCGCGCCAGACCGGGTGCGGTCGTGCCTGGAACACCTCGTTCCAGCCCATCTGCGGCACCTTGAAGCGGCTGCCGTCGGGCTGCAGGCGGCCCGCCAGGCGGAAGCGGACGACCTCGCCGCCGATCAGGCCGAGCGCCGGCGTCGCGACGCCGTTCGGCCCTTCCTCGCTGCGCTCCAGCAGCATCTGCATGCCGATGCACACGCCGAAAAGCGGCTTCGTGGCGGCAGCCTCGCGCACGGCGGCCTCGAGGCCGGACTCGCGCAGCTCGCGCATGCAGTCGAAGATCGCGCCCTGGCCGGGCAGCACGACCCGCTCGGCATCGACGACGACGTCCGGGTCGGCGGTGACGACGACGTCGAACCCGTCGCCGGACTTCGAGACCTCGCGCGCGGAATGCATCACCGCCTGGGCCACCGAGCGCAGGTTGCCCATGCCGTAGTCGACGACGGCGACGATTCGCTTGTTCACGGGATCACGCCGCCAGGGACTAGGGCCTGTTAACACAATCGGAGTCCATCGGCGATCAGCGCGAAGCTGATGAAGCCGAGGAACATCACGTCGAGTTTCTCGAAGCGAGAGAAGATGCGACGGTAGCCCTTGAGCCTGCGGAACAGCCGCTCGACTT
>JBBSBZ010000294.1:0-4166 GCA_038250795.1 Burkholderiales bacterium | reverse complement strand
GGGCAATTCACCAGGTCGCGCAGCCATCCGGCCTCTCGCGCGACGGCGCGTCGGCGTACTACCGGCGCATCGAAGTGCCGGCCGGGTCGCACCGTATCGTCGTGCGCATCAAGGACGACGTGCGCAGCTCCGGCTTCGACTACGTGCGCGAAGCGAGCGTGACGCTCGCCCCGGCGCAGATACTCGTCGTCGACTTCGATCCCAACAAGGGCGGGATTTCCTTGCAATGAGCGGCGATCTCCGATACCGCCTGGAGGTGCCGCGGGGCCCGCAGCGCGCGCTGGCGCGGGCGTGGCTCTGGCTGGGTCTGGCTGCCCTGATCGGCTCGGGCCTGTTCTCCATCCTCCTCGTGCTTTCGCGCACGCCGCTGGTGAACGAATGGCTCCCCGGCGCGGACTTCTTTCGCGTCGCGCTCGTGGTCCACGTGGACCTGTCGGTGCTGGTGTGGTTCGCCGCCCTGGCGGGCGTCCTCTGGAGTATCCACGGCTCTGCGCGCGGCACGGCCTGGGGCTGGGCAGCGATCGGCCTGAGCGCGGCGGGCGCCGCCGCCATGTCGCTGGCGGCCTTCGTCGGCAGCGGGGAGCCGGTCATGGCCAACTACATCCCGGTCCTCGATCGACCACTCTTCCTCGCCGGGCTGCTGGTGTTCGCCGCCGGTTGCACCGTGCTTGTGCTGCGCACCCTCGCCATCGCTCCTCGTACGGGCGTGACGCTGACCGGCGAAGGGGCGCTGCGCTTCGGGCTCACGGGCGCCGCGGTCTCGGCAGCCGTCGCGCTGCTCGCGTTTGCCGCCTCGTTCACCCAGGTGCCGACCACGCTCGCGGCCAAGGCCTACTACGAAATCCTGTTCTGGGGCGGCGGCCACGCGCTGCAGTTCACGTGGACGCTGCTGATGCTGGTGTCCTGGCTCTGGCTCGCCGACGCGGCCGGCGCCCGGTGGCATCTCAGCCCGAGGATCACCCTGCTCCTGTTCGGCCTGGCGCTCGTGAGCGTCTTCGTCACGCCGTATGCCTATCTCGCTTACCCGGTCGCCTCGGTCGAGCACCGCGACCTGCTGACGTGGGCGATGCGGCTCGGCGGCGGCGTGGCGATCGCGCCGATCGCCCTCGCGGTCGTCGCCGGCCTTGCCGGCGGAAGACACGCCGTCGATGCGACAGCACGGCCGTTGCGCGCCGCGCTCGTCTGGTCGATGGTGCTGTTCGCCTCGGGCGGCGTGATCGGCGCCTTCATCCAGGGCGCCAACGTGCGCATTCCGGCGCACTACCACGGATGCATCGTCGGCGTCACGCTGGCGCTGATGGGCATCGCGTACCACCTGCTGCCGCGCCTGGGCTACGACGCACCGCTCGGCCGTGCCGCCGCGCTCCAGCCCGCCCTCTACGGCATCGGCCAGTTGATGCACATCTCGGGCCTCGTCTGGTCCGGCGGCTATGGCGTGCAGCGCAAGGTGGCCGGCGCCGAGCAGGTATTGCGCTCCACGGGCGAGATTGCCGGCATGGCCTTGATGGGCCTCGGCGGGATGGTCGCCATCGCCGGCGGGCTGCTCTTCGTCGTCGTCATGCTGCGGGCGATGCGCGGCGGTCATTCGCGCTCGAGGCTGGTCGGCGGCGGCGAGGCACTTGCGTGATCGCGCGCCTGCAAGGCGCGCTGCGGCGCGCGTTCCTGCGCGTCGAGGCGCTCTTCAACGCCGCCTTCGGCGACCGGCTGAACCCGTTCTACCACCTCGGCGCGATCTCGTTCTGGCTGTTCTGGCTGGTCGCCGGCAGCGGCCTGTATCTCTATGCCTTCTTCGAGACCGGCGTCACCGGCGCCCATGCATCGGTCGAAGCGCTGACCCATGGCCAATGGTTTGCCGGTGGCATCCTGCGCAGCGTCCACCGCTACGCATCCGACGCGCTCGTCGTGACGATGCTGATCCACATGCTGCGCCACTTCACGTTCGACAGGATGCGCGGGTTTCGCTGGTTCTCGTGGGTCACCGGCGTGGCCTTGATCTGGGGCGTCTACGTCTCCGGCATCAATGGCTACATGCTGCCCTGGGACCGGCTGTCGCAGTTCGTCATCGTCGCCTCGTTCGAGTGGCTCGACTGGCTGCCCGGCTTCGGCGGCACGCTCGGGCGCAACTTCCTCTATGCGTCGAGCGTCAACGACCGCTTCTTCTCGCTGCTGGCGTTCTTGCACATCGGCCTGCCGCTGCTCGTGCTGCTGGCGATGTGGGTCCACGTGCAGCGCGTGCCGAAGGCGAAGACCAATCCGCCGCGGCCGATCATGCTGAGCGTCACGCTGACGATGCTTGTCCTCGCTCTCCTCCACCCTGCCGTCAGCCAGGGTGTGGCCGACTTCAGCACCGCGCCGGTCGAGGTGCGGCTCGACTGGTTCTACCTCCTGATCTATCCGCTGCTCGACGCATGGCCGCTCGGGCGGGTCTGGGCGTTGCTCGGCCTTTGCACCGCGCTGCTGGCCGTGCTGCCCTGGGTCGGTCGCAGACGCGCGCGCACGGGCGAGCATCGCATGACGGTCGAAGGCGCGACCGGGCCGGTCGCGGTTCGCGCCGGCGAGACGCTGCTCGAGGCAGGCCTCCGCCAGGGCCTCGCACTGCCTTACGAATGCCGCAACGGCGGTTGTGGAGTTTGCGCGTGCACGGTGCTGCACGGTGAGGTCGATCTCGGCGCCTACCAGCGAAGCGCCCTGTCGGACGCCGAGCGCGCTGAAGGCAAGGCGCTGATGTGCTGCGCCACGGCGCAGTCCGACGTCGACATCGCCGTCGTCCACGAGGGCGACGCGCTGAGGCTGCCGGTGCGTACCTGGAGTGCTCGTGTCGACTCGCTCGAACGGCTGAGCGACGATCTCGTCGTCATCAAGCTGAGCTTGCCGGGCGGCGCGCCGATAGAGTTCCGCGCCGGCCAGTACATCAACATCCTGCTGCCCGACGGCGAACGGCGAGCATTCTCGTTCGCCAACCCGCCGCAGGACAACGCGCAGGTCGAGCTGCACGTGCGACGCGTCCCGGGCGGCCGCTACACCGGCTACGTGTTCACGACGATGCAGGTCGGCGACCAGGTCGATTTCGAAGGGCCGCTCGGCGACTTCACCTTGCGTGAGAGCACGCTGCCGATCGTTTTCGTCGCCGGCGCGACCGGCTTCGCGCCGGTCAAGAGCATCGTCGAGGACGCATTCGCGCGCGGCCTGAGACGACCGATGACGCTCTACTGGGGCGTGCGCCGGCGAGCCGACCTCTACATGGCCGAGGTTTGCGAGGCCTGGCAGGCCGAGCACGCCAATTTCGCCTTCGTGCCGGTGCTTTCCGAGCCCCTGGCCGGCGACGCGTGGACCGGCCGCACCGGGTTGGTCCACGAAGCGATATTGGCCGACTTTCCCGACATGAAGGGCCACGAGGTCTACGTGTGCGGATCGGTGAGGATGGTCGAGGCCGCGATCCCGGCATTCATCGCGCACGGCGCCGCGGAGGACTTCTGCTTCGCCGACGCCTTCGTGCCATCGGCTCGCGTTGCGGGAGTCGGCGCTGCGGGCTGAACCTGGCGCACGTCCCGCAGTTGCCTGCACTGAGACAATCGACGGCACGTCCCCGTGAACATCTTGCTGGACATCGAAGAGCCCGCGCGCACGCCCCCGGCAGCGCGGTTCGCCCTGTGGCGGCTCGGATTTCGTCCGTTCTACCTGCTGGCGAGCGGCTTCGCCGCGCTGTCCATCGGGCTCTGGGCGCTGCAATTCGCCGGCTGGCTCGGACATCCCTACCTCGCGGGGCCGATGTGGCACGCGCACGAGATGCTGTTCGGCTTCATGCTCGCCGTCATCGTCGGCTTTCTCTTCACCGCCGGCCGCAACTGGAGCAATCAGCCAACTCCCACAGGTGTGTCACTCGCCGCCCTCTCCGCCCTGTGGCTGGCCGCCCGCATCCTCGTGCTGACGCCGTTCGGCTGGGCTGCCGCGATCGCCAACGTCGCCTTCCCCCTCGCGGCGGCGATCGCCCTGGCGCGGCCCTTCATCACTGCCGGCAACCGCCACAACTACTTCTTCATCGCCCTGCTGCTGCTTCTGTCGGCGGCTGCGGCCGCCGTTCATCTCTCGCAGCTCGGCGTCGTCCGCATGCCAGGCTTTGCCGGCATCCAGATCGGCCTCGACGTCGTCCTCTTCATCGTCGCGGT
>JBBSBZ010000293.1:0-4169 GCA_038250795.1 Burkholderiales bacterium | reverse complement strand
GCCGCGCTGACGCCGGCGCGCGAGGTCGGCGGCGATCTCTACGACTTCTTCAAGCTCGACGACGATCGCCTTTTCCTGCTGATCGGCGACGTCGCCGGCAAGGGGCTCTCGGCCTCGATCTTCATGGCCGTGAGCAAGGCGCTCTACAAGGGCGCGATGATCCGCGCGCCGCACGCCGACATCGGCGACATCATGAGCGCGGCCAACGCCGAGGTGTCGCGCGACAACGCCGAGATGCTCTTCGTCACCCTGTTCGCCGCCATCCTCGACCTGAAGCGCGGCGAGCTCTCCTACTGCAACGCGGGCCACGAGAACCCGTATCGCCTCGCGCCCGGCGCGGCGCGCCCCGGCCGCATCGTCGACGGCGACGGACCGCCGCTCTGCGCGATGGGCGACTACGACTACCGCAGCGCGCGCCTGCGCCTCGCGCCCGGCGAGACGCTCTGCCTCATGACCGACGGCGTCGCCGAGGCGCAGGACCCGGCCGGCGCGCTCTATGGGCACGACCGCGTCGAGCGGGTGCTGGCCCACGCGATGGCCGGTGCGGCCGGTGGCGCGGCCTCGCCACGCGCGGTGGTCGACGCCCTGCAGGCCGGCGTTCTCGCCTTCGCCGCCGGCGCCGAGCCGAACGACGACGTGACGATCCTCGCCGTGCGCTGGAACGGTCCGGCGCGATGAGCGCGTCGTCAGCGCACCAGGATCTCGACGCGCCGGTTGCGCGGCTCGGCGACGCCGTCGCCGGTGGCGACCGCGGGATCGCGCTTGCCGCGGCCGACCGCCACGATCTTGTCGGCGGCGAGGCCGCGCGAGACGAAGGCGGCCCGCACGACCTCGGCGCGCTGGCGCGACAGCACGTCGTTCGAGGCGTCGCCGCCGACGGTGTCGGTGTGGCCGATCACGATCACGTCGGGCACCGGCCGCTTGGCGATCTCGGCGAAGACACCGTCGACGACCTGCTTCGACTCATCGGTGAGCTCGTCCCTGCCGTCGACGAAGAAGAGCGTGAACTGCGCCGGCGCCAGCGGCTGAGCGGCGAGCGCGGCGCCGTAGCGCGTCTGCACCTCCGCAGCGCTCGACGCGAACGCCTCGGGGCCGTCGCGGCGCAGCCGGGCCGCAGCATACGGCTGGTCCAGCACGACCTGGCGCTCGCCCCGGCTCACCGTCACGGCCGTGTGCAGGCCGGACGGGCTCGGCAGCAGGACGACCTGCTCCTTCGGCGCGGCACAGGCCGCGACGAGCGCGACCAGCGCGACGCCGAGCGCGCGCCGCAGCCCGCTAGTCATCGACCGACACCACGAACTCCGTGCCGCGCACGCCGAGCACCGTCGAGGGCGTGCGCACCGTCATCGCCTGCGGCGACTTCTTGGCGATGCGCCCGGAGATCACGGCGAGCGTGCCGCGGCGCAACTGCGCGTCGAAGCGGCCCTGGCTGGTCGTGGGATCGAACTCGAATCGCTCCAGCGACAGGATGCTGTTCGGGCCGGCCGACAGCAGCGTGTTGTCGCGCATCGTGATGCCCACCGACCCGTCCGCACCCGTCTTCAGGACGTCGTCGGCCTCGAGCAGCAGGCCGACCTGGCCGGGCAGCGACTGGCCCTTGCGATCGACGGTGACGCTGCCCTGCGCCACCTTGATCTGGCCGACGTCGGCCCGTGCCGGCGCCGCGAGGCCGAGCGCGGAAGCTGCGAGGAGCAGGGCGAGCCATCGAAGCAGGAGCGTTCGCGTCACGATGAGGCCTCCGGGGGCGGGTCGACACCGGACACCGCCCGTCGAGCTTAACCGCGACCGCACGCCGCGACCATGACGACGAACGCCGACGCGCGCACCTGGCCGGCCCGGATGGCGCTGCTGCCGGAGGCGACCGCGTTCGTCGAGTCGTTCTGCGCGGCGCACGGGCTGGCGGCGGCCGATGCGCTGCGCATCGTGCTCTGCGTCGAGGAGCTTTTCACCAACACCGTCACGCACGGCCACGGTGCGGACTGCGACGCGCCGGTGCGGATCGCCCTGCGTGCGGCGGCCCGGCACATAGAACTCGAGTACGAGGACCGCGCGCCGCCGTTCGATCCGGTCGAGCACCTTGCCGGCGCCGCAGCGGAGCTCGACGCCGACGCCGGCGAGCGGCCGGTCGGCCGCCTCGGCATCGCCCTGGTGCTGCGGACGGCGAGCCACGCGCGATACGTGCGCGAGGGCGACTTCAACCGCCTCCTCCTGACGATCGCGCGAGCGTCGCCCGAGCGCTGACCGTCAATACGTCTCGAGGTGCAGCCGGCCTTCCCGCTTTAGCGTCGGCCCGACCGTCGCCCACGACAGCCCGGCGTCCTCGGCGACCTCGCGCATGGCGAGCAGCACGCCTTCTTCCATCGCCTTCAGGCCGCAGACATAGAAGTGCGAGTTCGGATCGGCAAGCAGGCGCGCCAGGTCGACGGCGCGCTCCTTCATCAGGTCCTGCACGTAGCGCCGGGGCTGTCCCGGCGTGCGCGAGAACGCCAGGTTGATGTCGATGAAGTCCTTCGGCAGGCTCGTCAGCGGGCCGAAGTACGGCAGTTCCTCGCGGGTGCGGGCGCCGAAGAAGAGCATCAGCTTGCCGCCCTCGAACTGGCCGGTTTTCCTCTGCCGGCGCCGCCACTCCGTCATCGCGCGCATCGGTGCGCTGCCGGTGCCGGTGCAGATCATGACGATGTGCGACTTCGGGTGGTTCGGCATCAGGAAGCTCTGGCCGAACGGGCCGACGACCTTGACGACGTCGCCGACCTTCAGGTCGCAGACGTAGTTCGAGGCGACGCCGCGAAACGGCCGGCCCTGATGGTCCTCGGTGACGCGCTTGACCGTGAGCGAGAGGTTGTTGTAGCCGGGCCGCTCGCCGTTGCGCGGACTGGCGATCGAATACTGCCGCGGCATGTGGGCGCGTCCATGCGCGTCGACGCCGGGCGGCACGATGCCGATCGACTGGCCCTCGAGCACCGGGAACGAAACGGCGCCGAAGTCGAGGACGATGTGGTGGGTGTGGCTGGCGAAGCCGTCCTCGGTGCAGTCGACGTTGCCGACGACCGTCGCCGTCGCCGCCGCCTTCGGCATGAAGACGTTGGTCACCGGCTTTTCCGCCGACCACGGCGCGATCGTCGATCCGAACGCGGCCGAATTGAAGAGCGTCTCCCCGGCCACGGCCGATCGATCAACGGCGAGCACCGGCGGCGGCTGCGACGCGACCAAGGCATCGGCAGAGACGCCCTCGGCCGCGAGCTGCTCGGGCGTGAGCTCGGCGGGCAGCTCGTCCCAGGTGAACTGGTCCTCGATGGCGTAGGCGAGCGACTTCGGCACCCTGCGCCAATTGTCGATCGAGCCCGTCGGGCAGGGCGAGATGCACGCCATGCACAGGTTGCAGACGTCGGCGCGGACGACGTAGTTGCGGTCGTCGTGGGTGATCGCGCCGACCGGGCAGGTCGCCTCGCAGGTGTTGCAGCGGATGCAGATCTCGGGGTCGATGAGATGCTGCTTGATGAGCTCCGCAGGCGTGAGGACGAGGGATTCCATGCTCATGCGCGAATGATCGTCCGATCTCGCTCAGCCGAAACGCACGTACTCGAAGTCGACCGGCTGCTTGTTGATGCCCATCGCCGGCGGCGCGATCCAGTTCGCGAAGCGGCCGGGCTCGACCACACGGCCCATCAGCGACGAGACGAAGGCGCGGTCGGCATCGGTCGGCAGCCACTCGGCCTCGCGCTGCTTCCACTCCGCCTCGCTCACGACCCGCCCCTCGGGCGACATGCGGATGCCGGCGAGCGCGCCGATCCTGCGGTTGAACGCCTTGTGCGGCACGACCAGGCGGGTCGGGATGCCGGCCTTCTCGAGCACCTTGTTCCAGCGGCCGACGCCGGCGACCGAATCCTTGATGAAGTCGTCGCGCAGCACTTCGTTCAGCGCGTTGAGCATCGGCACGTCCTTCTCGACGAGCTGGCCGTTCTGCACCTCGAGCACCTTGTAGGTCTGGCCCTTCAGCACGTGGTCGTCGACGCGCTTGCCTTCCTCGTAGCGGCCCTTCAGGCCGGACGAGTAGAAAGTGGCGGCGTTGCTCGACTGGTCGGCGCCGAAGAGGTCGATCGTCACCGAGTAGTGGAAGTTGAGGTAGCGCTGGATCGTCGCCAGGTCGATCGCGCCAGCCTCGCGGATCG
>JBBSBZ010000292.1:0-4172 GCA_038250795.1 Burkholderiales bacterium | reverse complement strand
TTTTCTCGGCCATGAAAGTTCGGTGAAGGACGGCGCCAACGGGGGTGCGAGTCAATCATAGTGGAAAAGAAAACGCGGCCGGGCCCATGGGAAAGGCCCGGATCGGCGTGTTGTTGCCTTTCCACGCAGAGCCGGTCCGCACCGGCAATTTCGCACTGTTTCGCGGCCGCCGCAGCGGCCGCCCGGTCAGCGAGCCGCCGTCGGCGGCGTGGCGCGCGAGGTCAGGACCTGGTCGATCAGGCCGTAGGCCTTCGACTCCTCCGGGTCCATGAAGAAGTCGCGCTCCATGTCGGCGCGGATCTTCTCGATCGGCTGGCCGGTGCGCTCGGCGTAGATCTTGTTGAGCTGCTCGCGCGTCTTCAGGATCTCGCGGGCATGAATCTCGATGTCGGTCGCCTGGCCCTGCGCGCCGCCCGAAGGCTGGTGGATCATGACGCGCGAGTTGGGCAGCGCCATCCGCTTGCCCTTGGCGCCCGCCATCAACAGAAACGAGCCCATGCTCGCGGCGATGCCCATGCACATCGTCGAGACGTCGGGCTTGACGAACTGCATGGTGTCGTAGATCGACAGGCCCGCGCTCACCGACCCGCCGGGCGAGTTGATGTAGAGGTGGATGTCCTTGTCGGGGTTCTCGCTCTCGAGGAAGAGCATCTGCGCGACGACGAGGTTCGCGGTCTGGTCGGTCACCGGGCCGACCAGGAAGATGAGCCGCTCGCGCAACAGGCGGCTGTAGATGTCGTAGGCACGCTCGCCTCGGCCGGACGTCTCGATGACGATCGGGACCATGCCCAGGCCTTCGGTGTCCAGCGCGCTCATTTCACTTCCTTGTTCACTGTCATGTTCGCCATCTCGGGGCCCATTATGTGACCGCAAGAGCAGCGCCGCGCCGTGCCGCCTGCCCGATCGGCCAGCGCGACATCAGCTCGCCATCAGCTCGTCGAAGGGAACGCTCTTCTCGGTCGCCTTGGCGTGGGCCAGAACGTGCGAGGCGACGTTGTTCTCGATCACGAGCGCCTCCACCTCGGCCATGCGGTTGCGGTCGCTCAGGTACCAGCGCATCACCTCGGCCGGCTTCTCGTAGCTCTGCGACAGCTCCTCGATATGGGCCTGAAGCTGCTCGGGCTTGGCCTGCAGGTTCTGGCTGCGCACCAGCTCGGCGACGACCAGGCCGAGGCGGACGCGCCGCTCGGCCTGCTCCTGGAACATCTCGGGCGGGATCGGTGCCGTCTCGGCATCCTTCACGCCGCGCTTCTTCAGGTCGGCACGCATCTGCTCGACCATGCGCTCGACCTCGCCGGCCACGAGCGCCTTCGGCACCTCGAGGTCGGCGACCTTGACCAGCGCTTCCATCACGCTCGCCTTGTTGCGCGCCTGGACCCGGAACTTCACCTCGCGCTCGAGGTTCTTGCGCACGTCGGCGCGCAGCGCCTCGACGGTGCCGCCACCGATGCCGAGCGCCTTGGCGAGCGACTCGTCGACGGGGGGCAGCTGCTGCGCCTCGATCTTCTTCACCGTGACCACGAAGTCGGCCTCCTTGCCGGCGACTTCCTTGCCCTGGTAATCGGCCGGAAACTGAAGCGGGAAGGTCTTGGAGTCGCCCGTGCGCATGCCGCGCACGGCGCTGTCGAACTGCTCGAGCATCTGGCCTTCGCCGATCACGAACTGGAATCCCTCGGCCTTGCCGCCCTCGAAGGCGACGCCATCGACCGTGCCCTGGAAGTCGATCGTGACGCGATCGCCCACGGCCGCGCCCTCGGCGGCCGGACGCTGCTGGAAGGTGCGCCGCTGCTTGCGCAGGATCTCGATCGTCTTGTCGACCGCGTCCTCGGTCACGTCGGCCGAGACGCGCTCGACCTCGGCCGACTTCAGGTCGCCGATCTTCACCTCGGGGTAGACCTCGAAGGTCGCGTCGAACGCGACCTCGCCCTCGGGCGCGTCGGCCTTCTCGGTGATGCGCGGGGCCCCGGCGACCCGCAGCTTGGCTTCGTTGACGGCGTCGTTGAAGACCTGGCCGACCTTGTCGTTGAGGACTTCGCTCTGCACCGAGTAGCCGTAGCGCTGGGAGACGACGCTCATCGGCACCTTGCCCGGGCGAAAGCCCGCCGCCTTGACGGTGCGCGACAGGCGGCGCAGCCGCGATTCCACCTCCGAGGCGATCGTCGCCGCAGGCAGCGACAGGGTGATGCGACGCTCGAGCTTGTCGAGGGTTTCAACGTTGACAGGCATGATGTTCCGGCTTTCAAAGGGCTGGTGCGCGGGGTCGGACTCGAACCGACACGCCGGTGAAGGCGTCAGGACCTAAACCTGGTGCGTCTACCAATTTCGCCACCCGCGCGGCGTGAGCAAGGACGGCGACGACGGCTGCCGTCTGACGGGCCGCGAAGCGACGCCGTCGCAGCGGGTAGTTTACCCGGCGCCCCGTCGAAGGAGCGCCGCGCGCGAGGCTCGAACCAGCGCCGGTTCAGGGGGTTCGCGCCCGCCGTGGAGAATCGCGCCGATGGGCGTCGACCATTACGAGAACTTCCCAGTGGCGTCGTGGCTGTGCCCGCCCGCCCTGCGCCCGCCGATCGTCGCCATCTACCGCTTCGCCCGCACGGCCGACGACATCGCCGACGAGGGCACGGCGACGAGCGGCGAGCGCCTCGCCGACCTGGCCGCGTATCGCGCCGATCTCGACGCGGCCGCCAGCGGGCGGCCGCCGTCTGCGCGCTGGCCCGAAGTGTTCGAGCCGCTGCGGCGCGTCATCGACCGGCATCGACTTCCGGTCCCACTCCTCGCCGCGCTGCTCGATGCGTTCGCCCAGGACGCCACGAATCCACGCTACGCCGATCGAGCCGAGCTGCTCGACTACTGCCGATGCTCTGCCGATCCGATCGGGCGGCTCCTCCTGCACCTCTACGGCATCGACGATCGCTGCGCGCTGACCCGCTCCGATGCCGTCTGCACCGCCCTGCAGCTCGCCAACTTCTGGCAGGACCTGGGCGTCGACGCGGCGCGCGGTCGCCTCTACGTCACCGAGGCCGACGCGCGCCGACACGGCATCGATCTCGCCGACGTGCTGGCGCGACGCGACAGCCCCGCCCTGCGCGGCCTCGTCCTGGAGCTCGTCGCCTGGACGCGTGAGCGCATGCTGGCAGGCGCGCCGCTCGTCCATGCCATTGGTGGCCGCGCCGGCTGGGAGTTGCGCCTCGTGGTCCAGGGCGGCCTGCGCGTGCTGGAGCGAATCGAGCAGCTCGGCGGTGCGACGATCGCCGCCCGGCCGAAGCTCGGCGTCGCCGACGCGCCGGCGATCGCCTGGCGCGCCCTGGCCATGCGTCGCCCGCTGGTCGCCGCCCTCGCCCGATGACGCCCGAGCAATACGTCCAGGAGAAGGCGGCCGCCAGCGGGTCGAGCTTCTACTACGCGTTCCTCTTCCTGGCACCCCCGCGCCGCGCTGCGATCACCGCGTTCTACGCCTTCTGCCGCGAAGTCGACGACGTCGCCGACGAGGTCTCAGACCCCGGCGTCGCGGCGACCAAGCTCGCCTGGTGGCGAAGCGAGGTCGCGGCTGCATTCGCAGGACGGCCGAGCCATCCCGCGATGCTCGCGCTCATGCCGCATGCGTCCGACTACGGCATCGAAGCCTCGCACCTGCACGCAGTGATCGAGGGCTGCCAGATGGACCTCGACCAGTCGCGCTTCCTCGACTACCCGGGCCTCGCGCAATACTGCGATCTCGTCGCCGGCGTCGTCGGCGAGGTCGCCGCCAACATCTTCGGGCGCAGTCAAGCCGCAACGCTCGAGTACGCACACCGGCTCGGCCTGGCGATGCAGCTCACCAACATCATCCGCGACGTCGGCGACGACGCGCGCCGCGGCCGGATCTACCTGCCGATGAGCGAGCTGAAGCAGCACGACGTGAAGGCGGCCGAGCTGCTCGAGCGCCGCTACAGCGATCGCTTCACGTCGCTGATGCGCTTCCAGGCCGAGCGCGCGCATCGCACCTACGAGGAGGCGATCGCGCTGCTCCCCGACGACGACCGGCGCGCCCAGAAGCCGGGGCTGATGATGGCCAACATCTACCGCGAGCTGCTGCGCGAGATCGAGGCCGACGACTTCGCCGTGCTGCACCAGCGCGTCTCGCTCACGCCGATCAGGAAGCTCTGGATCGCGATGCGCACGAACTGGCGCGG
>JBBSBZ010000291.1:0-4173 GCA_038250795.1 Burkholderiales bacterium | reverse complement strand
GGTCGTCGCGATGGAAGTGACGGCCCGATCCTACAATCCGGCCATGCTCGAAGCAGCCAAGGCTCTGGCGCAGCGCTCGGTGATGGAGCGCGTCGTGCTCCTCGTCAATCACGTCATCTCGGCCGAGCCGGCCGCGCTCGATCGGCTGCGCCCGCACGCGATGCGCACGGTGCGCATCGAGCTCTCCGACTGGCCGAAGCTGCTGCCGGCATTCGGGCCGTTCGTGTTTCGCGTCACCCCGGCGGGGCTGCTCGAGTGGCTGCCCGAGGCGGGCGAGGCGCCAGCCGACCTGCGGGTCGCCGTCGCCGCCGGCAACCCGGCGCTGGCCTTCACCCGCGTCGTCGCCGGCGAGCGTCCGGCGATCACGGTCTCGGGTGACGCCGCGTTCGCGAGCGACCTCGACTGGCTGATCGACAACCTGCGCTGGGATCTGCAGGACGACCTCGCCCGGATCGTCGGCGACGCGCCGGCGCGTCAGCTCGGCAAGCTCGGCGGCTGGCTGGCCGGGGCGCTTCGCGAAGGCGCGAAGAGGCTGCGCGACCTCGCCGCGCGCGCGCCGGGCTCGACCCCCGCCGGGCCCGCCGGCAGCTCGCCCAGGCCCTGATGAGGCACCTCGCCCGGCTCGTCGTCATCTGCGTCACGGTTCTTCGCTACGGGCTCGACGAGCTGGCCCTGTCGAGCTTTCGGCAGCCGTGGGTGCGCTTCGTCGTGCGCGTCATCACCGTCGGCCGGCGCCTGGATGCGCCGCGCGGCGAGCGCCTGCGCCTCGGGCTCGAGCGGCTCGGCCCGGTCTTCGTCAAGTTCGGCCAGGTGCTGTCGACCCGCCGCGACCTGCTGCCGCCCGACCTCGCCGACGAGCTCGCCAAGCTGCAGGATCGCGTGCCGCCGTTTCCGGCCGAAGTTGCCCGGGCGATCGTCGAGAAGGCCTTCGGCCGGCCGATCGATGCCGTGTTCTCCAGCTTCGACGCGGCACCGGTCGCGAGCGCATCGATCGCACAGGTGCATTTCGGCGTGCTCAAGGACGGCCGCGAGGTCGCCGTCAAGGTGCTGCGGCCGGGCATGCTCGAGGCGATCGACGACGACATCGAGCTGATGCGCCAGCTGGCGCGCGCGGTCGAGCGCTGGTCGGCCGACGGCAAGCGTCTCAAGCCGCGCCAGGTCGTCGCCGAGTTCGACAACTACCTGCACGACGAGCTCGACCTCGTCCGCGAAGCGGCCAACGCGGCGCAGCTGCGTCGCAACATGCAGGGGCTCGGACTCGTTCTCGTGCCCGAGATGGTGTGGGAGCTCTGCAGGCAGGACGTGATGGTGATGGAGCGCATGCACGGCGTGCCGATCAGCCAGGTGCAGCGCCTGCGCGACGCCGGCGTCGACATCGCCAAGCTCGCGCGCGACGGCGTCACGATCTTCTTTACGCAGGTCTTTCGCGACGGCTTCTTCCACGCCGACATGCACCCCGGGAACATCCAGGTCTCGATCGCGCCCGAGACCTTCGGCCGCTACATCTCGCTCGACTTCGGCATCGTCGGAACCCTGACGGAGTTCGACAAGGACTACCTTGCGCAGAACTTCATCGCCTTCTTCCACCGCGACTACAAGCGCGTCGCCGAGCTCCATGTCGAGAGCGGCTGGGTGCCGCCCAAGACCCGCATCGACGAGCTCGAAGGGGCGATCCGCGCCGTCTGCGAGCCGCAGTTCGACCGGGCGCTCAGGGACATCTCGCTCGGCCAGGTGCTGCTGCGCCTGTTCCAGACCTCGCGCCGCTTCAACGTCGAGATCCAGCCCCAGCTCGTGCTCCTGCAGAAGACGCTGCTCAATGTCGAGGGCCTCGGCCGCGACCTCGATCCCGAGCTCGACCTGTGGAGCACCGCGAAGCCCTTCCTCGAGCGCTGGATGGACGAGCAGGTCGGCTGGCGCGGCTTCGTCGAGGGAGTCAAGAAGGAGGCACCGCGCTACGTCCACCTCCTGCCGCAGCTGCCGCGCCTGATCCACGCCGCGCTCCAGCCGAAGGCCCCCGCGACCCAGGTCGCCCTCGAGGCGCTGCTCGCCGAGCAGCGGCGCACCAACCGCATGCTCTCGGCGGTGATCTACACGGCGCTCGGCTTCCTGCTCGGCCTGGTGGCGATGCAGGTGGTCCTGCGTCTCCACTGAGAGCTGCGATCGGCCGCCAGGCCGGCAGACCCGAAAAGGGCGCGAGATTTATACTGCCGGGTTGTCTTTTCAGAGGTCACGATGCCGATCTACGCCTACCGCTGCACCACCTGCGGGAACGCCCAGGACGTGCTGCGGAAGATTTCCGACCCGCCGCTCACCGTGTGTCCGGCGTGCGGAGCGCCGACCTTCATGAAGCAGGTCACCGCCGCCGGCTTCCAGCTGAAGGGTTCGGGCTGGTACGTCACCGACTTCCGGGACGGTGGCAAGAAGGCGAAGGCCGAGGACGGCGCCGGCAAGACCGAGAAGGGCGGGGACAAGGCTGCCGGCACCGGGGCCGACGCTTCGAGCACGAACGGTGCCGGCACGCCGGCGTCGGACACGACGAGCGCCCCGGCGGCGCCGGCGGCCGCGCCGGCATCGGCCCCTGCGCCGACGCCGGCCGCGGCGCCCGCGCCTGCCGCGAAACCCGACAAGGGCGGTACGTGACCGGCAGGCGCCGACTCACGTCACGGATCGAGTGAAGAAATACCTCCTCGCCGGGCTGCTCGTCTGGCTGCCGCTCGCCGTGACGATCTGGGTGCTTCAGGCGGGCTACGGCCTGCTCACGGGCGTCTACGTCTGGCTCCTGAGCGCGTCGCAGACGGTGCTCCCGGAAGGCAGCCGGTCGTTCATCGAGATGCTGCAGAGGGTTCCGTTCCTGGGCGTCGCCGTCCTGCTGATCGGGCTGCTCCTCACCGGCGTCCTCGCGACCAACGTCGCCGGCCAGTGGGCGCTGCGCCAGGGCCACCGTCTGCTCAGCCGCATCCCGATCGTCAAGTCGATCTACAGCTCGGTCCGGCAGGTCTCGGACACGCTCTTCTCGAGCAGCGGCAACGCCTTTCGCGAGGCGGTGCTCATCCAGTACCCGCGCCAGGGCAGCTGGACCATCGCCTTCGTCACCGGCCGGCCCGGCGGCGAGGCGGCGATCCATCTGCCCGGCGACTACCTGAGCGTCTACGTGCCGACGACTCCGAACCCGACCTCGGGCTTTTTCCTGATGCTGGCGCGCGCCGACGCGATCCCGCTGGCGATGAGCGTCGACGAGGCGCTCAAGTACGTGATCTCGATGGGCGTCGTCGCGCCGCCGACGCGCCTGGGCGCAGCGGCGACCCGGCGAAATCTGCCCGGCTGAGCGCCCGGCCAGCGCTCAGCCTGCCGCCGCGACGATCGCGGCGCGAGCGCCCTCCCGATGCAACCGCCGACCCGGCGACGTTGCTTCCCCGACAAGAAAAAGCCTGGAGTGATGCGATGAGAACGACATATTGCGGCCTGGTGAGCGAAGCGCTCCTCGGCCAGACGGTGACGCTGATGGGCTGGGCGCACCGGCGGCGCGACCACGGCGGCGTGATCTTCATCGACCTGCGCGACCGCGAAGGACTCGTGCAGGTGGTGTGCGATCCCGACCGGGCGGCCACGTTCGCGGTCGCCGAGGAAGTGAGAAACGAGTACTGCCTGAAGGTGACAGGGGTCGTGCGCGCGCGCCCTTCGGGCACCGACAACGCCAACCTCACGAGCGGCAAGGTCGAGGTGCTCTGCCACGAGCTCGAGGTCCTGAACCCCAGCGTCACGCCGCCGTTCCAGCTCGACGAGGACAACCTCTCCGAGACGACGCGCCTGACCCATCGCGTGCTCGACCTGCGCCGGCCGCAGATGCAGCGGAACATGATGCTGCGCTACCGCATGGCGATGGAGGTGAGGAAGTTCCTCGACGCCAACGGCTTCATCGACATCGAGACGCCGATGCTCACCAAGAGCACGCCCGAGGGCGCGCGCGACTACCTCGTGCCCAGCCGTGTCCACGACGGCATGTTCTTCGCGCTGCCGCAGTCGCCGCAGCTCTTCAAGCAGCTCCTGATGGTGGCGGGCTTCGACCGCTACTACCAGATCACCAAGTGCTTCCGCGACGAGGACCTGCGCGCCGACCGCCAGCCGGAGTTCACCCAGATCGACATCGAGACCTCGTTCCTCGACGAGGTCGAG
>JBBSBZ010000290.1:0-4211 GCA_038250795.1 Burkholderiales bacterium | reverse complement strand
CTGCCACGTCGGCGCGGGCTCGAGCATCGCGGCGACGCCGGTCGGCAACGGGGCCAAGTTCAGTGGCTCGAAGATGAGCCACAGCGGCATCACCAGCAACTGCGTGGCGTGCCACGGGCCGGCGATCAACGGTTCGAGCTTTGTCGGCGTCACGAGCATCGTGGCGATGCCGGCGACCACGCCGGTCGGGGCGAGCTCGCACATTCCGTCGAGCACGACCTGCGAGAGCTGCCATCTGGCGACCGTGCCGCCCGGGCTGATCGCGGCCGCCGCGACCAAGACCGCGCCGGGCACCGCCTTCGCGACACCCGCGCCAACGACCGCGCAGATCCACACCGGTATCACCAACGGGTGCAGCGCGTGTCACGAGTCGAGCTACGTCTGGATGGGCATGGCGGCCTATCCGATCGCGCCGACCACCGTCGTGGCCAGCGCCCAGTACACGGGCTTCCACACGCGACCGCGTGCGGCCGCCGGCGCGTTCAACGTCTCCGATGCCGGGCATCCGGCCGCCGGCGATTGCTCGCAATGTCACAGCGGGACCACCTACTTTACCGGCACGATCAAGCCCAACGGCCACATCCCGACGACGCTGACGACGTGCTCCACCTGCCACGTCGTGGCGGGCGACTTCTCAGTGGCGGGCCTCACGAACAACGGTGCGACCCTGCACACCGGCATCGCGACCAACTGCATCGCCTGTCATTCGGCGGGGGCGGGCGTTGGTCCGTTTGCCGGGTGCGCTACCCAGGCCACATGCGGCTCGCCGCCTCCGCTCACCTACCAGCCGAAGACGACGCCGCTCGCCGCCGCCGGGTCGCCGACCGCGCCATCGTCGCAGACGCACATCCCGACCGTCGGCATCACGTGCGAGAAGTGCCATTCGGCCTCCGCGTTCACTTCGTTCGCCGGCATGAAGATGAAGGGCAACACCGCCGCCCACACCGCCGTCGGCGGGGCGACCTGCCAGAGTTGTCACGAGTACGCGTACGTCTGGTTCGGGGTCACGATCCGCACGCCGGGTTCGTCGGTGCACCACGGCCGCAAGCCGGGGCAGGACTGCATCGCCTCGGGCTGCCACAACCGCAGCTATTCGCAGTTCAGCAACTTGGCCAGGGTGCGGCCGGTGCTGCGCGCCGCGGTGGCTGGCGCTGGAACCCGCTTCCTGCCCGACGGCACCGCCATGCCGTCGCGCGCGGCCGGTCTCGCCTTCGACCACCAGGGCGTGCTGCCCGGGCAATGCCGCACCTGCCACAACGGCCAGGCCGCACGCGGCATGCCGGCCAAGCACCTCGTCACGCGGGCGTCGTGCGACACCTGTCACCGGACGACGGCGTGGACGCCGGCGCAGTTCAACCATGCCGGCGTCCTGCTCGGCCAGTGCCAGACCTGCCACAACGGCAGGTCGGCGACTGGCAAGTCCTCCGGACACTTCGTCACCGCGCGCTCGTGCGACGCCTGCCACAGGACGATCGGCTGGGTGCCGATCGCGTATTCGCACGTGTCGCCGCTCTATCGCGCCGCACCCGACCGTCCCACCTGCGTCAGCTGTCACGTCACGAACGGCGAGATCATTCCACGGCAGCTTCGAGGTGGTCCGCGACCCCGCCCGGTGCCCGGAGGATGAACGCCGGCACCTCCCGGCCTGGTGCCGTCGGCGCGATCGTTCGCGGCGCATGGCGCGGACGGCCCTGGCGCTGGCTCGCCGGCGCAGCCCTCGCGCTCTGGCTGCACGACAGCCGGGCACAGACGATCGACAACGTCGACGTTGCGGCCCAGGGCCCCGACACCGTGGTCCGGATCACATTCAACGCGACGGTGCGATTCCTTCAGCAACAGCCCATCGACGCGTCGTCGCTCTATCGGATCACCTTCGATCTGGTGGCCGGCGACGAGGCGGTCGTCAACCAGACGGCGCAGGAGTCGAAGCGTGTCGCAGCCGCAGGCACGTTGCCTGAGCTGACCTTGACCTATGCGCCATCGCGAGCCCGCCGCGTCAAGGAGCTGACGCTCGAGCTGCGCGCCCCCGCCGCCGTGATCGTGCGGCAGGGGCCGTCCTCGCGCACCATCGACATCGTGTTCGCGGGCCGGGGCGCGGCGGCGCCGGCCGCGCCCGCCGCGCTGCCTCCTGCGCCGCCGATTTCCGAGCCGCAGCCGGCTGCTTCCGCTGCCGCACGCCCGCGGTCCGGATCCGTGGAGATCGAAGCGCAAGCCACCGAGCTGATGACGAAGGCGCGCGAGGCCTTGGCGGCGCAGCGCTATGACGTCGCGGTCGAGAGGTTCAACCAGCTGCTTCTGTTGCCGCCGAACTCGCTGTCGCAAGAAGCACAGGAGCTCGTCGGGCTCGCCTGGGAGCGTGCCGGCGATATGCGCCGGGCACAGATCGAGTACGAGCTCTATTTGAAGGTCTATCCGCAGGGCGAGGGCGCACAGCGGGTGGCGCAGCGCCTCGCCTCGCTCGACGGCCGGCCGGCGCCGTCGTCGGCGGCCGCCGGCCCTGCCGATGCCACCGGAGCGGCGTCAGCCGCAACGCCGGCGACCTCGGCGTCGCGCGGCAATCGCTTCACCGGCAACATCGCCCAGTACTACTACGGCGGACGGGCGCGCAGCCAATCGCTCGTCAATCTGGCCGCGGGCATCGACCAGTCGACGCTCACCAGGACGACGGAGTCGGCCATCGTCACCAGCGTCGACCTCGGCGGCCGCTACGCGAACACCGACTCGGAGACGCGCGCCGTCGTCCGCGGCACCGGCTCGGTGAACTTGGTGGCGACATCGCACAACACCAGCCTTCTCAACGCTGCCTACATCGACTACAAGCGCAACGCGAGCGGCATCGCGGTTCGCATCGGACGGCAATCGTCCATCAGCGGCGGCCTGCTCGGCCTGTTCGACGGCGTCTCGGCGACCTACCCGGTGACGACCGGATGGAAGATCGATCTCATGGGCGGCGTGCCGGCGAATCCGCTCGTCTCGGCGCCGTCGGAGCGGCTGCTGGCCGCGATGATCGAGGCCGACGGCATCTTCGACCGTTGGGGCGGCGACCTCTACCTCATCGACCAGACCACCGAGGGAATCTCGAACCGGCGCGCGGTCGGACTCGAGACGCGCTATTCGGACGAACTGCTCTCGATGTACTCGCTGGTCGACTACGACATCCTGTTCCGTAAGGTCAATGCCTTTTCGCTCCAGGGCTCAGTGCAGGCGCCCGGCCAGACGACGGTCACGCTGCTGGTGGATTCGCGCCGGGCGCCGTCCTTGCAGACGACCAACGCCCTCATCAGCTCTGGGGCGACGTCGCTCAAGCAACTGCTGCAGATGGAGACGCTCGACGAAGTCCGGGCGGCGGCCGAGGCGACATCGGCCCAGGCCAGGCAGGGGCTCGTCAGCATCTCGCGCCCGATCAATGCCAAATGGCAGCTCGCGATGGACCTGCGCTACAGCGCCATCGGCGCGTTGCCCGCAGTCGGCAACTTCGAGGCCACGCCCGCCACCGGCGCACAGTACGGCGCGACCGCGCAGCTGACGGGCTCCAATCTCTATTCCGCGCGAGACATCAACAACTTCAACTTGAGTGTGCTCAAGTCGCCGTTCTTCAAGGGTGCTCAGCTGTCGTACAGCAACCTCACCGGACTGCGCGACAACGACCTCACGGTGGAGCCGTCGGTTCGCTACTACACGCAGCGCGACAACCAAGGCGTCCGGCTGAACCGATACTCACCGGGGCTTCGCATGTCGTACCGCCTGTCGCGTCGAACCAGCGTCCTCGGCGAAGGCATCGTCGAGCACTCCACCACCGCCGGCCCGTCCAACCACGATGCCACGAACTCAGTCTTCTTCTACGTCGGCTATCGCTATGAGCTGTTCTGAGGTGCTCGCGTGACCGCCGCTGAATGGTTGCCGGTGCTGGCGATCGCAGCGTTGGTCCTCGTGGCGTCGGCGCTGGCGTGGACAACGATCGACGAGTGGCGCCGCGCCCGTGACCTCGCGCCATTGCGGCGACGCCTGGCGAGCATGAAGGCGGAACTGCACGAGCTAGAGCGAAGCGTCGAGGCTGGAGAACTGATGCCGGAAGCGGCCGAGCTGGGTCGCAGACGGCTCGCTGCCGCGTTGCTGGAAACGGGAACGCCCGCTGGGCCCGGGCGTGCGCCGCCGTCGCCGAGGTACATCGTCGGTGCGATCGGCGCGGCGCTCGTTGCCGGTGGCGCGTT
>JBBSBZ010000289.1:0-4246 GCA_038250795.1 Burkholderiales bacterium | reverse complement strand
GGACTATCACCGCATCCACATGCCATGCGACGGCACGCTGATCCGCATGATTCACGTGCCCGGCGCCCTCTTCTCGGTGAACCCGACGACGGCGCGCGGCGTGCCGGGCCTGTTCGCGCGCAACGAGCGGGTCGTGTGCGTGTTCGAGTCGGAGCACGCCGGCACCTTCGTGCTCACCCTCGTCGGCGCGACCATCGTCGGCAGCATGGCCACGGTGTGGCACGGCGCGGTCAATCCGCCACGCGTGCGGCGCACGCGCGAATGGAGCTACCCGGATCGCTCCGTCACGCTGAAGCAGGGCGAGGAGATGGGCCGCTTCATGCTCGGCTCGACCGTGGTCCTGCTCTTTCCGAAGCGCGACCTGCGCTTCAATCCTCAGTGGGAGCCCGGCCGCTCGATCCGGCTGGGCGAGGCGATGGCCGAGATCGGCTGACGGGGCCAGAGACTGCCGCGTTCCGCGATCCTTCACTCGATTGACGCTTGGGACCGGAGCCCGTAACGTCGCAGCGTCCCCGCGGCACAGGAACGCACCAATGCGTCGCCGGGGAGCACCGCCGCCAAACGACAACGACATCTGGAGGAATCCCGAATGAAGCATCGAAGGTCAGTCCTGGCACTTGCAGCGATCGCCCTCGCCACCGCAGGCCTGGCTGCATGCGGCCTCTTCAAGGACGAGGTGAAGACGATGTCGAGAAAGGACTGCACCCATCCTGGCTTGTGCCGGGTGCAAGTGGTGGTGACGAATTGCATCCCCACGGCCGACGAGACGATCGTCATCGACAAGGCGGGTGGCGCAATCCAGATCCGGTGGGACGCGCCCCCAGGCTATGTCTTCACGGCTGATGGCATCCAGTTCGAACGCAGCTCCGTCATCGATCCGAAACCTGGGATCCAGCAGGGTGGTGCGAGCTGGATGGTCGTCGATCGGCCCAATGGTCAGAAGGTCACATCGAAATACCGGATCCAGGTGAAGTCGACTTCCGCCCTGGGCACCGTTTGCACCGGCCCCGACCCGTTCATCGCCAACGAGTAGCCCCTTCGAGCCAATGAGTACGCGGGCGTGCCGGCGTCTCGCGACGAGAGCCGCCAGCGGACAGATCGACCTGCTGCTGCCGTGAGCGAATCGCAAACCTTGCTGTTGACCGACCTGGTCGACAGCACCCGGCTGAACGAAACGCTTGGCGATGCGGCGATGGCGCCGCTCTGGCAGGCCCACGACGTCGTCGCCCGCCAGCTGATGGCGACCTGGCGCGGCCGGGAAATCGCCCGCAGCGACGGCTTTCTGGTGCTTTTCGAAAGCGTCGGCGATGGGGTCGGGTTTGCCGCGGCTTATCACGCGTCGCTTCGCTCCCTGGACTCGAGGCTGATGGCGCGTGTCGGCATCCACACGGGTCCGGTATCGCTTCGCGAGAACTCTGAGCTCGACAGGCTGCGTGGGGCTCCCGTCTTCGAGGTCGATGGCGTCGCATTGCCCATCGCAGCGCGGGTGATGGCCACCTGCACCGGCGGCCAGACGCTTCTCACCGAACCCGCCGTCGCCGCCTTGGGGCCCTCGTCGCTGCGCGTCAAGAGCCATGGGCACTGGCGTCTGAAGGGCGTCGGCGAGCCCGTCGAATTGTTCGAGATCGGCGACGAGCACAGCGCCTTCGAGCCACCTCCCGACTCCGCCAAGTCGTACCGCGTCGTTCGCGCGGCCGGTGAATGGGCCCCTGCACGCACGATTCCGAACAACCTCCCGGCGGAGCGTGATTCGTTCATCGGCCGCGCGGATCAACTCGGAACTCTGGAAGACCTTCTCGACAGCCGGACTCGCCTCGTGACCCTTCTCGGGATCGGCGGCATCGGCAAGACGCGGCTCGCGGTGCGTTACGCCAGGACCTGGCTCGGCCACTATCCCGGCGGAGCATGGTTCTGCGATCTTTCCACCGCGCGCGACCTGCAAGGCATCTTCTCCGCGGTCGCGAGCGCCCTCGACGTCCAGTTGGGAAAAGGCGATCCCGCGGAGCAGATCTGCACCACCCTGGCTGCACGCGGTGCATGTCTGCTCATACTCGACAACTTCGAGCAGGTGGCCCGGCACGCCGAGGCGGCCCTCGGCGTCTGGCTGGAACATGCGCCGCAAGCCAAGTTCATCGCCACCAGCCGGGAAGTGCTGGGCATCGCCGGAGAGCAGGCGCAAGTCCTTCCTCCGTTGACCGCGGCCGAGGGGACGGAGCTTTTCGCGCGGCGTTCCGCGGCTGTCGCGCAGTTCGCGGCGGCGCTCGTGAACGTGCAGACCGTCACCGCGTTGGTGGACCTGCTCGACGGGCTGCCGCTGGCCATCGAGCTCGCGGCGGCTCGATCGAGGGTGCTGTCGCCCACGATGCTCCTGGGTCGCATGAAGGAGCGCTTCACCTTGTTGGCGGCACGCGGCGGCCGCCAGGACCGCCAGATGACCATGCGCTCGACGCTGGACTGGTCGTGGGATCTCTTGCCCGCCGCCGAACGCGCGGCGCTCGCGCAGCTCTCCGTTTTCGAAGGTGGCTTTACGCTGGACGCATTCGAGGCCGTATTCCGTTTCGACGCGGGCGTGGCGCCGTCGACACCGCTGGACCTGCTGCAGTCTCTGTCGGACAAGTCCCTGGTGCGCCAGGTCGGAGGGGATCGGTTCGACCTCTTGCAGACAGTCCAGGAATACGCCGCCGAGCACCTGCGCGCAGAGGGCCGGTTCCCGGGTAGCGGGCCCATGGCGGCGCTGGACGCAGAAACACGCCATGGCGAATTTTTCGCTGCATTGACCGAAGTCCACGTGACCGGTTCGCGCTGCGTCGAACTCGGCAATCTGGCTGCCGCTTGCCGACGCGCGAGCGATCGCGGCGATCACGCTGCTGCGGTCCGGACGCTGGCGCTTGCATGGGCAGCGGTCGAACTGCGCGGGCCCTTCAAGCTCGGCCTCGATCTGGCCTTGTGCGTGCTTGCGATGCCGGGTCTGCCGAGCACCTCGCGACCCCGGTTTGTGCAAGGCGCTGCGTTGTACGCCATCGGCAGGATGCAGGAGGCAAGCACAGCATTCGAAGCGGCGCTCGCTGCCGCACGCGGAGCTGGTGATCCTGAGCGTGAAGCCGAGGTGCTGATCGTCCTCGGCGCGCTGAGCGCCAGCGCGGGCCGCACGGATGAGGCGCGTGAGCACCTGTGCACCGCATTGGATCTCGCGCGGTCATCCCGGTCGAGCGCGCTCGAATGCGCAGCGTTGAACAACCTGGGCTCGCTCAACGAGAGGCTGGGACGAACCGAGGCAGCGGGCCGGGACTACGAAGCAGCGCTCGCCTTGGCCCGGCGGGTCAAGGACAGACGGTGGGAGGGCGGCGTTCTCGGCAACCTCGGAATGGTGCAGATGGCGCAGGGGCGAATCGCCGACGCTTCCACCTCATTCGAGGCCGGGCTTGCGCTCGCGCGAGAGCTTGGCCACAAGAAATGGGAGGGCAACGCTCTTTGCAACCTGGGCCTCGTCCGTCAACTGCAGGGAAACACCGAGTCCGCCCGCGAATACCTTGCCCGCTCCCTCCAGCTTGCCCGCGAGATGGGCCACGCGCGGTTGCAGGCATTCGTGCTCTGCAATCTGGGGATCACCGAGGAGTCCGCGTCGAATCTCGAAGCCGCCCAGGAACATCTGGACGCCGCATTGACCCTCGCGGAGGAACTGTCCGATCGCAGGACGCAGGGCCAGATCCTCGGCTATCTCGGCCTGCTGCAATGCAGGCGCGGACGTCCGGAAGAAGGCAGGCAAATGATCGACGCGGGCAAGGCGCACGTCGAGGCCGTCGCAAACGAGAGCGACATGGCCTTGATTCTTTGCCAGAGCGCTGAGGCCTACCTCATCTGCCGGGATTCAAAAAGCGCTCGGGACGAGCTGGCGCGAGCGCAGAGCCTCGCCACGCAGCCGACGGGCGCCGCGGGGACGTCCGAACTGGAATCGGCTCTCGAGCGCGTCGCCCGAATGCTGTCCCAGGAGTCTGTTGACGCGACTTGACCCGCTTCGTCAAGCAAGACGTCCGTGACACTGCTTGTACTTCTTCCCGCTGCCGCAGGGGCAGGGATCGTTGCGCCCGACCTTGGGCACGCCGCCGGAGCCCGGCATCGCCGCGCGTGACGATGCCATGGCCGCCGCGACCGCACCCATCGCCGCCTGCGCCGCCTGGGCGCTCTCCTCGCCGCGGCCCTCGGTGACGCTGCCGTCGTCATTCGGGTGGGTATAGGTGACGTTGCT
>JBBSBZ010000288.1:0-4338 GCA_038250795.1 Burkholderiales bacterium | reverse complement strand
GAGCTGGAACTCGGGGGCGACCAGGCCGGCGGTCGCGATGGCGCTGTTGGGCGGCACGTAGCCGGGTCGGAAGAAGTTGAACACCGAGGGCGAGCGCAGCGGACTCTGGCCGAGCCGGGTCGACGCGCTCGAGGTGTCGCCGATCGACCACGCGTTGCTCGGCGAGCTCGCGCTCCATGCGCGTGCCCAGCCGGTGAAGCGCAGCATCGGCTCGCGCAGCTTGCCCGCCGCGACGCCGGCTGCGACCGAGGCGCTGCGCGCCTCGTCGTCGAGCAGGATCGCCTTCAGCACCGCCGCGAGGTTGCCCTTGGTGCCGCTGCCGTCGTCGTTGAAGACCGCCCCGACGCGGGCGACGTAGGCCGGAGTCGGGTTGCTCGTCACGAGCCGCTGGATGAACTGGCGCGACACGAAGGGCGCGACGTTGGCGTGGCCGAAGATCGCGTCGAGCGCGAGCCCGAGGCTCTGCACGCCGTCGGTGTTGGCCGCAACCGTCGTGCCGAGGAAGGTCTTGGCGCCGAGCTCGTGCCGGGCCGGGTACTGGATCATCGGCCGGCGCATGAAGTCGGGCGTCGCCGTGCCGGCCGGGCCGCTCTGCCCCTGCAGGTCGAAGTCCCAGCCGGTGAAGACGCGTGCCAGGCCGGTGATGTCGGCGAGCGCGTAGGTCGGAATCGGCGCGCCGCCGCTCGTCTTCGCCGTGCCGTCGAGGTTGAGCTGCACCAGGCCGATGGTGAACAGCTGCATGAGCTCGCGCGCGTAGTTCTCGTCGGGCAGCGAGCCGGTGACCGGGTTGGCCTTCTTGCTGGCCCGGAAGGTGAGGTACATCCCCATCGCGGTGTTGGTCGAGACCTGCTGCATCAGCGTGCGGTAGTTGCCGAAGGCGTTGGCCTCCAGCAGGTCGAGGTAGTGGGCTGCGGCGAACGCCTTCCAGCCAGCGCCGACGAGGCTGTCGATCGACGTCACCATGAGCTCGGAGAGCGCGAGCGTCACGCGCTGGCGCAGCGTGTCGGGCGACGACAGCAGCTTGCGCCAGGAGCAGGCGTCGAAGCCGCCTTCGCCGTTCTTGTAGCTGGGGTCGGAAAAGCCCGCGGCGACGAGCGCGTCCCAGCGCGTCTGCGACGCGGGCATCGCGATCTGCTCGTCGATCCAGGCCGAGTAGCCGACCGCCTGGACGCGGGCGATGTCGGCGCGGCTGGCGCCCATCGACGCCTGGGCGAGGAAGCGCGACGCCTCGGTCGCCGTGGGCGCCGGTGTCGTGCCGCCGCCCGAGCCGCCGCCCGTCCCGGAGCCGGTGCCCGGCGACCCGTCGCCGCCGCCGCAGGCCGCGAGGGCCGCGCTGGCGATCGCGGCGAGCGCAAGCGACTCCACGGCCTGCAACTCTTCCGCCGGGTCGGGCGCCCCCTCGGGCCGCCCGCATTCGATGATCGTGTCGACCGTCTTCATCGGCTTCGTTTCCTCGCCCGCAGTGTCATGCGGCTCGGAGCCCGATGGATGTGCGAAACCGTCGGCGACGGTAAAGGCCCGTAAAGCGATCGCAACAAAACGCACGGCGCCGGCGTCGGCGTCGCGCGGCGGGACTCAGCCGGTCGGGGACGATCCCGGATAGCGCTGGGGCAACGTGACGTGGACCGTCGTGCCGCGGCCCTCGACCGAATCGAACTCGACGCTCGCGTCGAGCAGGTCGGCGAGGCGCTTGACGATCGCCAGGCCGATCCCTTCGCCCTGCGACTGGCGGATCGGGCGCTCGTCGTCGTCGCCCGCCGCCGCGACGGTGGCGTCCGGCGCATCGGCCCCGTGTGCCGACGGGACCGCGGCGGACGCGTTCAGCGCGTGGGCGAGCGGCGCCCCGGGCCCGGCATGGAATCCCGGCCCGGTGTCCTGCACCGTGAAGCGCCAGCGGATCGTGTCGCCGGGCACGCCGTCGTGCCAGGCGAGGGCGACGCCGCCGCTCGTCGTGTACTTGAGCGCGTTGAGGAGCAGGTTCTGAGCGATGCGGCGCACCTTGACGGCGTCGCCTTCGACGGCGAGCGAGGGCGGCCCCTCGGCGCGCAGGTAGAGGCCCCGGCTTTCGGCGAGCGGGCGCAGCTCGGCGGCGAGCCGACCCAGATCGACGGCGGCGTCGAACGCGGCGACACCGCGCTGCTCCTGGCCCGCCTGCAGGCGAGCCAGAGAGGTGACGTCGTCGAGCAGGCGATGGAGGGAGCCGACGTTGTTGCGCAGGAGGCCGAGGAAGTCCTGGCGCCGCGCCGCCGGCAGCTCGGCGAAGGTGAGGCCCTGGGCGACGTTCGAGACGACGCCCAGGTTGCCGCGCAGGTCGTGCGCCGCCTGCTGCCAGAGCTCGCCGCGCCGGCGCTCGAGCTCGCGCACCTCGGCCAACGCGCGCTCGAGGTCGAGCACGCTGCCCGCCGCCTCGATCCGCTCGAGGTGGAAGTAGCGCTCGGCGCTCAGGCTGGTGGCCTCGCTGATCTGCTCGGCGAGCTTGAGCCGTGCCTCGGCGAACACCTCGGCCGGAAGTGCCGGCTCCGACCCGCTCAGCCGCTCGAGCTCGAGCACCAGGCAGCGGTGCAGATGGCCCCACTCGCGGGTGACGTCGTGCAGGTCGTAGCCCTGCTGCCAGCGCTGCAGGCCGTGGGTCTCGGCGTCGCGCGTCTCCGCGTCTTCGGCGTCGGCACGCATCCGCTCTCCGCTCGCGGCCAGGACATCGGCGAAGGCCGCCAGCCAGGGCGGCAGATGGTCCTCGAGCTGGACGCGCGGAAGCGAATCACCGGCGGTGACCTCGCCGTCGGCGCCGACCAAGGCGCGCCACTCGGCCATGACCGCGCCGATGCGAGCGCGGAAGCGGTCGGCGAGGGCGCGGCGGGCGGAGTGGATCGCGTCGGTGGTCACCCGGCGATGCTACGCGTTCGACCCGCCGCAAGCGGGTCGAACGCCCCTTCAAACCGCCGGCGGATCCGTCTCGCGTTGATAGTGCCGATGATGCGAGAGCGCCTCGATGAACCCGGCGCCGTCGGCACCGCGCAATACGCCCGTATCGGCCTGGCCGTCGGGCAGCGCCGCCGGCAGCATCGCCTTGCCGGCCAGTGCGTCGCCGAGCAGGAGGATGGTCTTGCAATGGCGGTACTGCTCCTTGACGAAATCGACCGAGGGCGCGAGACGGGCGAGCGCGTCGTCGCCGGCGGGGACGACGACGCCGTCCCAGAGCACGGCGGGCGCGGTCGAGATCGTCACCTCGACGTCGATCGGCTCGCCGCTGGCCGGCCTCACCTTGCCGAGGCGAAGGCCGACGAAGCGCGGCACCGCGCCGGCATCGGCGACCGCGCCGTGGACGGCACGCAGCGAGACCGCGTCGATGCCGTCGGCGACGAGCAGCGCGACGTGGCGCGTCGCGACGCTGCCGTCGCCGGGCCGGGCCATCAGCGACAGCGCGGGCGACACCTCGACCTCGGGCCGGGCCGGGTTCTCGAGCACGCGCGGCTGCGCTGCCGGCACGTCGATGCCCAGGCCGTCGGCGACCTGCCGGGCGAGGTCGCCCGACGCGTTGGCGATCATCGAGACGACGCGCTCGCGGATCGCCTCGACACCGACCTTGGTGAGCTCGAAGGTGAAGGCGGCGGCGATGTGCTTTTTCTCGACCTCGCTCTGGCTCTCGTAGAAGAGACGCGCCTGGGTGAAGTGGTCGGCGAACTTTTCGGGCTTGCCGCGCACCTTGTCTTCCACCACCGGCTGGGGGAACGAGACGAACCCGCGCATCCCGGCCTGGTACGGACAGCCGCCGGCGAGCGAGTTCGGCTCGTAGGCGACCCGGCCGCGCGGGATCGCCTGACGGTGGATGCCGTCGCGCTGGTTGTTGTGCGCCTGCGCGATCGGCGAATTGATCGGGATCTCGTGGAAGTTCGGGCCGCCCAGGCGGCTCAGCTGGGTGTCGAAGTACGAGTGGTGCCGGCCTTGCAGGAGAGGATCGTTGCTGGTGTCGATTCCCGGGATCATGTTCATCGTGCCGAAGGCGACCTGCTCGGTCTCGGCGAAGAAGTTGTCCGGGTTGCGGTCGAGCGTCATGCGGCCGACCTTGCGCACCGGCACGAGCTCCTCGGGGATCAGCTTGGTGGCGTCGAGGATGTCGAAGCTGAAGCGGTCGGCCTCCTCCTCGGTGAAGACCTGCAGGCCGAGCTCCCACTGCGGGAACGCGCCTGCCTCGATCGCTTCCCAGAGGTCGCGTCGATGGAAGTCCGGATCGGCGCCGCTGATCTTCACGGCCTCGTCCCAGACCACCGAATGCGTGCCCGCGACCGGCTCCCAGTGGAACTTGCAGAAGCGCGACTCGCCGGCGGCATTGACGAGCCG
>JBBSBZ010000287.1:0-4339 GCA_038250795.1 Burkholderiales bacterium | reverse complement strand
GTGGCGCCGACGACCATCGCCTTGAACGGCACCCGTTCCCCGGCGCGGCCGGGCTTGACCAGGCCCAGCCGCAAGAGCGCGTCGTGGGCGGCCCAGAGCGCGGCCGACGCGCTGTAGCTGTTGCCGGTCGTGATCGGCAGCGGCGCGCGCCGCGCCACCGTGACGCCGGCATCGCCGACCACCTTGGTGAACGCGCCCAGACCCATGATCTGCGCGCCGAGCCGCCGCGCCATGGCGGCCGCGGCGAGCAGGCGCCGATAGGTGAACTCGGGGCTGTGCCCCATGATTTCCCGGGGCGTGCCGCCGACCGAGATCAGCCAGCCCTCGGCCTCCACGCCGGTCGGCGAGCGGATGCCTTCGACCTTCGAGTAGACGAAGGGCGGCGCATAGGCCAGCACCTTTTCGAGCGAGTCCATGAACACCGGCGGCGAGATGCGCGACAGCACCTCCACCGGCTTGACGATCTTGAAGTACTCCTGCGAGAGCGGGTGGATGACGAAGGCGAAGCGATTGATCCGGCGAAAGCCGTTCGGGTAGACGATTCGCGGCTGCGCCTGCAGGCCGGCGATGACGTCGAGGTAGTCGTCCTCGAGGATCTCGTCGGCGGCCTTGCCGGTGGCGGCCAGGATCATCGCGTCGAGCAGGTCGGGGCCGAGGACATGCCCGTGCATCGTCGGCGCCGCATCGACCACCATGGCGACGCCCTTGTCCTTGAAACGCGCCATGCGCTCATCGTTGACGGTCGCCGTGACGATGGTCTTGCCGGCCAGCTCCTCGATGCCGAAGGCGTCCAGCTCGTGCGGCCGGGCGACGACCACGGTCGCCTTGGCCAGGGCCTTGCGCAGGACAAGCTGCGACCACTGTCGCAGCAGCGGCGCGGCGACCACCCGCGGCGGCACCCAGGCGAAGACGTGGTGCGCACCGCGCTCGTACAGGTCGAGCGCGTCGAGCGACGTCAGCAGCTTGGGAATGCCGAGCTGCAGCAGCGGGTCCGCGAACAACAGGTTGGGTGTGTACTCCGCCATCGTCGCCACCAGCTTGCGGTGCGCGGTGCCGGAGAAGAACAGCACGCTGGCGTTGTCGAAGTAGTGGCCGAGCCGGTCCTGGGCGCCGCGCACCGCCCACTCCAGGAAGATGTCGCCGAGCCGCTCGCCGGTGGTCACCGGCGCGCTGGTCGCAGCGCGGCGCAGGCGTGCGCTGTCGCGGTCGACAGTCCGCGCCGCGCCGCCGTACCCGCTGTCCTTCACCAGGCCGAGGCCGATCGCGCCGGCGCGCCCATCCCAATGCTCCAGCACCGCGAGCGCCCGTGCGATGCTGCCGTCGCAGCCGAGGCGGCGCACCCGCAGCTTCGTGCCGAGAAAGGTCGTGGTGAACTGGAAATCCTGGCTGCTTGCGCCAAGACTGATGCTGATCACGTTCTTCATCCGGTCTCTGCGTCAAGGTCCTGGAATCGATCATGGAGGAAGCAAGGCATGACGCACTTGATCGGCGACATGATTCGTTCATTCGGCCTGCCCCCGCTGAAGCGGGCCGCAGGCGTGGCTGCGCGCCTGCTGCCGATTCCGCAGCCGATGCTCCTGGTCGGGCCCGGCGCCAGCGTGCGGCTGGGCCAGACCATCGGCGCTTTCGGGCATCGCAGGCTCCTCGTCGTCACCGACGCGACGATCGCCGGCCTCGGCCTGATGCAGCCGATGCTCGACGCGCTTGCCGCCAGCGGCACCGAATGCGTCGTATTCGACCAGGTCGCGCCCGATGCGCCCATCGCGGTCGTCGAGGAGGGCATCGCGCGCTTTCGGGACGAAGGGTGCGATGCCATCGTCGCGTTCGGCGGCGGCTCGGTGATGGACACGGCCAAGGTCATCGGCCTGGCCGCCAACAACGGCAAGCACCCGCGCGACCTGGTCGGCTACTTCAAGGGGCGGCACGGCCCGGCGCCGCTCTACGCCGTGCCGACCACCGCCGGCACCGGCTCCGAGGTGACCGTGGCCGCGGTGATCTCCGACCCCGCCGATCACCGCAAGCTGGTGATCGCCGACACGCGCATCGTGCCGCGCATGGCGGCGCTCGACCCGTGCCTCATGATTGGGGTGCCCCCGCCCGTCACCGCGGCCACCGGCATGGACGTGCTGACGCATGCGGTCGAGGCCTACATCGGTCGGTGGTCGACCGAGTTCACCGACCGCATGGCGCTGGCCGCGGTGGGCATGGTCTACGCGAACCTGCCGATCGCCTTCGCCGAAGGCAGCGACCTCGCCGCACGCGAGAAGATGGCCGTCGCGTCGACGTTCGCCGGCCTGGCCTTCACGCGTGCCAATGTCGGCAACGTGCACGCGATCGCGCACCAGCTGGGCGGTCTCTATCACACGCCCCATGGGCTGGCCAACGCGATCATGCTGCCCATCGTGCTGCGCTTCTGCGGCGCGAGCATCGAGGCGAAGCTGGCGCAGCTCGCGTTGCGCGCCGGGGTCGGCAAGTCCTCCAGGAGCGACGCCGCACGGGCGCGTGCGTTCATCGAATCGGTGGAGGCCTTGAACCGGTCGCTCGGCATTCCTCGTCACGTCGACGCTCTCCGCGAAGAGGACATTCCGGCCCTGGCCCACGCCGCCTGCCACGAGGCCGACACCAATTACCCCGTGCCGTGCGTCATGTCGCGGGAAGCGTGCGAGGCGCTGCTGCGCGAAGCCTTGACGAAGTCGGTGCGGCGCCAGCCTGCGCGAGCGCGGCGTTCGAGCGCGACCAGAACCGCACCACGCGGGACGGTGCCGCGCGGCTGATCCGGCCCCGGTCTGCCGTGCCGACCGGCACGCCGTGCGTCAGTCGACGATGGCCTTGCGCAGCGCCGTGAGCACCGCATCCGGCGCCTCGGTCATGAGCACATGGCCGGCGTCGATCGCGACCGGCGGCGTGCCCAGCGCAGCGGCCATCGCCACGACGTCCTTCGGCATGGTCATCTGATCGCGCCGCCCGACGACGATCGTGGCCGGACATTCGACCCGCGCCGCCGCCTCGATTCCGCCGCGATACGCATTGCAGGCTCGGAAGTCGGTGAGAAAGAGGTTGGTCGTCGGATCGGTCGCCTGCATACGCCGCATCAGCGCGATGTTTCCGCCGCGCAGCCACGACCCGGGCGCAGGATGCGACGGCTTGGCCGCATTCGTCGAGTGCGACCAGATGTTGACGCTCTCGATCGCCGCCTGCGGATCGTTCTCTGCGGCTTCGAGCAGCGCCGGCGACACGACCATCGGGTAGGCTGTGCCGATCATCACGAGATGGCGCGTCCGCTTCGGCGCGCGCGATGCGGCTTCGAGCGCGACCAGCGAGCCCATGCTGTGCCCGACGACGCTCGCATGCTCCACGCCCGCAGCGTCGAGCACCGCGAGCACCCAGTCGGCCATCGCCTCGACGCTGGCGAGCGCCGGGCCGGCGCTGCGGCCGTGGCCGGGCAGGTCGAGGGCGAGCACGCCGTGGCCGTGGTTCGCGAACCAGCGCGCGGGGAGGGTCCAGACGCTGTGGTCGTGCAGCGCCCCGTGCACGAACACGACCGTGGGCAGCGTCGCATCGAAAGTCTTGCCGCCGGTGTAGGCGTAGGCCGTCGCGGCTGCGCGGCCCGGGTCGGCGCTCTCGCCGCCGCCACGAGCGGCATTCAGCATAAGGTTCATCGCGCCGCGCCGCCCGCGCGCGACGCGGCCTTCAGGGCGCGCTTGAGATCGTCGATCAGGTCGTCGGCGTCTTCGAGGCCGATCGAAAGCCGGATCGTGCCCGGCCCGATGCCGGCGCGCTTGAGCGCGGCGTCGTCCATGCGGAAATGCGTCGTCGAGGCCGGATGGATGACGAGCGAACGAACGTCGCCGACGTTGGCAAGGTGCGAGAAGAGCTGCAGCGCCTCGATGAAGGCGCGGCCCTGCTCGCGCGAGCCGCGCAGGTCGAAGCTGAACACCGAGCCGCAGCCGCGCGGCAGCAGCCTCTTCGCCAGCGCGTGGTCGGGATGGGTCTCCAGTTCCGGATAGCCGACCCGCCCGACCTGGGCGTGGCCGGCGAGGAAGGCGACGATCTTCCTCGTGTTCTCGACGTGGCGCGCCATCCGCAGCGGCAGCGTCTCGATGCCCTGCAGGATCAGCCATGCGGTGTGCGGGCTCATGCTCGCGCCGAAGTCGCGCAGGCCTTCGCGGCGCGCACGCAGGAGGAACGCGCCGACGGTGCTTTCCTCGCTGAAGACCATGCCGTGGAAGCCGTCGTAGGGGCGCGTCAGCTCGGTGAAATGGCCGGTCGCGGCGGTCGCCTTGCTCCAGTCGAAGTTGCCGCTGTCGACGAGCACGCCGCCGATCACCGTTCCGTGGCC
>JBBSBZ010000286.1:0-4458 GCA_038250795.1 Burkholderiales bacterium | reverse complement strand
GTCGCTGTCGCCGCCCCAGACGCGGTCGAGCAGCGCCTCGCGCGTGAACACGTGGCCCGGCCGCGACGCGAGCGCCTTGAGCAGGCCGTACTCGTAGCGCGACAGCTCGAGCGCACGCCCGTAGTAGCGGATCTGCATCCGGCCTTCGTCGACCTGGATCGGGCTCATCGGCGTGGCGCCCGAGGCCGGCGCGGCGACCGCGGCGGAGCGTTGGCTGCGGCGCAGGACGGTGCGCACGCGCGCGACCAGCTCGCGCGGCGAGAAGGGCTTGGCGACGTAGTCGTCGGCGCCGAGCTCGAGGCCGACGACGCGGTCGATCTCGTCGCTGCGCGCGGTGAGAAAGACGATCGGCACGTCGCTCGTCTCGCGCAGCCGCTTGAAGATCTCGAAGCCCGACGCGTCGGGCAGGCCGACGTCGAGGACGACGAGCGCCGGCGGCGTCGCCCGCGCGCTCGCCAGCGCCTCTTCGCCGGTCGCGCACCAAGCCGGCTCGAAGCCTTCCGTGCGCAGGGCGTACTGGAGCGTGTCGGCGATGCCGGGCTCGTCCTCGACGATGAGGATCCGGGGTTTCAAGGGTGCCCGTCGACGCCGTGATGCCCGAAGGCCGGGCCGCCCCCGGCCGGTCGGTCGTCGCCTCGGTGGCCAGCGCCCGCGAGCAGCGGCAAGGCGCCGTCGGGCCTCATTCGGGGAGGAAGCCTTCGACCGACAGGTAGCGCTCGCCGGTGTCGTAGTTGAAGCCGAGCACCGTCGCGCCGGAGGCGAGCTCGGGCAGCTTCTGCGCGATCGCCGCCAGCGTCGCCCCCGACGAGATGCCGACGAGCAGGCCCTCCTCGCGCGCCGAGCGCCGCGCCATCTCGCGTGCCGCCTCGGCCTCGACCGGGATGACGCCGTCGAGCAGATCGACCTGCAGGTTCTTCGGGATGAAGCCGGCGCCGATGCCCTGGATCGGATGGGGTCCCGGCGGCCCGCCGCCGATCACCGCCGACGCGCTCGGCTCGACCGCGTAGACCTTGAGCCGGGGCCACATCTTCTTCAGCACGCGGGCACAGCCGGTGATGTGGCCGCCGGTGCCGACGCCGGTGATCAGCGCGTCGATGCCGCTCGGGAAATCGGCGGCGATCTCCGCGGCCGTCGTGCGCATGTGGACCTCGATGTTCGCGGGGTTGTCGAACTGCTGCGGCATCCAGGCCCCGGCCCCGCTCTTCGACAGCTCGGCGACGATCTCCTCGGCCCGCGCGATGGCGCCGTTGACGCCCTTCTCGCGCGGCGTGAGCTCGAAGCGGGCGCCGTAGGCGAGCATCAGGCGACGTCGCTCGACGCTCATGCTGTCGGGCATCACGAGGACGACCTTGTAGCCCTTCACGGCGCCGACCATCGCCAGTCCGACGCCGGTATTCCCCGAGGTCGGCTCGACGATCGTCGCGCCCGGCCGGAGCGCGCCCGACGCTTCTGCCGCCTCGACCATCGCGAGGGCGATCCTGTCCTTGATCGAGCCGCCCGGATTGGCCCGCTCGTTCTTCAAGTAGACGTTGTGCGCGGTGCCGAACAGCCGGTTGATGCGGATGTGCGGGGTGCGGCCGATCGTGTGCAGGACGTCGTTGGCGATCATGGCGTTCCTGGTCGTGCGAGCCGGGGCGGATCGCGGCGATTATGGTCCCGCCGCAGCGACAATCCGCCGATGCCGACCCCTCTCGCGAACGACACCTTCCTGCGCGCGTGCCTGTCGCAGCCGACCGAGTACACGCCCGTCTGGCTGATGCGCCAGGCCGGCCGCTACCTGCCCGAATACCGCGCCACTCGCGCGCGCGCCGGCAGCTTCATGGGCCTGGCGACGAGCCCCGATTTCGCCACCGAAGTGACGCTGCAGCCGCTCGATCGCTACCCGCTCGACGCCGCCATCCTGTTCAGCGACATCCTCACGGTGCCCGACGCGATGGGCCTGGGCCTTTCCTTCGCCGAGGGCGAAGGCCCGCGCTTCGCGAATCCGGTCCGCGACGAGGCCGCCGTCGCGCGCCTCGAAGTCCCCGACATGGACAAGCTGCGCTACGTCTTCGACGCCGTCGCGTCGATCCGGCGAGCGCTCGCCGGCCGCGTGCCCCTGATCGGCTTCTCCGGCAGCCCCTGGACGCTCGCCTGCTACATGGTCGAGGGCTCGGGCTCGGACGACTACCGGCAGGTCAAGACCATGCTCTATGCGCGCCCCGACCTGCTCCATCGCATCCTCGCGATCAACGCCGACGCGGTCGCGCGCTACCTCAACGCCCAGATCGACGCCGGCGCGCAGGCGGTGATGATCTTCGACAGCTGGGGCGGGGTACTCGCCGACGGCGCCTTCCAGTCGTTCAGCCTCGCCTATACCGACCGCGTCGTGAAGCAACTCCGGCGCGATGCCGACGGCCGGCGCGTACCGCAGCTCGTCTTCACCAAGGGCGGCGCGCCCTGGCTGGAGCAGATCGCCGCCACTGGTACCGACGTCGTCGGCGTCGACTGGACCGTCGACCTCGCCTCGGCGCGGCGCCGGGTCGGCGACGGGGTGGCGCTGCAAGGCAACCTCGACCCCGCGGTGCTGTTCGGCGGCGAGTCGGCGATCCGCCGCGAGGCCGCCCGCGTGCTCGCGAGCTTCGGCAGCAGCGGGGGCGCCGCGACGCGCAACGGCCACGTATTCAACCTCGGCCACGGCATCAGCCAGCACACCCCGCCGGAGAGCGTCACCGTGCTGGTCGAAGCGGTCCATTCGCTTTCGCGCGCCTTCCATGGCGACCCGCCGCGCTGATACCCGGAGGCCGAGGTCCTGAGTTCGCGATATTTGCGGGTGAGTGAGCACTAAGGGCTTGACTTATCCCCACGACCTGATCTTGTCGCAAAGCTCACGTCCTCTGTTGCGGCGCATCAACGCCGTTTTGGAGGGTCCTCCTAAGTCGTTGATTTCATTGGACTCTCTTCCTTGCTGCGAAAGCGGGCAAGATGTTCGCAGCCCCGTCGAATCAAGCGTTTCCGCCGACGGGAGGGTGCTTACCCACAAAGTTATCCACAGGTGCGGTGGAGAGAATCAAAAGCCGCGGAAAATCATCGACTTACGGCCTGAACGTGAACTTTCCCGCAGGAATGGAACAAGCCGGTATCGAGCCTGACCCGACACGAAGCCCGGCCGTCGTCGCTGTGCTCGTCGATGCGCCCCGACACGCCGCACTGGACGCCTCGCTGAGCTACCGAAGTCAGTGCACGCTCCCAGCAGGAACGCTGGTTCGTGTTCCATTCGGACGGCGCGAGGTCACCGGCCTCGTTTGGCCTGCCGGACCGGATGCGGATCGGCCCGGCGATCTCGAGCTGCGCGACGTCGCGCAGGTCTGCGAGGCCGTCACTCCCATGAGCGAGTCCTGGTGCGCGCTCGTCGAGTTCGCGGCCGCGTACTACCAGCGCAGCGTCGGCGAGATCGCGCTGGCCTCGCTGCCCCCCGAGCTGCGCCGGCTCGATGCCAGCCAGCTCGCCGACCGCGTGCGGCGCCTGCACAAGGCACTCGCGTCGAAGGCCCTGCCGCGCGGCGAGACGACCGCTCCGGCCGAGCTCCGGCCGCCGTTGACCGGTGCCCAGGGCGCCGCACTCGAGTCGATCGAAGGCGCGCTGGCGGCGCCTTCGCCCGGAACCGTCCTCCTCCACGGCGTCACGGGCAGCGGCAAGACCGAGGTCTACCTGCGCGCAGCCGAGACCGTCCTGGCGCGCGGCCGACAGGCGCTCGTGCTCGTCCCCGAGATCAACCTCACGCCGCAGCTCGTCGACCGCTTCACGCGCCGGTTCGCCGACCGCCGCATCGTCGCGCTGCACAGCGGCCTCACGCCGGCACAGCGGCTGCGCAGCTGGCTCGCCGCCCAGCTCGGCCTGGCCGACCTCGTCCTCGGGACCCGGCTGGCGGTGTTGGCCGGGCTGCCGCGGCTCGGCCTGATCGTCGTCGACGAGGAACACGACGCCTCGTACAAGCAGCAGGAAGGCGCCCGCTATTCGGCGCGCGATCTCGCGGTGTGGCGCGGGCGACGCGAGAACGCGCTGGTCGTGCTCGGCTCGGCGACGCCTTCGCTCGAGACCTGGCAGCGTGCCGACACCGGCCACTACCGGCGCCTGTCGCTGCCGGAGCGCGTCGGCGGCGCGGCCTGGCCGACCGTGCGCCTGGTCGACATGGGCACGCTCGCCAAGGCGACGGTCGGCCTCGGCGCCGGCACGACGCCCGGCATGCCGTCCGGCCTTGCGCCGGCGCTGGTCGACGCCTTGCGCGAGCGGGTCGGGCGCGGCGAGCAGAGCCTGGTCTTCCTCAACCGGCGCGGCTACGCGCCGGTGCTCCAGTGCGGCGAATGCGGCTGGATGAGCGGCTGCCCGCACTGCAGCGCCTGGCGCGTCTTCCACAAGCGGGACAGGACGCTGCGCTGCCATCACTGCGCCTTCGCCGAGCCGGTGCCGCGCGCCTGC
>JBBSBZ010000285.1:0-4467 GCA_038250795.1 Burkholderiales bacterium | reverse complement strand
GGGTTCGAATTGAGTCGTTCTTCGCTCGAAGGTCTTCGCCTTGGTCTGGTGCACGCGCGACATCGCTGCGGCGCGTAGGGACCAGACTCGCAGGAATGGACGTCAAGAAACCAGTCTGTCGCGGTCGACTCCTCCTGGCCGACCCCGGATACCGACGAACAGCCGCTTCCTGGCGACCCGATTCGAAGGACGGCTACATGGCTGGCAGGTCGCCAAGTCCTCGCGCTCTTGTCGACCGGCCCTGGCTCCGATCGCTGAGACGATAGGAAGCTCCAGACTCATCCAACTGTCCTTGCGCCCAGTCGTTCAGGCTTCGACAGAAGTTGTCGGCCACTTCTTGCTCTCGGCCGGTCAGGGGCGGAGCGTGATCATGCGACCCTGGGGCCCCGCACCCTGGGCCAAACCATGCATGTACAAGCTCAGGCGGAAACTGCATGCTCGACTTCTTGCGCGGCCGCGTGTCGGACTCCTGCAACATGTGGCCATCCGACGCGTGCTCCTGAGGAGGGACCGTTGCGTACACCTGCGACGAGGTGACCTCGAAATCCGCCCCTTTCCAGGCCCGCTGCAATTCGGGCGGGAAGCATATGCCCGGCTCAAGGGTGATGTAGGCGGTGGCGTAGCCAGCCCCGCCCTGGCAACAGAAACTTGTTGTGACACCCAACTCGTTGAGCCGCTGAATACCCGTCAACAACTTCTCGTCGATGTGCACGACTTTGCCGCTGCCGGGTAGCGTGAGCGCCTTCGTCGTATGCCTCGGACTTGCCATGGCCTGCCATTGAGCGTCAAGTTGATTCGGCAAGTCTAGCGACAGCCTCGCGTCGTCACGGGCCGCCCGGCGCCTGGCATGGCCAGCGCGACGCGCGTCATCTGAGGCGCCGGGTCAACGTATGAACGAACCACACGATGCCGGCCAGTCACAAGGGACTTGTTGTTCGATTCCGGGTGCCGCTAAACGGCAGCTTCAGCGAACCTCAGATGCGCTGCGGCAGCGGCGGCATGTTCTGGTCAGTCACCCAAACCCAGGCCGAGGGAATGCCGGCCAGCAACTTCTCCTTGATCGATCGCTCCCTCGCCTCCATGAAGGGACTGACGACATGAAGTTGCACCGGCACCTTGCCGCAGTCCAGGACCAAGACGTTCGGAAAACCCGCTGCCGATCTGGCGTCGTACCTCATCGGCTTGATGAACGCGCGCTGCTCGCGCTGGAGCAACTCGATCAGTGGCAGTTCATGCAGCCCGTCCAGGGGAATCCACTGATCCGTGGTCAACATCATGCTGACCGTGTCGACCTGGTAGATGTGCTCGCGCTTGGCGTAGACCAGGGCGGCCATCATCACGCGCGGCTTCCTCGGCACATCGGCATCGCGGGCCTGCAGGGTGGCTGCATAGCTGCGTTCGATGCGCTCCCATGCCCTGTTCTCGATGTACAGAGGAACATCCGGCATGTGCTTGACGACGATCCTGCGGCCGAAGGCCGTCGGCTCCGAACCGTTGTACTCGCCGACGATGATGGCCATCTTGTACTGGACATCATCTTCAGGTGACAGCAACAGCGCGAGCTTCTTGCGCCTGCGCTCGCCGATCTCGTCCTTGAGTTCGACCCTGAACGGCTCCGGGACATACAGCCGCTCGTCCAGCGATGCTCCCTTGACCGTCACGCCCCTGGCAGCCTCGGACAGGTATTTGTGAAGGACGCCCTGGTTGCGCCGGCCTTCCATCGCCGGATACCAGCGGTTAAATCCTGCCCGCTCGAACAGGAAGTGCAGCAATGCTCGCAGGCTCATGCGCTTGCGCGGCGCGTGCACCTCGGCCGGGTCGATGACAGCTTCGCCACGCGGCACGGCCTTGCCCGGCAACCGCGACATCGCGAAGTCCGTCCGCACCTCGACCTGATCGGGCGAGTGCTCGATGATCGCTTCGCCGACAAGTTCGCCCAGCCCCGACATGCCGAGTTCCGGCTCGAACGACGGGCAGGTCGGATGGTGGCGGCGCCCGGTGTCGGGCATGCGCTTGACGATGTATTCGGCGTGCCTGGCGATGTACATCTCAATGCCGCCGGACACGCACAGGCAACGCGGCCGCTCCGGCGATCCATAGACGCGAGCAAGGGCGTCCTGCAGACCCGGATCAGCTGCTGGGTAGGTCCGCCCCTTGATGAAGTAGCGGGTCGCCTCCAACATGTCCTCGCCCTGCGCTCTCGTCCGGTCCGGCGTTCGCGTTCCGATCACACCAGCTCGCGCGCCAGGTTTTCAAGCGGCCTGCGGTTGCTGCCAAGCAGGCGGCGCACCGCCCGCGAACTCGAGAGACCCAAGATTTCCCCGACCTGCGCTCCGTCGGCGCCTTTGTCCGCGAGCCTCCGGGCGACCACGCGCCGGGCGGACTGTGCAGTGACACCAGTCCACCCTGCCCGCTTGAATATCGAGCGCAGGGTCGCGATCATGAGTCGGCAGGTCTCCCGCTGATCGTTCGGTCCCCGTCCGCCGATCTCGAAGGGCCAGCCCCCTTCGGTCAGGAACAACGCACTGGAAGGATCGAGTCCCCTGTAGGTGTCGAATCCGGATGCAGGCGCGGTGACGCCGAGTTTGCGGCGGCGGCGCTCGACGAGGTAGGCATCAACCGCCGCGCAGGCCCGCGACGAAGTGAAGAAGAGCGGTCGACTCCGCCCGTTGACGGCGGTTTCGGGCCGCATCTCCGAGCGTTCACGGATCGACCCGTCGCTGTTCAGGTAGTCGCGCACCTCGAGCCGTGCGATCTCGATCGGCTTGGCGCCGGTGCAGAAGAGCACGTAGATCAGCGCGACGTCCCGGTTGGCGTTCTCGCTGCGCAGGCGCACGCGGTTGGCACCAGCAGCGATTTCGTCGGGCTCAAGCAAGGTGATGCGCTTGCGCCGCGGATTGACCGGTGTGTACGCGGCCACGGCCCTCAGCACAGGCTCGCGAAACTGCCGCAGGCGCGGCAGGCAGGACAGGCCGTCCTCGTCCAGTTCGGGTATGCCGCGCTCGCGGGCGACCTCCAGAACCAGGGTCTTGATCGAGCGCTCGACCGTTGATCGTCCCACGCCGAAGGGGGCGCCGGCCTCGCGATAGCTCAGGCCGTCGAGCAGGACGCTTGAAAGCATCGTCCTGGCCTTGGCGATCGTCTCCGGCTTCATCGCGTGCTATCTCGTCCGGGTCGGCTCCAAGCCGGTCGGGCAGGCCGGCTTTCGTTCGGGCCCAGTGTTCCCCTGTGATCCACCTCGCGCCAGCGGAAATCCCGCCGCAAATGGCCCGCTTTCCGGTGTCATGGGCGGCGTCAGCATGTGCATCCGGGACCTCGACCCCGGCGCACGACGATGCTGCAGCCGAGTGCACCCACCCACCCCTTGGCCAGCGAAGGGGCACCAGACCGTGCGCATCCGTCAGATGTAGGACCGGATGAGCACGCGACGGTCGCGCGCGCACCCTTTCGCCGCCGCCAGCCTTTCGCCATACTGGCGTCGCACCTCAGGCATCAGCCCGTGCCGCCCTCCCGGGCGCCCCGACGCAAGTCGGCGTTAGCGGTCGTGACCCGCCCATGACTTTCCGTCGAACGCGTACGCCGTGAATGCACGGCGCGCACGACCCGCCAGAGCGCTCTCCTGCGACGCGCCTTGAACGCCGGGTACATCCCCAGCCGAGTCCGGCCTCCGAACGCCAGCCGCACCCATCACTGGCGCGGCCAGCGGCATGGCCGGCCTCCAACAGATCCTTCGGGGTCGATCAGCCGCGCTTGAACCCACAAGCCTGCATCGACCGAATCCTCCCAACCGGGGAGCACACGCTCCCCCCGGGGGACGTGCGCTCTCCATTCCCTGGAGAACCCCATGGCAAACAGTGCCACGCACGCATCCCTCTGGCTGCCGGGCTTCGAGATCGATGCCCCAGCCTATCCCGACCTCTTCATTTCGAACGACGAAGCTGCAGCCCCGGCAGCAGACCCAGCGGCAGAAGCCAGCGAGTCCGCGACCGCGGGCACAGCCGGCGATCTGCCAAGACCCTGGCGGCCCGCCACGGCTCAGGCCACTCAGCAGGTCGCCGACATCCTGGCGATCACATGGCCGCAGTGGGCGGACTCGGCGCTTGATGGCCTCGAAGGTCAGGCGACAAAGTTCAACGCCAACATCGAAGCCATCGCAGTGCTGCGCGCCATCGAGCGGGATGGGCGTTCGCCCACGCCCGATGAACGCGTCGCGCTTCTGCGCTTCACCGGATGGGGCGGCATCCCGGCGAGCTTCAACCTCGACGGCACCGAAGCCGCGTGGAAGCAACGAGCCCGGCAGTTGTCGGAGGTGCTTCAGCCCGCGGAGTACGAGTCGGCCAGGGCCTCGGTCAACAACAGTCACTACACCGAGCCCTTCATCGTCCGCTGGATCTGGGCGGCACTGCGCCGCCTGGGTTACGAGGGCGGGCGCATCCTGGACCCCAGCAGCGGCATCGGCCACTTCCT
>JBBSBZ010000284.1:0-4501 GCA_038250795.1 Burkholderiales bacterium | reverse complement strand
GCGTCGACCTCGTCGCGCGCGATCGCAGGATTCAGCGCCAGCTGCAGCATCAGGTCGGCGCCGTGGGCGACGCCGTGGCGCCAGCCGTCGTGCGCGTCGAAGCCGCGGTAGTCGCGCACCGAGGAGAGGTAGGCCGCGCCGGCTCGCACGAGCCGGTCGCGCTGATCCGTCGACAGGAAGGGTTGCAGACGATCGGCCCGGGCGATCTCGGCCAGCGCCAGCGCCGCGAACGGCGCCCCGAATCCCGCCGCGTCGCGCGCCGCAGGCTCGATCCTCGGCAGCAGCGCGAGGCGGACCGACTGCATCGTCGCGGGCGTGAGCTGGCGGCCGCGCATCCAGCGCGAAAGCGCGTCGAAGGCGAGATCGTCGCGCAGGACGGGGTCGGCGTTGCCGAGGCAGTCGAGCAATTCGAGGGCGAGGCGCTGGCGCCGGGCGTCGTCGGCGACGCTCCAGCCGGCCTGCTTCGACGCGAGAAGCGACTCCTTCGATGCGCCGGCCGGCGGACAGGCCGCGATGGAGGACGACATTGCCGCCGCGAGCAGCATTGCGGCGCCCGGCTTGCCGAGCGGATTCATGGAGCGTCGGCGCCCGCGGGCTTTGGCCCCATCGCCGGTGGCTGTCGACGCAGGAGAAGGCGCCGCGGCGAGTCAGCGAGGCGTCGCACGCCGCTCGAACGGCGCGCGGTCCGGGCGGCTCATCTCGATCGCCACGAACTCCGCCGCGGCCTCGGGCGTCATCGCCCGCGTTCGCTCGAAGGCGTACACGTCCTTCGCGAGGCGCTCGGCCTCGATCCGCGAGAGGTCGCTGTCGAGCTCGGCGATGCGCTGCGCGCAGCGGCTTCGCCAGTCGGTGGAGTCCAGTGAGTCCAAGATCTGCATGCTCCGAGGCTAGGGCCGATCGACCGAACGCGGCTGTCCGACCTTGCTGCGGCGCCGTGTCGGGCGATTCCCACAATACCCGCGACCGCTGCTCCGGAAAACCCCCGGATGTGCCGACTATTTCCGATCCGGCCGCGGCGAAACCCTGAGCCTGCTTCGCGCCGTGATCGCGCTGAGTTTCGGTCAGCACGATTTGCACCCTGCCCAATCCGCGGCGCCGCGTCGTTGCAACTGCCGCATTTCGCTTGCGAACCGCAACGACTGGGCACACCTCGGCCGTCGACGCCGTGAACTTCACCCAACACCTCGCGCCGGAACAAATCGTTGCAGGGCGAGATGCGGACCGATGGCGAAAGCGTCCCTAGGATGAAGGCGAGCGGATCGGCCCGATGCCGGCTCGCCTGCCGAGGAGAGAAGCCATGGCCTTCGTGATGATTGCCACCGGCGCGACCAGCCGCTCGCGCGTCAGGACCTTGCCGGTGCGGCCGCTGGTCGCACTGGCCGGTGCCGCTGCGCTCGCGCTGCTCGCCTCGGGTGGCGCACTCGGCTACTGGATGGCGGAGCCGGTCGCCAGGAGCATTCCTGTCGTGGCCGCGGCCGCGGTCGCCGGGCCGGAGCAGCCTTCGCCCTTCACGCTCGAGCAGGTGGGGTCGATCTCGGGCCGCCTCTTCCGTCTCGAGAACGAGGCCGCGCAGCTGGGCCGACGGCTCGGTACGGCGGGCGGCGAGGCGGCGCCCGCGGATGTCGCTCGGCGGGGCCGGGAGACGCGTCCCGACCGGACGCCGCCGCCGCTCCAGCCCGACGGCCCGAGCGGCGGACCGCTCCTGGCGCCGCGCGCGGATGCCGCCGATCTCGATGCGCTGCACGAGCAGGTCGGCCGCGTCGAGCGTCGCATCGCGAGCCTGGCCGACGCAGCGACCCAGCGCTCGCTCGAGCTCATGCTCCTGCCGTCGCGCCTGCCGGTCGCGGGTGCCGCGCTCACGTCGACGTTCGGCAACCGCCTCGATCCGTTCGCCCACACGCTCGCTTTCCACGCCGGCCTCGACTTCGCCGCCCGCGCCGGCACGCCGATCGCGTCGGCCGCGGGCGGCGTCGTCGCCTTCGCCGGCTTCCGGCGCGACTTCGGCGGTGTCGTCGAGATCGACCATGGCAACGGCCTGACGACCCGCTATGCGCACGCCTCCGCCGTGCTCGTGCGCGCCGGCCAGATCGTGACGCCGGGCGAGCGCATCGCGATCGTCGGCTCGACCGGCCGCTCGACCGGGCCGCACCTGCACTTCGAGGTGCTGCGCGCGGGCGGCGCGGTCGATCCGAGGCGCTACCTCGCGGGACTGTGAGCCACCTCGCCATGCCGACCGGGTTCCGGCGCACCGCGTCGCAGCGATTGAGCGGCACCGCGCTCGTCGTCGCGCCGCGCCGGGCCGGCCGCGGCGCGCTCGGCGGCGCGGCGCTCGCGCTCGCGCTCGTGTCGGGTGCGGCGGGCGGCTGGCTCTGGCGCGAGAGCCGGATCGCACCGGACCCGGTGCCGCCAGCGTCGTCCACCGAGGTGCGCTCTCAACTCGACCGGATCGAGCAGGGCCGTCTCGCATTGCGACTTTCCGAGGCTCGCGGCAGGGAACTCGAGCGCCAGATCGACGCCTTGAACCAGCAACTCGCCGAGTCGCAGGAGCAGCTCGCCTTCTTCCGCAAGGCCCGCGAGGGCAAGCGCTAGCCACATACCAGGAGAGGAGACCACGCCATGTTCGCTCTTACGAGGAAGCGCCCGTTCATCAGGATGGCCGCGTTGTCGACCCTGATCGCCGACGATGTCGAGATCGAGGGAGATCTCGTCTTCTCGGGCGGCCTGCGCATCGACGGCCGGCTGCGCGGCAACGTCCGCGGGCGCGCGGGCGATGCCGCCGCGCCGACGCTTCTCATCCTCGCGGCCAAGGGCCGCATCGAAGGCTCAGTGCGAAGCGGCGATGCGGTGATCAACGGCACCGTCGTCGGCGACCTCGACATCGACCACCGCCTCGAGCTGCAGTCCGACGCGCGCGTCATCGGCACGATCCGCTATCGCCAGCTGCAGATGGATGTCGGCGCGACCGTGCAGGGCCAGCTCGTCCGGGTCGAGGCCGAGCCGGCTGCCGACAACGTCGTCGCGCTGGGAGCGGAAAAGGCGGGTGCCGCCGCCGATCGTCGCTGACCCGGACTGACCGGCGCGAATGCCGCCGGCCAGCGGTGGTGCGCCGCCCGTCGACGTTCCCCGTGTTCGCGGTCCCGCCGCCTCGCCGCCGGGCGGCGATGGTGGTAGGGTGCGGCCTGTCCGTTCCCCGGGCTGCCCCACGGGAACCGATCTGCAAGGGACCGACGATGAGAGCCACCGAGTCGAGGGAACGACCGGACCTGCCGACCCTCACCGAATCGCTGCCGCTCGACGAAGCGGCGATCGTTGCTGCGCTCGCGGCGCTGAGGCCGGCCGCGCCCGCCGATGCGGCCGTGCCGCCGCCGCCCGCGCCGGTCGACATCGAGCTGCCCTTCAAGGTGCGAACCGTCGACGCCCACGTCGCCGGTGGCCGCGCCGGCCCGAGTCTTCGCCGCGGCGCGCCGCCGCCGGTGACGACGCCGTTCGCGCCACTCCTCGATCAGCTCCTCGACGCCGGACCCGGCCCGTTCGGGCTGCACGTCGAGGTCAAGCACGACCATCGCGTCGTCGGCACCTGGGACATCTACCTCGGCCCGGCCGACCCGGGCGACATCCATGTCTCGCAGGCCTCCGCCGTTCTCTACGCCTGCGTGTCGGCCGACGACAACCTGCGTGCGACGGCCGCCTTCCTGGTGCTCAACCACTGGTGGGTCAACAGCACCGATCCGGCCGAGCTCGACCAGCTCTACGAGGAGCTCACGTATTCGGTGCTCGATCGCTTCGACGCCCTCATGGAAGGCCGGAGCGAGCTCGCCCGGACGATGCCGCCCTACGTGCTCTATCTCGTCGACGGGCGGACCAAGAAGCCGCGGGTCTTCAAGGCGGCGCGGCTCGAACATGCCCTGCTGCGGGTGCTCGGCGACGGCCGCACGGTGCCCGGGCTCGACCTGCACGTCGCGCACGGCCGCGGCACCGGGGTCTCGCCGCTGTCGGCGACGATGCCGTCCGATCTCTCGGGCGCCGACCTGCTGCCGCCCGACGTGCCGACCTTCAACTCCGATGCGCAGGAAGAAGCGCCGGCCCCGGCCGCGCCGCCCCCGGCGCCGGTGCGGCGCCGCGCCGGGGAGGTCTTCGTGCCGGAGCGTCTCTCGGAGGCGAACCTGCGCTGGATGCGCAAAGGCTCGGGCGCGTCGTGATCGGCGCCTAGAAGATGCCGTGAAAGGACTCCGACCCGGGTGGCCGCTGCGCACTTCCTGCTCGTCTCGGTCTGCATGGGTGCTGGTCGCCGTCTTCATGGCGACGACCCTGGCGACCGGCGCGTCGGCTCAATCCCCCGCGCCAGCGCGGCCATGCGCCACGCCCGAGCATCGCCAGTTCGATTTCTGGGTCGGCACCTGGGAGGTCTTCGGGCGTGCCGGCAAGAAGGTCGGCGAGAACCGGATCGAGCTCATCGCCGACGGCTGCGCGCTGCTGGAACAGTGGACCGGCACCGGCAACG
>JBBSBZ010000283.1:0-4505 GCA_038250795.1 Burkholderiales bacterium | reverse complement strand
GGATGGGCGTCGAGGTGCTCGACATGGCGTTGAAGAAGGACCCCGACGACGCGCGCTCGCGCCTCGCGCCGCTTCTCGAAGGCCGGGCGACGCTCGTCCTCGGCCCGAGCGGCGCCGGCAAGAGCACGCTGGTCAACCTGATGGTCGTCGATGCGAAGGCGCAGATCGGCGAGATCTCGCAGTCGCTCAACACCGGGCGGCACACGACGACCGCGACCCAGTGGTACTGGCTCGACGCGACTCGCAAGAGCGCGCTGATCGACTCGCCGGGCTTCCAGGAGTTCGGCCTGCATCACGTCGATGCCGCGCGCATCGCCACGCTGATGCCCGATCTGGGCGCTCACGCGAGCGGGTGCCGCTTCTACAACTGCAGCCATCTGCACGAGCCCGGCTGCGGCGTGCGCGCCGCCCTCGAGCGCGGCGAGATCGCGCAGTCGCGCTACCGGATCTATCGCGAGATCGTCGACGAGCTGGCGTGACGGCTAGCCGATGAGGTTGGCGAGCGAGAGCAGCGCGAGCAGGAACATCCAGAGCACGACCGAGCGCCAGACGAGGGCGACGATGCTGCGCAAGTGGCCGAGCTGCGGCGGCGCGCCCGGCGTCGATCCTTCGGCGGCCGCCGACTCGGGCGGCGCGCCGGCCTCGAAGGTCTTCGCGCGATCGGGCGTCAGCCCGGGCGCCGAACCGCCGCCGAGCTGCACGCCGACGGCTCCGGCCGCGGCCGCGAGGATCACGCCTTCGTTGTCGTAGCGCCAGAGCGAGGCGTCGCGCCGCCAGCAGTTCACCGCCTCCTCGAAGTTGCCCATCACCGCGAAGCCCGAGGCGGTGAGACGCGCCGGGACGTGGTCGAAGAGCTGGAACAGGCGCTGCGACAGCGCCATCAGGTTCTCGTTCACGGCGATCCCGGCGCCACCGTCGCGAAACGACCAGTAGCGACTCACGAATTCGGCCAGTCGATAGAGCACGGCGCCGGCCGGCCCCAGCCCGAAGGTCGAGAAGAGCACGAACCAGAAGAAGACGCCGAAGACGTGGCGGTGCGCGGCGAGCAGCGAATGCTCGATCACGTGGCGCAGGAACTCGGTCTGGGGCAGGTCGCTCGCGTCGAGATGACGCCACTCGGCCATCAGGCGGCGCGCCTCGTGCTCGTCACCCTGGTCGAGGGCGTTGCGGATGTCGGTGAAGTAGTGGCTGAACTGGCGAAAGCCGAGGGTCAGGTAGAGCACGCCGACGTCGAATGCCAGCCCGAGCAGCGTGTGGACGTGGGCCAGGCCGATGTAGACCGCCGCGCACACGGCCGTCGGCACCACGACGGTGATCGACCACACGACCCAGGCATGGCTTTCCTTGCCGGCGTCGAAGTTTCGCGCAGTGCCGCCGATCCAGTCGGTGAGGGCATGGTGGACGAGGTTGCCGCGCGGCAGCGGCTTCACCTGCTCGAGCAGGAGCGCCAGCAGGACGGCGAAGAAGCTCATCGCGGTCGATCATAGCGGCGCCCCTTGCGGGGCCGGCGCTCAGGCGGCGAGGAAGCGGTAGAGGTTGCGCAGCATCGCCGCGGTCGCGCCCCAGATGAAATAGCGTCGCGGCTGGCCATTCGCGTCGCTGCCGGGCCAGGGAATCGAGAGGAACTCTCGCGTCACCCCCGCGATCTCGACGGCATGGCGCTGATGGTTCGCGGGGTTCATGAGCCACGAGAGCGGCACCTCGAACACCTCGGCAACCTCGATCGGGTCGGGACGCAGCGACGCCTTGGCCGCGACGAGACCGACGACCGGCGTGACGACGAAGCCGGTGCCCGTCGTGTAGGTGGGAAGACTGCCGAGCACCTCGACCTCGAAGGCCTCGAGACCGATCTCTTCGCGCGCTTCGCGTAGCGCCGTGACGACAGCGTTCGCGTCTCCGGGCTCGGCCCGTCCGCCGGGAAAACTGATCTGTCCCGGGTGGTCGTTGAGGTGGTCCGTGCGCTGGGTGAAGATCACCATCGCCTCGTCGCGCACGACGAGCGGGACCAGCACCGAGGCGTCCGCCGGCTCGCGCTCGACGAAGCGGCGCTCGATCTTGATCTCGGGCTCCCACGAGGGCGGCGCCAGGAAGCGCCGGCGCAACGCGGCGGGCGAAAAGCTCGTCGGCGATATCGCCGGCAGGTGATCGTCGATGCCGAGGACGCTCAGGCTCTCGGGATCGAAGAGAAGCCCTCCCTTGCCGGCCCCCGATGTCACGAGGTCACCGGGCCGGCGACGTCAAGCCAGCTTCTCTTTGATGCGGGCCGACTTGCCCGAGCGCTCGCGCAGGTAATAGAGCTTGGCGCGGCGCACGTCGCCGCGCCGCTTCACCTCGATCGACGCGATCAGCGGGCTGTAGGTCTGGAAGGTGCGCTCGACGCCTTCGCCGCTCGAGATCTTGCGAACGATGAAGCTCGAGTTGAGGCTGCGATTGCGCTTGGCGATCACCACGCCTTCGAACGCCTGCAGCCGCTTGCGCGTGCCTTCGACGACCTTGACGCTGACGATCACGGTATCGCCCGGCGCGAAGCTCGGAATCGGGCGGGCGAGGCGAGCGATTTCTTCGTGCTCGAGGGTCTGGATCAAGTCCACGGTGGGCTCCTGGCGATCGTTCGCGCGCTGTTGGAAGGATCGGTGGCCGACAGGATCGACACGACCGTTTGGATGGAGCTCGAAAGCTCCGCGCGCCAGAGGATCGAAAAGCCTTCGATTATAGCTGGCGGTCGGGTCGCCGGGCCAGGAAGGCCTCGTCGGCAGCGTCGAGGCGGCCATCCGCCCGTGCGGCGGCCAGGAGATCGGGCCGGCGCGCCGAGGTGAGCGAAAGGGACTGCTGGCGTCGCCAGCCGTCGATCGCGCCGTGATTGCCGGAGAGGAGCACGTCGGGGACGGCCCGCGTCGGGTCGCCCGCCAGCCGCTCGGGACGGCTGTAGTGGGGAAAGTCGAGCAATCCGGCGGAGAAGCTGTCCTGCTCGTGCGAGCGCGCATCGCCGAGCACGCCGGGCTGCAGCCGGGCAATCGCGTCGAGCAGCAGCAGCGCCGGCAGCTCGCCGCCCGAGAGCACGTAGTCGCCGACGCTGATCTCGAGATCGACATGCGCGTCGATGAATCGCTGGTCGACGCCTTCGTACCGGGCACACAGCAAGACAGCGCCGGCGCCGGCGGCGAAGTCGGCGACCACGCCCTGGCGCAGGGGCGCTCCGGCCGGCGAGAAGTTGACCAGGGGCGCAGGCGTCGTCTCGGAACGCGCCGCACGCACGGCTGCGAGCGCGCGCTCGAGGGGCTCGACAAGCAGCACCATCCCCGGCCCGCCGCCGTAGGGACGATCGTCGACACGGGCATGGGGGAGGTCGCCGTACTCGCGCAGGGGCCAGAGGTGGACGTCGACCCGGTCCGGCGTGAAGGCGCGACGCGTGACGCCGTGGACCAGATGGGCCGAGAACAGCTCGGGAAAGAGCGTGATGACGTCGATCCGCATCGCCTCGCCTAGTAGTCGAGTCCCCAGTCGACGACGATGCGCCGGCCGGGTAGGTCGACGCTGTCGACGAACGCCGCGACAAATGGGATCAGCCGCTCGGCCGCTCCGGATTCGCCCGGCTGCACCCGCATGACGCTCTGCGCGCCGGTGTCCATCAGTCCGACGACCTCGCCGAGCTCGATGTCGTCGCGATTGCGGACAGCCAGACCGATCAGATCGGCCCAGTAGTACTCGTCGACGCCGGCCGCGGGGAAGCCCGAGCGCGGCACGAAGATCCGGGCGCCACGCAAGGCCTCGGCGGCGGTGCGATCGGCGACGTCGGGCGACGTCGCGACGTAGCCGTCGCCTTGCAGGCGAAGCTTCGAGATCCGCAGCGAAGTGGGCAAGGCAACCGCTCGAGCGGCGACGTGGACCCGCTCGAGAGGCGCCTGAAGGTGCCAGCGCCGGGCCGCGTTCAACGCCTCGGGAGGCTCGGCGTAGGGGAGGACACGAAATCCGCCCAGCAAGCCCCAGGCCTCGCCGATGCGCCCGACCTCGAGCGCGTCGGCCGGCCAGTCCGGAGAAGGATCGGCGACCACGGCCCGTCGGCGCCCGCTCGCGCCGGTGGCCTCAGGCCGCGGACTTGGCCTGCTCGACCAGGCGCTTGACCGTCGGCGACATCTGGGCGCCGTGGCCGGTCCAGTGGTCGACGCGGTCGAAGGCGACGCGCAGGGGCTGCTCCGCGCCCGAAGCGACCGGGTTGTAGAAACCCAGGCGCTCGATGAAGCGGCCGTCGCGGCGCAGGCGCGAATCGGCGACGACGATGTTGAAGAAGGGGCGCTTCTTCGCGCCGCCGCGTGCCAGCCTGATGACGACCATGGTGCTTTATCCTTGGAGCTTCGAGGCGAGTGCCGCGAAAAACCGCGCATTATAAGCCACCCGACTTCCAGCATCACTGCATCCCCTCGCATGAGCCGCCTCCTGGTCCGCCCGGGCACCGTCGCCGACCTTCCCGCCGTCTCGGCCATCTACGGCTGGCACGTCCGACACGG
>JBBSBZ010000282.1:0-4517 GCA_038250795.1 Burkholderiales bacterium | reverse complement strand
TGGCTGCGCGGGCGCGCTTGGCGACACAGCGTCGTCTTCATGAGCAGCAGCGCACGGCGGCGTTGCTGCGCCTGGCCTGGCAACAGCTGCCCGACGAGCTGATGGCGCTGTGGCTCGATCCCCAGGGCCGCGCGGCCTGGGTGGCGCGAGCGATGGCAGAGGCGTGCGCCCATCTGCCGGCGCCGGCCGACTCGCCATGGCGAATCGTTCACGCGCCCGACTGGCCGGCAGCCGAGCGCGAGAAGCTCGCGCCCCCGGCTGGCGAGCACGGCGCTGTCTTCCGGTTCGAGGCCGATCCGTCGATCCGGGCCGGATTGAAGATCGTCGCCGTCGGCAACGCCGTCGACGGGACGCTCGGCGGTCTGCTCGCCGACCGCGCCGACATCGAGGCGCGCCTTGTGCGCCAGTTGGAGGTGCCTTGAGCGTCTCTGCAAGGACGGTTCGAAGAGGGCGGTCCATTTCGCTCGACGGGAGCGGCCGCAGGCCGCGGGTGCAGCAGTGAGCCTCGCGGTTGTCTGCTGGATCGCCGGACCGGTGCTGCACGCCGTGAAGCGGGGGCCGTTCTCGATGCGCGAATCGGTTCGTGTCGGGCCGCAGGCGCTGCTCGGCGAAGTGGTTCGCATCCGCGACCAGGAGATCGTTGTCCAGGTCTACGAGGACACGGCGGGCCTGCGCCCCGGCACCGAGATCCGCGGCAGCGGCCAGCCGCTCGCGATCCGCCTCAGCCCCTCGCTGCTCGGCCGGATTTTTGACGGCCTGCTGAGACCGCTGGCGAGCACTGGATCGAATTACGTGCAGCCCGGCCTGCGTCCGCGCGCCGCCGAGCGGCTGGACTTCGAGCCGTCCGTTGCCACGGGCGTGCTGTTGGCGTCGGGCGCGGTGATCGGCCGTGTGCGTGGCACCGGCGGCGGTGTGCAGCGCTGCCTGGCTCCGCCCGACGTCGGCGGCGTCGTCGAGTCAGTCGTCGCCGCCGGCGCATATGCCGACGATGCCGCCGTCTGCGTGCTGCGCCAGGCTGACGGTCGGCGGGTCGAACTCGCCATGAGCCACGTCTGGCCGGTGCGCACGCCGCGACCGGTGGCGCGGCGGCTGCCCACTGGCGCGCCGCTGGTCACCGGCCAGCGCGTCCTCGACTCCCTGTTCCCGGTCGCGCAAGGCGGCAAGGCGGCGATACCGGGCGGCTTCGGCACCGGCAAGACGGTGCTTCTCGAAGCGCTCGCCAAGGGCTGCAACGCCGACGTGATCGTCTATCTCGGCTGCGGCGAGCGCGGCAACGAGCTGGCCGGCGTGCTCGAGGAGTTCCCGACCCTCGCCGATCCGAGGACGGGTCGGCCGCTGATGGAGCGCACCGTCATCATCGCCAACACCTCGAACATGCCGGTTGCGGCGCGCGAAGCCAGCATCTACTGCGCGATCACCGTCGCCGAGTACTTCCGCGACCAGGGGCTGCACGTCGCGCTGATGGCCGACAGCACCAGCCGCTGGGCCGAGGCGCTGCGCGAGGTGTCCGGTCGCTTCGGCGAGCTCCCCGGCGAAGGCGGCTATCCGGCCTACCTGTCGAGCCGCCTGGCCGACTTCTACGAGCGCGCGGCGCTCGTCGAGACCCTCAGCGGCGACACTGGTTCGGTCACGGTGATGGGCGCGATCAGCCCGCCGTCGGGCGACTTTTCCGAGCCCGTCACCAGCCACACCAAGCGCTACGTCAAGGCGTTCTGGGCACTCGACGTGAAGCGCGCGCAGGCGCGCTTCTACCCCGCCGTTCATCCGCTGCAGTCGTACGCCGAAGATGCGCGCGAGTTCGCGCCGTGGTGGGCCGGCCAGGGCAACGGCGAATGGCTGGCGCTGCGCCGACGCTTCCTGACGCTCCTCGACGAGCAGGCCCAGCTCGAGCGGATGGCGAGGATCATCGGCAAGGACGCGCTGCCGGCGCGCCAGCAGCTCACGCTGCTCTGCGCCGAGCTGATCTCCGAGTCGTTCCTGCGCCAGTCGGCCTTCTCCGCGATCGACCGCGTCTGCAGCCCGGGCCGGCAGGCGGCGATGATGCGGCTGCTCGGACACTTCTGCGACCTGGCCGAGGCGGCGCTCGCCGGCGGCGCGGAGATCGAGCGCATCGCCGCGCTGCCGTGCATGCGGCCGTTGCAACGCATGGGCGAGGAGATTGCCGACGATCAGCTGCCGCGATTGGCGGAGCTGCAGATCCGGATGGAGCGCGAGATGGCGCAGATCGTTCCCGCCGCCGCAGTTTCGGAGCCTGGCGATGCAGCTCACGGCTGAAGGCGCCGCCACCCGGCTCGAAGGGCCGCTGCTCTTCCTGCGCCGCACGCTCGACGTCGGCCTCGCCGAGGCGGTCGAGGTGCGCTGCGGAGACGGTCGCTCGCGCCTCGGCCGGATCGCCGCCATCGACGAGCACTTCATGACGATCGAAGTGCTGGAGTCGACGGCCGGGCTGTCGCTCGAGGGCACCGTCGTCCGCTTCATCGGCGAGCCGCTGCGCTTCGGCCTCGGGCCTGGGCTGCTCGGTCGCGTCTTCAACGGCGTCGGCCAAGTGATCGACGGCGGGCCGCCGGTCGCCGTGCACGAACGCGTCGCCATCGACGGCCTGCCGATGAATCCGGTGGCGCGGGAAGTGCCGCGAGACTTCATCGAGACCGGCGTCTCGACGCTCGACCTGATGAACAGCCTGGTGCGCGGCCAGAAGCTGCCGCTCTTTTCGGGCGGCGGCTTGCCGCATGATCGTCTGGCCATGGCGATCGCCGGCCACGCCCGGCTGCGCGGCGGCAGTGCCGACGACTTTGCGATCGTCTTCGCCGGGATCGGCGTTCCGTACGATAGCGCCGAATATTTCCGGCGCAGTCTCGAGCAGGGCGGCGCCCTCGAGCGCACGGCGCTCTTCCTCAACGTCGCCAGCGACTCGAGCACGCAGCGCCTGCTGACTCCGCGCTTCGCGCTGAGTGCCGCCGAGTACCTCGCGTTCACGCTCGGCAAGCATGTGCTCGTGATCCTCACCGACATGACCAACTACTGCGAGGCGCTGCGTGAGGTGTCGTCGAGCAAGGGGGAGATCCCGAGTCGCAAAGGTTTCCCGGGCTACATGTACTCGGATCTTGCGACTCTGTTCGAGCGCGCCGGGCGACTGCGCGGGACCGCTGGAACGCTGACGCAGCTGTCGATCCTGACGATGCCGGCCGATGACATCGGCCATCCGATCCCGGACCTCACCGGCTACATCACCGAGGGTCAGATCGTGCTGTCGCGCGACCTCGACCGGCGCGGCATCTATCCGCCGGTGAACGTACTGCCCAGCCTGTCGAGGCTGATGAAGGACGGCACCGGTGGCCGCTACACGCACCCTGACCACCCGGCGCTCGCGAGCCAGCTCTACGCCGCCTACGCGCGTGCGGCCCAGGCGCGCGTGCTGGCCAGCGTCGTCGGCGAGGAAGGCCTCGCCGAGACCGATCGCCGCTACCTGCGCTTCGGCACCGACTTCGAGCAGCGGCTCGTCAGCCAGACGGAGCCCCGCACGCTCGAGCAGAGCATGGCGCTCGGCTGGGCGCTGCTCGCCGGCTTGCCGCCGGGCGAGCTGACGCGCCTTTCCGATGCGCAGGTCGCTGCCAACGTCACGCCGCTCGCCACCGCGCCATCGTGAGCGACGTCAATCCCACCCGCAGCGCCGTCCTCGAGATGAAGGACGAGCATCGGGCCATGCACGAGGGCTACGTCTTCCTCGACGAGAAGTGCCTTCTGATGGCGGGCGAGATTTTGCGCGAGCTGGCTCGTTTCGCCGTCCTGCAACGCGACATGCTGGCGCTACATGACGTGGCGATGGCCGCCCTGCAGTCGGCGACGGCCCGGCACGGCCTCGAAGGTCTGCAGGTCTATCCGGCCGACGACCTCGGCGACGCGCGCGTTGTGTTGCGAGGGCGCGGTCTCATGGGCGTTCGTCTCCAGGAAGCCGCGCTCGACTCACGAAAGACCGCAGCGCCGCCATCAGTCGAGCAATCGCCCGAGGCCGAGGCATGCCGGCGCGCCTTTGCCGACATGCTGTCGGCGACCGCCGAGCTTGCCGCCGTATCGGGCAATCTCGAGCGCCTCTCTTTGGAGTACCAGCGCTCCGTGCGCCGCGCACGCGCACTGCAAGACGTGATGCTGCCCGAGCTCGACCGCTCGATCTACGAGATCGAGAACAGGCTCGAAGAGATCGAGATGGAGGACGCTATCTGGATGCGCAGCAGCAGCGGCGGCGTCTATTAGCGTCTGTTGCCCCCGGCAATTGCCGAGAGTGCATCTACGCAACGGTCTGCCGCTCCCCGACCGTCGTGGCGTCCAGCCTTTTGCCGATGCCCGGCACGAGCCGCGGCTCGGCGCCGAGCCAGTAGAGGCCGTTGGCCATGATGCAGAAGCCGGTCGCAGCGAACCAGACCATCGCCACGCCGACGAAACCCGTGAACGCAAGCCACCAAGGGCTGTGCAGCAGCGACAGGATCGAGGCGAGCGTCAGGTTGATGCCGACGGCGAGA
>JBBSBZ010000281.1:0-4523 GCA_038250795.1 Burkholderiales bacterium | reverse complement strand
CCTTGGTCGCGACGAACATGAACCGGTTCAGGCAGAAGAACCAGTCGCCGGCGGCGCCGCGCGCCCGTGCGTCCGCGACCCAGGCGTCGGCGGCGGCGCGATCGACGCCGTGGCGGACGGCGGCATTGCGCGCGATCGCCAGCATCCCCGCGCCGAACGACTCGGCGTCGTAGGTCGTCTCGAGGAGCGGAAACGCCTCGGCACTCGCCGGCGTCAGGCCGGCGTCGCGGAAGAGCCGGTTCAACTGGCGCGGCAGGTGCGCATGCTCGAAGCGCCAGCGGCCGTCGAAGATCCGGCGCATCAGGTCGACATCGGGCGAGCCGTAGACGCAAAGGTCCCAGTCCGTCTCGAGGACGCCGATCCGGCCGCCCGGGCGCAGCACGCGCGCCGCCTCGGCGATCGCCCCGGCGACGTCCGGAACGTACGAGTAGGTCTGCACGGCGACGACGAAGTCCGCGCTCTCTCTCGGCAGGCCGAGCGAGAGCGCGTCGCCCTCGCGCAGGTCGACGCGGCCGTCGAGGCGGCGCGCGCGGACGCGAGCGGCGGCGCCGGCGAGCATGTCGGCGCTCGCATCGACGCCGGTCATCCTGCCGCCCGGGCCGACGTCCTCGGCAAGCTCGCAGGTGAGATGGCCGACGCCGCAGCCGACATCGACACCCGACTCGCCCTCGCGAACCGCGAGCAGGTCGCGAAAGCGCCGCCGCTGGGCGACGATCTGCGGGCTCGCGTACAGCACCTCGAGGCGTGCCCCCATCGAGGCGTTGAAGACATGCGGAGCGGGTTCGGTGTCGGTCAAGGCGTTTCCTCTCAGCTCGAACCGTCACCTCGCGGGACGTCCTCTGCGCGCCATTTTTCCACACCACCCAAGATCGCGCGCCTCCAGGTGCGACGAGGCATGGCCTCCATCCAGGAAGCGGCGTCGGCCGAGTACAACCAGCTGGTGGCGCTCTGGAACCTGGCGGTCGCGAAGGCGCGCTGACGCGTCGACGATCTGCACAACGCAGCGCCGACGACGCTGCGACCGCTTGCGCCCGAGTTGCTCGTGATCCGAACGTGCCTCCAGGCGCCCTTCGCCACATTTCCTCGCTCAAGCAGCCATCGCGCTACATTGCCGGCATGAGCGATTGCTGCCAAGCCAAGTCGTGCGAGATTGAAGCGCTTCGCGCCAAGCAGTCCGGGATGCTCAAGGCGGTGTTGGCCATCAACGCCACGATGTTCTTGGTCGAGATGGCTTCGGGCCTGCTCGCGGGCAGCGTCTCACTTCTTGCGGATTCGCTCGACATGCTGGGCGATGCGCTCGTGTACGGCCTGAGCATCTACGCCGTCACCAGAGGTGACCGCCAGAAGGCGATCTCGGCGCTCGTCAAGGGCTACGTGATGCTTGGGTTTGCGGTTTTCGTGCTTGCCCAGGCCGGCTACAGGACGCTCCACCCGCAAGCTCCCGAGACTCAGCTGATGGGAGCCGTGGGCTTGCTCGCGCTGGCAGCGAACGCCACATGTCTCGCACTCTTGTGGCGTCGCCGAAGCGACGACATCAACATGCGATCCGTCTGGTTGTGCTCCCGCAACGACATCGTCGCCAACGTCGCCGTATTGATGGCGGCGCTTTTGGTCTGGTGGAGCGGGTCGGCGTGGCCCGACCTGGTTGTTGGTGGAGCGCTGGCTGTTCTGTTCTCAGTCACTGCGGCGTCGGTGTTGCGGCAGGCAAACTCGCAACTTCGGCTGGCACACGCCTGACATCCCATCGCGGCGACGTCGTCGAAGCCACTTCGCGTCCCTCGCTCCACCGCTCATGCCAGACGTCAGGCCCCGCATGGAGAGTCCGGTCTCGCATGGCAGCTGTCTATGCGGTGCGGTCACGTTCGCCGTCGAGCTGCCAAGCAAGTGGGTGGCGCACTGTCACTGCAGCCGTTGTCGGCGCGCTCACGGTGCTGCGTTTGTCACTTGGGCAGGCTTCGAGTCTCATGCGGTGAAAGTCGGCGATCCCGAAGCCGTGCTTCGCTGGCATGTGGCGGCAGAAGGAGGCTCGCGGGCCTTCTGCGGTCGCTGCGGAAGTCCCATGTTCTTCAGAGCCGAGCGCTGGCCCGGTGAACTTCATATTGCGCGAGCACTGTTCGTCGGACCGCTGGACCGCGAACCGCAGGCGCATGTCTACTTCGAGACCCACGTCGCCTGGATAGAGGTCAACGATGGTCTTCCTAAGAAATCCGGTGATTCATAGGCAATGAAGATCGAGCCCTGCTTCTACTTCCGAGGACGTGACATCTTGTGCTGCGCGGCCCCTGGGGAGAGTTCCAGCGCTCACTGGGAAAGTCTCCTCTGAAATCGACGGGCCGTCGCAGACTCGGGACCCTGGAGATGCTCACCTGCGGCAAGCGCGTCGTGGGTCTGCGCATAATTCTCGCGAAGGCCAAACCGGCGCAGGAGACCAACGAATGTTCAGCCACGTGATGATCGGTTCGAACGACATCGAGCGTTCCAAGCGGTTCTATGACGCGGTGCTCGGCGTACTCGGGGTGGGAGAGCCGTTCCGAGACCAGGCGAGTACCGGGCACACGCGCCTGTTCTACCGGCATGACGGTGGAACCTTCTGCGTCAGCGAACCGATCAACGGCGAGACAGCAACTTTCGCCAACGGCGGCACCATCGGTTTCAGATGCAGTTCGCCGGAGCAGGTAAAGCAGTTCCATGACACGGCCGTCGCGAACGGCGCGACTTCGATCGAAGAACCCCCTGGCCGGCGGGAGGGAAAGCTGGGCGCCATGCACCTGGCGTATGTGCGAGACCTGGATGGGCACAAACTCTGTGCGCTTCATCGTCCGAAGTAGCTTCGGCGCCAGCTCGCTCCTGGCGCTCGCCGCAGCCCTTCCGTACGCGCTCCTTGGGTGGGCCATGGGCCATGGGGCCGGCTCGTGACATCCGGCGATTCACGGCCCGCCGCCCAGCCTTTGCGCACGAAGTCTCAGGCGCGGGAGGCGCTGGCCGAGTTCGCCGAGACGGCCAGCGCCGCGAGCAGCTCGGCAGAATCCGCGTTCGGCCCCGCCGAGGGTGCTCACGGACGGGCGGAGGCGCGCAAGGTCAGTCTCGCCCACTTCGCCGCGCATGTGCTGCTGCTGGCCCTGGTGCTCGCTGCGCTGGGTTCGGGTCTGGCCTATTTCGCCCTGCTGCCCTGGATTTCCGGCACGGCCGGGACGGCGTGGGATCGGACCCTGTCAAGTCGAGGTGTTCTCTTCCTCGTCGCAGGATCAGCCGCGCTGGTCACGGTGGCGTTGTGGGTGACGGCGGTCTACTTCCTGTCGAAACTGGCGGCGCCCAGCCGCGAGCGTCAGAGGTTCCTCTCGGCGCTGCCGCGTGGACTCCGGCGGGTGCGCCCGCGCTTCCTTCTCGCGGCCTGGCTTGTTCTCGCTGCGGCATTCGTGGCATGGTCTCTCGGTGGCATCTAGTCCTCAGCCACCACGTCGAGCACCGAGAATGAGCGTCGCACCATGTCTTCTCTCGAGCTGAAAATTCGCCCGCCGGTCGTCGCGCTGCTCGTGGCCCTTGCGATGTGGGGAACCGCTCGATGGGTGCTGCCTGCGGGCGATTTTCCGTCGCGTGTCACCGTCGCCCTTGCCCTCGCGGCCCTCGGAATCGCTCTCAGCGTCTCTGGAGCCGCAGCCTTCCAGAAGGCAAGGACCACCAAGGACCCGACGAAGCCACAGGCGGCCTCCTCGCTTGTCGTCGGTGGCATTTACAGGTTCACCCGCAATCCCATGTACCTCGGCGTCTCGGTGGTGCTCGTCGCCTGGGCGGCGTTCCTGGGGTCGGCGTGGGCGCTCCTCGGCCCGGCCGCATTCGTCGCGTACGTCTCCCGCTTCCAGATCGCGCCGGAAGAGAGGGCATTGGCTGCCCTGTTCGGCAGCGAGTACTCGTCATACAAGGCCAGGGTTCGCCGGTGGCTCTGAAACCTGCCCCCTCCATCGGGAAGCAGTTCCTCGGACTCGTCGGCTGGCTCGCCGCCAGCTTTGCCGCAGGCAGTGTCGGCGCTGTTGCTTCGGCGCATGCGAGCATGTTCTACGGAGCACTCGCGCGTCCCGCATGGGCGCCGCCCGCGTGGCTCTTCGGCCCGGTGTGGTCGGTGCTGTACGTCCTCATGGCAGTGGCCGCCTGGCTGGTATGGCGTACGCACGGCTTTCGTGGCGCGTCTGCCGCCCTCTGGCTGTTCGCGGCCCAACTCGCCGCCAACGCACTGTGGACCTGGCTCTTCTTCGGATTGCATCGTGGCGCACTGTCGCTGGCCGAGATCCTGGTGCTCTGGCTGCTCATTGCCGCGAACATCTGCGCGTTCTGGCGCCTGCAGCGGCTTGCCGCGGTCTTGCTGGTGCCGTACCTCGCATGGGTGGGTTTCGCCGCGGCGCTCACTTATTCGCTATGGCGCGCGAACCCCACGGTGCTTGGCTGAGAGCGGGTGGCACGAGAACCTCGGCGGCGGGAGTTCGAATTCAGGCGACACGCATGGAAACACTCACGTTTCGTCGGGCAAT
>JBBSBZ010000280.1:0-4560 GCA_038250795.1 Burkholderiales bacterium | reverse complement strand
TGTCGAAGCGAACGGCCTGCCGGTGGACGAGGAGCTCGTCGAGGGGCTGGAATCCCGCATCGGCGAGTGTGTGAGCGAGCAGATCAAGGCCTGGCACGCCGACGTGGTCGTCCTCGGGACGCACGGCCGACGCGGCGCACGACGGATGTTCCTCGGCAGCGATGCGGAGCTCATCGTGCGGACCGCCACCGTGCCGGTTCTGCTCGTGCGAGGTGACCCGCCAACCACCGCGGTACCGTGACGTCGCCTGGTGCGCAACGAGGCGATCGCCTGCAGGCCCTTCCGCTGCGATGCAGACGATGAATGCCTGGTCAACGTTCGCTCTCGCACGTTCGGCGGTCTCGATGGCTCGTCCTGCGACCAACGTTTCCCTGGTGAGGCTGGACATCGCCGTCGGCGAAGTGGCCAAGTGCCTCGCCTACCCTCGTTTCGATCGTGCAGTGCCGGCGGTGCGCCGTGCCGGTTGCTCGCGTGAGTGACGTTTTCGAGTGCTCGATGCTGATCCTCAACGGTGGCTCGTCGACCATCAAGTTCGCGCTCTACACAGGCGAAGGGTCGAGTCAGACCCGTCGACTCGCCGGCAAGATCGACCGCATCGGGTCGAGTGCCATGACGATGACTTTCACGGCCCCGGCGGGCGTCCCTCATCGTGAGCAGGTGCTCCCGCGCGGCGGCTCGGCCGCAGCCGTCTCGGCGTTGCTCGACTGGCTGGAAGCCGAGATCGGCTTTGCTTCGATCGTCGCCGTCGGCCACCGCCTCGTGCACGGCATGACGCACGTCGAGCCGGAAGTCGTGACGCCGGCGCTGATCGACGACCTGCGCAGCATCGAGCCGGTCGATCCCGATCACCTGCCCATGGAGATCGAGCTGATCGAGGCCGTGACCCGGCGTCACCCGAACCTGGTGCAGGTCTGCTGCTTCGACACTGCGTTTCATCGCACGATGCCGCGGGTGGCGCAATTGCTGCCGATTCCACGGCGCTATGAAGCTGCGGGCATTCGCCGCTACGGCTTTCATGGTCTGTCGTACGCCTATCTGATGGAGGAGCTCGCGCGTCGGGCCGGCGAGCCGGCCGCTCGCGGCCGAGTCGTCCTGGCGCATCTGGGCAGCGGCGCCAGTCTGGCGGCGGTGAGGGAAGGCCGGAGCGTCGACACCAGCATGGGCTTCACCCCCACCGCCGGCCTGCCGATGGCGACGCGCTCGGGCGATCTCGACCCTGGTCTGGCGGCCTACCTCGCCCGTACCGAGCGAATGTCGGCCGAGCGCTTCTTCGCGATGGCGAGCCACGAGTCGGGCCTGCTGGGGATCTCCGAGACCAGTCCCGACATGCGCGACCTGCTGGCGCACGAAGGCAGCGACGTCCGCGCGGCCGAAGCCGTCGCATTCTTCTGCTATCACGTCAAGAAGTGGATCGGCGCGTACGCGGCGGTGCTCGGCGGCATCGATACGCTCGTCTTCTCCGGCGGCGTGGGCGAGAACGCCGCGCCGGTGCGTGCGCGCATCTGCGAAGGCCTTGGCTTCCTGGGCATCGAGCTCGACGACGCGCTGAACGCCGCGCATGCCGATGTCATCTCCACGGCCTCGAGCCGCGTCACCGTGCGCGTGATCCGCACCGACGAAGAATCGATGATTGCCCGATCAGTCGCGCAAGTGCTCGAACTGCGCGCATGACGAAAGGAACACGATGACGATGACCGCTCCACCGCTCTCCCCCGAGCTCCTGCGCGACATGGATGCGTACTGGCGTGCCGCCAACTACCTGTCGGTGGGCCAGATCTACCTGGCCGACAACCCGCTGCTCAAGCGGCCACTGGCGGCGGGGGACATCAAGCGCATGCTGCTCGGTCACTGGGGCACGACGCCGGGGCAAAACTTCATCTACGTGCACCTGAACCGGATCATCAAGCAGTACGACCTCGACATGGTCTACGTCTCGGGCCCGGGCCACGGCGGACCGGCCATCGTCGGCAACACGTACCTCGAGGGGACCTACAGCGAGGTCTATCCCGACATCAGCCAGGACGAAGCAGGCCTGCGCAGGCTTTTCCTGCAGTTCTCGTTTCCCGGTGGCATTCCCAGCCACGTTTCACCGGAATGCCCCGGCTCCATCCATGAAGGGGGAGAGCTCGGCTACTCGCTGAGCCATTCGTTCGGTGCGGTGTTCGACAACCCGGAACTCATCGTCGCCTGCGTCGTCGGCGACGGCGAGGCCGAGACCGGTCCGCTGGCGACGGCATGGCATTCGAACAAGTTCCTCGATCCCGTTCACGATGGCGTGGTGCTGCCGATCCTGCACCTCAATGGCTACAAGATCGCCAATCCGGCCCTTCTGGCCCGCATCGGTCGCGAAGAGCTCGAGCAGCTGCTGAGAGGGTACGGCTGGGCGCCGATCTTCGTCGAAGGGCACGAGCCGATGCCGATGCACCGGGCGATGGCCGTCGCCCTCGACGAGGCGGTGGCGCAGATCCGCTCGATCCAGCGCGCCGCTCGCGTCGACGGCCGGCACGAACGGCCGCGCTGGCCCATGATCGTCCTGGCATCGCCCAAGGGATGGACCGGTCCCAAGTTCATCGACGGCGTGCCCAACGAGGGCACCTTCCACTCGCACCAGGTGCCCATCACCGATCCGGCGTCGAACCCGGCGCACCTCGCGCTGCTCGAGCAATGGCTGAGGAGCTATCGGCCCGAGGAGCTGTTCGACGCGCAAGGCCGGCTGCGGCCCGAGCTGGCCGAGCTCGCGCCGCGCGCGACGCGTCGCATGGGCGCGAACCCGCATGCCAACGGCGGCGCGCTGCTGCGCGACCTGCGCATGCCTGACTTCCGCACGTACGCATGCGACGTGCCGGCGCCGGGCAGCCCCGGCATCGGCGACACGCACGTGCTCGGTCGCTTCCTGCGCGACGTCACGAAGCTCAACGACCCGCAACGCAATTTCCGTATCTTCGGCCCGGACGAGACGCTCTCCAATGGACTGGAGAGCGTCTTCGAGGCGACCCGCCGGCAATGGAACGCCGAGACGATCGAGGGCGACGAGCTGCTGGCCCCGAGCGGGCGGGTCATGGAGATGCTGAGCGAGCACCAGTGCGAAGGCTGGCTCGAAGGCTATCTGCTGACCGGCCGGCACGGCCTCTTCAACTGCTACGAGGCGTTCGTCCACATCGTCGACTCGATGTTCAACCAGCACGCGAAGTGGCTGAAGGTGACGTCGCGCATTCCTTGGCGACGGAAGATCGCGTCACTGAATTACCTGCTCGCCTCGCACGTCTGGCGGCAGGATCACAACGGCTTCACGCACCAGGATCCGGGTTTCATCGACCACGTCGTCAACAAGAAGGCAGAGGTCGTTCGCGTCTACCTGCCACCCGACGCCAACTGCCTGCTCTCGGTGATGGATCACTGTCTGCGCAGCCGGCACTACGTCAACGTCGTCATCGCAGGCAAGCATCCGGCGCCGCAGTGGCTGTCGATGGACGCGGCCGCTGCCCATTGCGCCGAGGGCGCGGGCATCTGGGACTGGGCCAGCAGCGCCCCCGACGTGGCGCCTGACGTCGTCATGGCCTGCTGCGGCGACGTGCCGACGCTCGAGACGCTGGCGGCGGTCTCGATCCTGCGCGAGAGCCTTCCCGAGCTCAAGGTGCGCGTCGTCAACGTCGTCGACCTCATGAAGCTGCAGCCGCAGAGCGAGCATCCCCACGGCCTGAGCGACGAGGCCTTCGACGAGCTGTTCACCGTCGACAAGCCCGTCATCTTCGCCTTCCACGCCTATCCCTACCTCATCCACAGGTTGACGTACCGGCGCACCAACCACGACAACATCCACGTGCGCGGCTACAAGGAGGAGGGCACGATCACGACCGCGTTCGACATGACCGTTCTCAACGATCTCGATCGATTCCATCTCGCGATCTCGGCCATCGATCGATTGCCGCAGACCGGTGAGCGTGGACTTGCGCTCAAGCGGACGCTGCACGCCAAGCTCGTCGAGCACAAGCGCTACATCGAGCAGCATGGACAGGACATGCCGGAAGTGCGCGACTGGACATGGCGGAGGTAGGTCCCCGGCCAGGCTATCCGCCGGCGCTCGCCGAGCGGGCTCAGACGCTGATCAGCTCATTGACGACGCGTTCGACCCCTGGCACCGACCAGGCAGCCGCCTCGGCGGTCTCGCGGTCGCGCCATGCGTCGACCAAGCCGGTGAGCTTGACGGTCGCGCCGTCGACGGCGACGCGCACACGCGACGCCTCGCGGTTCGCCTGACGTGCCAGCGCGGCCTCGATGCGTTCGGCCATGTCGGCGACCCGTGGGCCACGACGCAGGACGATCTCGTTGCCAATCTCGACCACGCCAAGCACAGGCGCCACGGCGCCGACGGCGGCACGCCGCTGGAATTCCCACGGGACCTCGCCCTGCAGCGTGACGCGGCCTTGCTCGACAGTCGGCTGCACCGCACCGGGCGGGATCAGCGTATTCCAGCGCAGCGCTTCAACGAGGTGAGCGGCGATCTCGCCGTCACTCGGTCGGTGCGGAATCGCGAGCCGCACCTCGACCTCGAGCGCGAGC
>JBBSBZ010000279.1:0-4592 GCA_038250795.1 Burkholderiales bacterium | reverse complement strand
CGGTCCTTCGAGTACAGCACCTTGCGGCCGAACTCGACGGCAACCTGCGGCGCGTAGCCCTGCATCGATGCGAGCAGCGTCGTCTTGATGCACTGGAGCTCCTTCGAGCCCTCGTCGACCTTCTGCTCGATCAACCCGCCGAGCGGCTCGACGACGGCATAGGCGAGCAGGATGCCCAGGAACGTGCCGACGAGGGCCGAGCCGATCATTCCGCCGAGCACCGCCGGCGGCTGGCCGACCGATCCCATGGTGTTGACGACGCCGAGCACCGCCGCGACGATGCCGAACGCCGGCAACGCGCCGGCCAGGCGCCCGAGCGCGGCCACCGGCCCGTGCGCCTCGTGGTGGTGGGTCTCGATCTCGCTGTCCATCAGGCTCTCGATCTCGTGCGCGTTGAGGTTTCCCGAGACCATCATGCGCAGGTAGTCGGTGATGAACTCGACGACGTGGTGGTCGGAGCCGACGACCGCGTACTTCTGGAAAAGCGGCGACGAGTGCGGCTCCTCGACGTCCTTCTCGATCGCCATCAGGCCTTCCTTGCGGGCCTTCTGGAGGATGTCGTAGAGAAGCGCCATCAGCTCCATGTAGCGCGCCTTCGAGTACTTCGAGCTCTTCAGCACGGTCGGCAGCGCGGCGAGGGTCGCCTTCAGGATCTTGGGCTGGTTGTTGACGGCGAAGGCGCCGAGCGCGCCGCCGAGGATCGCCAGCAGCTCGGTCGGCAGGGCGTGCAGGATCACGCCGATGTTGCCGCCATGCATGATGTAGGCGCCGAAGATGCAACCCAGCGCGACGGCGTATCCGATCAGAACGACCATGGTGCTTCGAGGAATCCGTATCGGCCGAAGCCGTGTGTCGCGCTGCCCGGGTTATCGGCGGCAGACTCGCTGCCTTGAGTTTGCGTCGCCCCTGCCGGCCGCGATCGGCGCATCTGCACCGGAATTGCCGCCGAATAAAAAAGCGGGTCCCGAGGGACCCGCATTCAAAGCACAGGAATGTGCTGGAGGAGACAAGCAAGGACTATGAACGGAGAGCCCTGTCTTTCGGCAGATTCCTGGATGTTCTTGAGGGCTCCGTTCGGGTCGATCGAGAACTAGTGCATGCGGATCGCGCCGGCCGCCTTGCCCTTGCCGGCGCGGGCCGGCGGGTTGCAGAGGGCGCACTCGTAGTGGCGCGCGATCTCGTGCGGATGGGTGACGAACTGGCCGCCGCACTTGGAGCACTTGGTCATCGTCAGCATGCCGTTGTCGACGAACTTCACCAGGCGCCAGGCGCGCGTCACGGACAGCAGGGACTCGAGACCTTGCGCGGAGGTTTCCTCCTGGTAGAGCTGATAGGCCTTGATGACGGCGTCGATCTCGTCGAGCTCCGAGGCCTTGTTCAGGTACTCGTGGATGTTCAGGAAAAGCGAGGCGTGGATGTTCGGCTGCCAGGTCATGAACCAGTCGGTCGAGAACGGCAGCTGGCCCTTGCTCGGCGACTTGCCGGCGACTTCCTTGTAGAGGCGCAGCAGCCGCTCGTACGACAGGTCGGTCTCCGACTCGAGGACCTGCAGGCGGGCACCGAGATGGATCAGCGCAACGGCGCGGCTGATCTGCTTGGCTTCGGTGAGGATGCTCTTGTTGCGCATCACGCGGCTTCCTGGTGACGGCCGGCCAGCAGGATCGAGGCGTGCAGGCGGCTGGTCGAATCGTTGGCGGCGCTCTTGCCGTGGTTGGTGAGCAGGCCCCAGACCATGTCGTCGTCCATGCGGAAGCGGCACAGGAGCGTGTTGCCCGAGGCGATCTTCATCATCTGCGCGGGCGTCAGCAGCGCGATCAGCGATGCGCTCTCCTCGCTGATGCCCAGGCGGTAGAGCGCCTGGTCGCGGTCGCTGCGGATGAGGCTTTGCGCCAGCATCAGATAGGAAAGGTTCGCTTCGCGAATCTCGAGGAGGATCTGGTCTGCGTTCATGGTCGGGCTCCGTGGTCTCTTGAGGCTGTTTCCGGCACAGGGTCTTTGCCCTGCGATGAAGAGAATTCTCAAACTCGGAGATGGGCCCGACCATCGGGTCATCTCGGTGGCTTCAGTCCAGCTTTTTCTGTGCCGCGTGTAAGGGAAGCTCTTACATGGCGGCTGCGCGGGCGGGCAATGGCAGCCGGCGCAGCCGAATGGAAGAACAGCGCAGCCGGACGTCTCCTTTTCAAAGCTTCCCCGACGCGCGAGGCTCCTGAGAATCGACGTGGGCGAGCCGAGCCCGTCATTCGAAGTCCAGATGAGCCACCCAGAAACGACGCCGCTCGTCAGCTTTTGCATTCCGACCTTCCAGCGCGCCCGCTACCTGGCGTCGCTGCTCGAAAGTCTGCTCACCGAACTGTCCCTGTTTCCCTATTCGTACGAGCTGGTGATCGCCGACAACGGCTCTGCCGACGACACTGCGGCCGTGGTCGCCGCCTTCAGCGACCGTTTGCCGATTCGCTACTTCCGTCACGACACGAACATCGGCGCCTACCCGAACTGGCAGTTCACGCTGTCGCAGGCGATCGGCCGATATCTCGTGTACGTCGCCGACGACGACGGCATCCTCGGCGGCCAGCTCGCCGCGACTCTCGCCAAGATGGAGGCCGACCCCGAAATCGTCGTGGTCTACGCCCCCTGGCTGCTGTACGACCTCGTCGCGCAACAGCAGGTGGGCCAGTTCTACAGCGTGCCGCAAGACCTGCGTGTGGAGCGTGACCACCATGGCGAACTGCTCGACCACATCCTGCGCCACCACATCTTTCCGGAGATCCAGATCGCCCGGCGGAGCGCATTCGAGATGACGATGCCACGCATCAACGATCATGCCTTCTTTGCCTTCATGCACGCTTCCGACTACCTCACGCGGGGCGCCGTGCTGATCCAGAAGGAGCCGTTCTACGTCTCGATCACGCGCTATTTCGCCGACGAGACGCGCGGCCAGCTTGGCAACGACGAGGTCGAGCACGCGTGGGATCGCTATCGGGGCGGCCTCGAATACATGCTGGCACGCTCCGGATCGGCGATCAGCGCCGAGGAGCGTGCAGGCTTTCACCTCCGTGTGCAGCAGATGATCGCCGTTCGCATGAGCGTGGCCATCCGCTTGCGCCGCGCGAGGAAGCGCGGCGCCGTCGACATCTACTATCTGGCGATGCGACTGCGTGGCATGGGCTACGAGAATCTGCTCGACGTGCCGCTCACGACGCTGGCAGGCGAGGCGATCCTCGAGTTCCTGCTCCACGACGGCGAGATGCACCGGGGCGTGCGCCAGATGGTCTGCGTGGGCTCCTTCAATCGCGACGAGCGCGAGTATCTGATCCGCGAGTCGAAAATCCCGGTCGAGTTCGTCCGGGATCTCGGGGACTGCGACCCGCTGTCCGATGCGCTGATCTTCGCTCGCGCCGATGCCGTGCGGGCGCAGGAACTCGATGGCGCGAGCGCGGCCCGGCGCAACGTGCACATCCTGCAGGAGCGAGACCTCGCGCTGAAATTCTCGGCCTAAGCCGCAGGGGCGCGAAGCGCCGGTATCGCGATTCGGCCCGGCGGCTGCACCGCGCCATGCGAATCTATGCAGCGTGCTGCGAAGCAAGCTCCGGATCGGCAGTGCCGAGGCCCGGCGATGGCGGCGCTTGCTCGGCCGGCAGCGCCTCGGGCGCCTGACCGGACACCGCTCGCGCCCACATCCGCTGGTACAGCGCCTCGATGTCGCGGGCGAATCTGGCACCGTCGAACAGCGTGCTGGTGCTTCGGGCCGCGACCAGCCACTCGCGCAGCGCCTCGCGCCGGGCCGGATCGCGAGCGAGCGCGGCGACCGTGTCGACGTAGCCCGAGACGTCTTCCGCGACCAGTTCGTCGAGACCGACAGCGTGCAGCAGGCTCGCCGCGACGCGCTGGGCGAAGGTGGGCCCGAGGACGGTCACCACCGGCAACCCGACCCAGAGCGCCTCGCCGACGGTGGTGTGCCCGTTGCACGGCCACGCATCGAGGAAGACGTCGGCCGAGGCGAGGCGGCTGAGGTGATCCTGCGTCGCCAGCAGAGGGGCAAAGACGATGCGCCGGGGCGCGATGCCGCGCGCCCGCGCCGCCGCTGTCAGCGTGGCCTCGACGTTGACGTTCCACTGCAGCAGCCACAGCACGGCGCCGGGCAGCTCCTGGAGCAGGCCGCACCAGCGATCGAAGACCTCGGCCGAGATCTTGAAGGGCTGGTGAAACGCGCACAGGACGAGCGCATCGTCGGGCAGGCCCCAGTCGGCGCGCTTCGACGGCAGCGGCATCGGCCGATGACCGTCGTTGGGCTGGTAGCAGCCCGGCAGCTGCGCGATCTTCTCGGTGAAGTGGCCCGCGTGGGCGAGCGGCGAGACGATGCGGTCGCCGATGAAATAGTCGATGAAGGGCGCGCCGGTCGAGCCTGGGAAACCGAGCCAGCTCACCTGCAGCGGCGCCGGCCGGTGCGCGAGCACGGGCATCAGGGTGTCATAGGTCGCGCCCTTGAGGTCGACCAGGATGTCGATGCCGAGTTCGCGGATGCGCGCGGCCATCGCCGGGACGTCCCGGCCGCGCAGGTTCTCGAAATGCTCGCTCGAGGCGACGATGCGCTG
>JBBSBZ010000278.1:0-4593 GCA_038250795.1 Burkholderiales bacterium | reverse complement strand
GATGATGATCTCGGCGATCCCCGGCTCCTTGCAGGCGTCCTTGGTGTAGTACTCGTCGCGGTAGATGAACATGATCACGTCGGCGTCCTGCTCGATCGCACCCGACTCGCGCAGGTCACTCATCAGCGGCCGCTTGTCGGTACGCGACTCGACGCTGCGGTTGAGCTGCGAGAGCGCGATCACCGGGCACTTCAGCTCCTTGGCGAGCGACTTGAGGGAGCGCGAGATCTCGCCGATCACGGTCGCGCGGTTCTCCTCGCCGGAAGCGTCGCTGCCGCTCATCAGCTGCAGGTAGTCGACGACGATCAGGCCGAGCTGGCCGCACTGGCGCGCCTGGCGCCGGGCACGCGCGCGCAGCTCCGTCGGCGTGAGCGAGCCGCTCTCGTCGATGAAGAGGCTCACCTTGGCGAGCTTCTCGACCGCCTCCGAGAGGCGTCCCCATTCGTCGTCGCGCAGCGCGCCGGTGCGCAGGTGGTTCTGGTCGATGCGCCCGAGCGAGCCGACCATGCGCAGCGCGAGCTGCGAGGCGCCCATTTCCATCGAGAACACGACCACCGGCAGACCTTCGCGCACGGCGACGTGCTCGGCGATGTTGAGCGCGAGCGCGGTCTTGCCCATCGAAGGGCGGGCGGCAAGGACGATCAGGTCGCCCGCCTGCAGCCCTGCCGTGAGCCGGTCGAGGTCGTAGAAGCCGGTGCGCACGCCCGTGACCTCCTCGGCGCCGTTCTCGTGCAGCTCGTTGACGCGATCGATGAGGGCGACCACGAGCTGGTCCATGCTCTGGAAGCCCTGTCGCGAGCGCGAGCCCTCCTCGCCGATGCGAAAGATCTTGCCTTCGGCGTCGTCGAGGATCTGCGAGACCGGACGGCCCTGCGGATTGAACGCGCTGGTCGCGATCTCGTCGCTCGCGGCGACGAGCTTCCTCAGCACCGAGCGCTCGCGCACGATCTCGGCGTAGCGGCGGATGTTGGCCGCGCTCGGCACGCTCTGCGCGAGCGCGTTGAGGTAGACGAGCCCGCCGCAGTCCTCGGCCTTGCCGAGCCGTTGCAGCTGCTCGAAAACGGTGATCACGTCGGCCGGCTTGGTCGCGTTGATGAGCGCGGAGATCGCCTCGTAGATCAGCCGATGCTCGTAGCGGTAGAAGTCGCTGTCGGTGAGCAGGTCGCCGATGCGGTCCCAGGCGCTGTTGTCGAGGAGGAGCCCGCCGACGACGCTCTGCTCGGCCTCCACCGAGTGAGGCGGCACGCGCAGACGCGAGACGTCGTCGTCGGGTCGGGTGTCGGAGGCCGGCCCCGTGGAAGTGAAGATCGCTGCCATCGCGAAATCATAGAGCCGCGCTCACCGTCGCCGGTGCACAAAGCTGTGGACAGCCCGTGCACGACAGGTGTAAATCCATCGGACAAAAAAAAGGGCCTCCGGCGGAGGCCGCCCCTTCCTCTCGGAGGAAGGGGCGCGCAGCGGGGAAGGAGCAGTCCTGCCCGTCGACGGACGAGCTGCTAGCTCGTCTCGCCGAGCACCACGACTTTCACGTCGACGACGACGTCCGTGTGCGGGGCGACCGTCACGGTGTGCTCGCCGACGGTCTTGAGCGGGCCGTCGGGCATTCGCACCTGAGCCTTCGTCACCTTGAAGTCGATGCGGTTGAGCGCATCGGCGACGTCGGCATTCGTGACCGAGCCGAAGAGACGGCCGTCGACACCGGCCTTCTGCGTGATGTGGACCGTGCGGCCGCTCATCTTCTCGCCGAGCGCCTGCGCGCCGGCGAGCTTCTCGGCGGCGTGCTTCTCGAGCTCGACGCGCTTGTCCTCGAACTCCTTGATCGCCGTCGACGTGGCACGACGTGCCGCCCGCGTCGGGATCAGGAAGTTGCGGGCGTAGCCGTCCTTGACCTTGACGACGTCGCCGAGGTTGCCGAGGTTCGCGACCTTTTCCAGAAGGATGACTTGCATGGCGGCCTCAGACCTTGTGCTGGTCGCTGTACGGCATCATGGCGAGGAACCTCGCGCGCTTGATGCACGTCGTCAGCTGACGCTGGAAGAACGCACGCGTGCCGGTCAGGCGCGCCGGCGTGATCTTGCCGTTCTCGTTGATGAAATCGCGCAAGGTGTCGATGTCCTTGTAGTCGATCTCCTTGACGCCGGTGACCGTGAAGCGACAGAAACGCTTGCGACGGAACAGCAGCGACTGGGTGTTGCGCTTGGGCTTGCGGTCCTTGTTGAACCGACCTTTACCGCGGGGCGGGGGCATGTGATGACCTCTCTACTTCAATGCGATGGACTGGATGTGAAAGACGATTCCGCGACCGTTTCGTTGCGCGCCGAGGAAGCCTTCGAATTCGTGATCGGTGCCGAGCTCGGCAGCCAGGACCTTTTCGGTGATCTCGCCCACGGCGCGGGCGCGAACCTCGAAAGCGATCTTGCGGACGACGCCCAGCTGGAGCTGCTCCGATTCGTGCTTCAGGCTGACGTCGATGGCGGGCAGCCCTGCGGGCGTGAACCTGAGCGCCGCGCGCTCGACGATCCGCGCCGTCAGCACGAGACGGTTCGTCAGGTCGCCGCTTCCTGGGGCGCGCGCCGCGACTCTTCGCGATCGACCGACTTCATCATCACCGACGGCGTCGTCTCGGCGTGATCCTTGAGGACGGTCAGGTGGCGCAAGACCGCGTCGTTGAAGCGGAACCCGGTCTCGAGCTCGTTCAGGACCTTGATGTCGCACTCGATGTTGATGCACAGGTAGTGCGCCTTGGCGAGCTTCTGGATCATGTACGCCATCTGGCGACGACCCCAGTCCTCGACCCGGTGCACCTTGCCGCCGCCGGCGGTGACGGAGGTCTTGTAGCGCTCCAGCATGGCCGGAACCTGTTCGCTCTGATCGGGATGGATCAGAAGCACGATTTCATAGTGACGCATGGGATCTCCTCGTGGATTCCTGGAAGGAAGCCGCATCGATCGACCCGGAGGCCTCTCGCTCGGGACACGTCAAGGCCCGAAGCGGCAAGGGAAAGCCTATGAGTATAGCGCGATGGATCGCTAGGCCGAACGTCCACCGAGATCCGGTCGTTCTGCACATCCCGGGTGCCCGGAAGCGGTAATCCCCCACGGGCGCGGCGGTTGCGCATCCTCTGTTTGACGGACCGACGCGTACACGGTCGCATTACACTGTGAGCGCCCGGCCTTCGGGCCGACTCCTCGGCGGCAAGCCGTCCAGTCTCTCTTGCCCCAGTTTCGCAGCAGAACGGGTTCAGATGAGCAATTCGAGCAGCGGCGACAAGCATGCAAGGGGCGCCTCGGCCGAAGCGGGGGCTCCGCTGTCCAAGGGTCCGGAGGAATGGCCCGCCACTCGCGCGGAGAACGCCTCTCAGGCAGAACTGGACGAGTGGCAGGCGACGCGGGTCCAGGAACGTCAGCCCTCGGCCCAAGGCGAGTGGCGCGTCCCGCAAGGGCCGTCCAGCGGCTCGTCGCCCGACTCCGGACGATCCGCCGGGCGCGGCCGCAACGGCCTCGAGTCGCCCGACCCATGGGCCTCCACGCGCGCGCAGACGGCGCTGGCGACCCAGCTCCTCGAGGACGAGAACGAATATCTCGCGGCCGAGAAGGAAGAGGTCGGCCGGCAGATCGGCGGCAACGAGCGCGAGCTCTTCGTCTCGTGCGCTCCGGCCGAAGCCCTGCAGCAGCAGTTCGAGCACCTCCAGCCGAACTTCATCGCCGTCCACGACCTGGCGACCTCGTCCTCGCGAAAGCTCCTCACCGGCATCGCCGCCGCCAGTGGCCGTGCCGTCCAGCGGCTCGTCGTGCGCCGTCAGGGCTACGGCACGGCGCTGGCGACGCTCGAGTTCGTCGAGCTGCCGACGGCCGACAACCAGCTTCTGCGCCTCTACACCACCGAGGCCGACGCCGACTCGGCCTCGCGCCATGCCATCGCCCGCGTCCTGCTCGCCTACAGCCGGCTCGGCGTCATCATGGTCGGCGAGCTGCCGAGCCACGCGATCGGCACGGCCCTGAAGCCACTGCACGACGACATCGTCACCGGCCCGTGGCCGAACCGCAACCTGCTCCTGCTCCCGCTCGCCTCGGCGAGCACGCTCGTCTCGCACGGGCTCGACCTGGGCCGGGGTACCGGCGTGGCTGTGCGCACCACGCCGCAGGTGGCCCGCCCGGCCGATGCGTGGGGATTCATCACCGGCACCTGGACACGGCTGCGAGAGCAGTTGCCCGCCGACGGCCGCGAGGTGCCGGAACTCGGCGCCTTCAAACCCGCGGCCTACCAGGCCAAGCGCCCGCCGCTCGCGACCGGCCTGCCCTCGGGCGACACGCTGCCGATGGAAGACGCCCGCTCGCCGGTCGTGCTGACGATGCGGCCGATGCCGACGATCACGCCGCCCAACCTCGCCGCGACGATGCCTTCGACGCTGATCGAGCGCTACGTCAAGCAGCTGAGCGAGTTGAACGGCGTGATCAGCTGCTGCGTGTTCGAGGTGCAGAGCGGCCGCCCGGTCGCGCACGCCGGAGCGAACCCCGGGTCGGCCGAACTGTCTGCCCACGGCAGCGCGCTGATCGCCGCGACGATGGCGGCGAGCCGCGGGCTGGGCTTCGG
>JBBSBZ010000277.1:0-4597 GCA_038250795.1 Burkholderiales bacterium | reverse complement strand
TTCCTGATCGCCCGCGCCGACCCGCAAGCGGTCGGCAGTCGTGACAGTATCGACCGTGTCCATCGGGGAGATGCGTTGAACTGGAAGAACACGAACGACCGTTACGGGTCGCTGTCGATCGGCCTGCACTGGCTGATGCTGCTGCTGCTGGCCGGCGTCTATGCAGTGATCAACCTGCATGATCTCGCGCCGAAAGGCAGTCCGCTCAGGGCGAACCTGAAGACCTGGCACTTCGCGCTCGGCCTGAGCGTTCTCCTGCTCGTGGCGGTGCGTCTGGCGACGCGACTGGCTTCGGGGCCGGCGCCACGCATCGAGCCCGAGCCGGCGGCGTGGCCGCAGCGACTGTCCCGGCTCGTGCATTGGTCGCTGTATGTCTTCATGGTCGGCATGCCCGTGCTCGGCTGGTTCGCCGTCAGCGCCAAGGGTGACCCGGTGGTGTTCTTCGGCATGCACTTGCCGGCGCTGATCGCTCAGGACAAGACGTTGAACAAGTCGCTGAAGGACATCCACGAAACGATCGGCACCGTGGGCTACTTCCTGATCGGCCTGCATGCGGCGGCGGCCTTGTTCCATCACTACGTGATGCGCGACAACACCTTGCGCCGGATGCTGCCTGCACGGCGCTGAGAGTCGCTGCAGGCGCGAGCAGAGCAGCCCACGGTGGCGCCACCGCGGCGCGCAAGCTCCTCGAGAGAGCAGCTCAGCCGCAACTGCCGATGTGGCCGCAGGCGGTGCAGAAGTCGCAGCCGTCCTTGTGGATCATGGTCGCGTTGCCGCACTCCGGGCAGCGCGACCCTGCCATCGGCCTGGCCTGCTGGGAAGCGCCTTCCGGCGCCTGCAGGATGCCCATCTCCTGCAGCGGAAAACCGTCCTCGTCGAGCACGCCGAGCATCGCGTAGCGATGGATCACGAGCCGGGCCAAGTACCCGACCGTCGAGGGCCAGACCTGCTGTCGCTGCTGGCCGCGCGGCAGGCCGGGGACGAACGCCATGAAGTGCCCGAGCGGCTCGGCGTAGCTGAGCAGCTTGCGCAGCTTCATGCCGATCCACGCCGGATCGAGCACGCGCATGTCGAGCGACAGGACGCGTGCGAGGCCGTCCATGGCGCGCGGATAGTTGCCTGAAAAAGCGAGCGTGCACGGGCGCGTCACCGAGCCGCCCTGGCCGTCGGGCAGCACGACCTCCTTCAGCGTGACGGTGAGTTGCTCGTCGCTCGCGGGGTTGTGGATGTCGACGGCCCAGGCGAGGGTGCCGTGCGGCCCGGTTCGCGGTTCATCGCGGCTGAACATGGCGTCGATCACCGGCGTTGCGGCGGCCGCATCGGACCAGAGCCCGAGCTGCTCGCAGCGCCAGCGGATCACTGCCGCGGTCGCGGCGACGACGCCTGGGAAACGTCGCACCTGGCCGTTCGGCGGGAACGGCATGTCGAAGGAATGCTCCTCCTGCACGGTGGCCAGGGCATCGAGCTTGAGCCGGACCCAGGCTGCGTCGCGCGTGCGCAGGTCCATCGACAGCGTCTTGGCGAGCGCGCCGAGGCCACGTGGCTGCTCGGCGCCATTGACCCAGACTTCGAACGGCGCCGGCGCGCCGCCGCGGGCTTCGTCGGGCAGCTCGCCCACGAAGAGGGCGAAGGTGCCGAACGGGTGGCGCACCATGTAGGTCCAGGAAGCATTGCCTGCCGGCAGTTCGGGCCGACCGGGCCAGCGCAGCGAGGCGAGTACCGGATGCGGCATCCGCTCGAGGGCGAGCCGCTCGTTGGCATCGCCGGGCTCGAGCAGGGTCGGCAGGACCGGCGTGGTCTGCTCGACGCTCAGCACGGAGCCGAGCACGGCATTGGGTCGGTAGGTGGCGAGACCCTTCAGGCCGGCTCGCCAGGCATTCAGGTAGAGGTCCTGGAATTCCGCGTAGGGGTAGTCCACCGGCACGTTGACCGTCTTGGAGATCGAGGTGTCGACCGACGGAGCGATCGCCCCCACCATCTCCGCGTGTGCCTCGGCGCTCATCTCGAGCGCGGTCACGAACGAAGACGGCAGTGGCGTGTCGGCGCCCTTCAGATGGCGGAACAGCCGCCAGGCGTGGTCCTCGACCGGATACTCCTTGAAGGTGCCATCGGGCATGCGCTTCTTGCGCGTATAGGTCCAGGAGAACGGCGGCTCGATGCCATTGCTGGCGTTGTCGGCGAACGCCAGGCTGATCGTGCCGGTGGGCGCGATCGACAACAGGTGCGAGTTGCGCACGCCGCCCGCGCGGATGCGATCTTTCAGCGCTGCCGGCAGCCGCGACGCGAACGTGCCGCGACTCAGATACAGGTCGGCATTGAAGAGCGGGAACGCGCCGCGCTCGGCTGCGAGGTCGGCCGAAGCGGCGTAGGCCGCGTCGCGCAGCACTTCGGCGATGCGGCCCGCCGCGGCGCGCGCCTCGGCGGTGTCGTAGCGCAGGCCCAGCATCGCCAGGGCGTCGCCGAGGCCGGTGAAGCCGAGGCCGATCCTTCGCTTGTTGCGTGCCTCCTCGGCCTGGCGCGGCAACGGCCAGTAGGTGATGTCGAGGACGTTGTCGAGCATGCGCACGGCGACCTGCGCATTGGCTGCGAAGGCGTGCTCGTCGAAGCGGGCCTCGTTCTCGAACGGGTCGCGGACGAAGCGCGTCAGGTCGATCGAGCCGAGGCAGCAGCAGCCGTAGGACGGCAGCGGTTGCTCGCCGCACGGGTTGGTCGCCGCGATCGACTCGCAGTAGGACAGGTTGTTGTCGACGTTGATGCGGTCCAGGAAGAGGACGCCCGGCTCCGCGTGGTCGTACGTCGAGCGCATGATCTGATTCCAGAGCTCGCGCGCCGGAACGGTGCGGTAGATCCAGTGGCCGTCGGCCCGCGCTCGGGCGCCTTCGGCGCGCTGGCGCGGGCCCGGTTCGGCGCGATGGACGAGCTCGACCTCGCCGCCGTCGACGACGGCCTGCATGAACGCGTCGGTGAGGCCGACCGAGATGTTGAAGTTGACCAGGTCGCCCCGGTCCTTGGCGTGGATGAATTCCTCGACGTCAGGATGGTCGCAGCGCAGCACGCCCATCTGCGCGCCGCGCCGGGAACCCGCCGACTCGACGGTTTCGCAGGAGCGGTCGAAGACGCGCATGTAGGACACCGGCCCCGACGCGTTCGACTTCGTGCTGCCGACCCAGGCGCCGCGCGGGCGGATACGCGAGAAGTCGTAGCCGACGCCGCCGCCGCGGCGCATCGTCTCCGCCGCTTCGGTGAGCGCGGTGTAGATGCCGGGATGACCTTCGTCGTCCTGCGCGATCGAATCGCCGACGGGTTGCACGAAACAGTTGATGAGCGTCGCCGAAAGCGGGGTGCCGGCGGCCGAGTTGATGCGGCCGGCCGGGATGAAGCCGTCGCGCAACGTCTGCAGGAAACGCGCCTCCCAGGTCGCGCGCGCCTCAGGCGCCTCGGCTTCGGCAAGCGCGCGGGCGACGCGGCGGCGCACGTCGTCGATGCTGCGTTCGTCCGCCTTCGCGTACTTCTCGAGCAGCACTTCCTCGCTGATCGCCTGCGCGCCGAGCGGCGCCACGTTCGTCTGCGGAGGCGCGATCGCGATGGTCATGGTGTGTCGGCCGCTTCGATACGGCTCGGAGTGGGAGGGGCGATGGGAGACGGGGCGGGCGCGCCGTCGAGCCAGTCGTCTCCGAACAGCTCGACAGGGTGCTGCGTTCGCTCGGAACCGTTGCCGCACAGCATCGCGTCGATGGCGCAGTAGCGGTCGCAGCCCCAGCAGTTGCGCTCGGGGTGGGCAGGGTGGACCGGGAACTTCTTTCCGATCATCGGCAAGACCGCGCCTTCCATCACACGCCCATTGTTCTGCCGGTTCAAGTCACTGCCTTGTCCTGGGTCAATTTTCTGCGAGCCCCGGGGCTGCGTCGGTGCAACGTTCCAAGATCGACCTCGCCCCGGCCGCTGCGAGCTCTGCTCGATCACTCGCCGACGCTCGCAGCGACAGGGTCGAGGGGACGTCTCGAACATCGAAAATTTTTCACACAGAGGCTCGCTTTCGATCATTTCTAGCCCAAAGCCAACTCGAACGCTGTGGAGGTCTGCTCATGTCCGCCAAGCGCCCGGCGGATGGCGGGCAACCTCCTTCGCAGAGTCCTTTGCATGGCAACGGGCACGTCGGCAAAGGAGTCGCCGAGCGTTTCATCTTCCTGCTCGATCAGGATCGCCGCCAAGGTGATGGCCTGGAGCAAATCCTTTTCGGCCTTCTCCGGAAAGCTCTGGCGCGAGGCGCTTGCGTAGAGCTTGTGCCAGACCAGGCGCTCCGGTCGCGGCAGCAGCACCGGGACGCAGTGCCCGCCGGCGAGGACGGCCGCGTGTCTCGGTTGGTCGAGCAGATAGTCGTAGTGCGGAATGGTCTGGGCATGCCACATCAACGGCGCCACCGGTACGGACTGCCCGATGCGCTTGCCGTGCGTCAGGACGTCGACCCGCAGGCCGTCACGTCCCTTGAGCTTGACGGAGGTGGGCGGTTCGTCGTTCGGCATCCCGGGTACCGGCGTAAAACCGAGCCGCGTCGCCTGCATCGTCTCCAGAAATGACTGCGGCGCTGCGAGCTTCA
>JBBSBZ010000276.1:0-4617 GCA_038250795.1 Burkholderiales bacterium | reverse complement strand
GCGCGCGACGCGGCGTTCTCGCCGGTCGTGGGCCCGCAGATGGCCGGCGACAAGGGCTTCCTCGAGGTCTTCACGGCGAACAAGAAGAACGCGGCCGCGAACAAGCAGGTCACCGGCCTCGAGGATCGCTGGAACTCGCAGGCACGCGAGAACTACGCCAAGGCGAAGACGCTCGCCGAGCAGGCGCTCGGCATGGTCCGCTGATCGGCACGGGCGACGCGCGTGACCGCTCCGTCCGCGGCTGCGGTGGGACTGCCGCGCCCACGGCGGCGGCGAGCGGCCGGCGTCGGCGCGGGGGTATGGCTCGCCGGCGCGCTCGTGCTCGCCTTCCTGCTGCTCTTCCTCGTCCTGCCGGTGGCACGGGTGTTCGTCACCGCCTTCGTCGAGGCCGACGGCGCGCCGACGCTCGGCCACTTCTCGGCCTTCTTCAGCCAGGGGCTGATGCGCGAGTCGTTCTTCAACAGCCTCTACGTCGCCAGCCTGTCGACCCTCTTCGCAGCCCTGATCGCCGTGCCGCTGGCCTACTTCACGGTGCGCTTCGACTTCCGCGGCGCGGCGCTGATCCAGACGCTCGGCGTGCTTCCGCTCGTGATGCCGCCGTTCGTGGGCGCGGTGGCGCTGCAGCTGATCTTCGGCCGGTCCGGCTCGGTCAACCTGCTGCTCGGCGACGCCTTCGGCATCACCCTGCCGATCATGGACGGGTTGGGCGGCGTCGTCTTCGTCGAGGCGATCCACTACTTCCCGTTCATCCTGCTCAACCTCACGGTCGCGCTGCGCAACATCGACGGCGCGATGGAGGAGGCGGCACTCAATCTCGGCTGCCGCGGCCTGCGCCTCTTCCGCCGGGTCGTGTTCCCGCTCGCCATGCCGGGCTTCGTGGCTGGCGCGTCGCTCGTGTTCGTGAAGGTCTTCGACGACCTCGGCACGCCGCTCGTCCTCGGCCAGACCAACCTGCTCGCGCCGCAGGCCTACCTGCGCATCACCCAGATCGGCCTCGAGGATCCGCTCGGCTACGTCATCAGCGTGATCATGATCGTCTTCTCGATCGCCGCGATGGCAGTCTCGGCGGGCGTGCTGCGCGGCCGCGACTACGCGACGCTGCAAAAGGGCGGCGCGGGCGTGAGGCGGCGACCGCTGGGGCCTCTCGGCACCTTCGCCGCCTATGGCTGGATCGGCCTCGTGCTGCTGCTCGTGCTGTCGCCGCACATCGGCGTGCTGCTGCTCTCGTTCGCGAAGGTCTGGAGCTTCTCGCCACTGCCCGACGCCTACACGCTGGCGCACTACGCCACCGTGTTCGAGGACTCGAGCGGCATGATCCGCAACACGCTCGTCTACTGCGGCCTGGCCGCCGGGCTCGACGTGGTGCTCGGCGTCACCATCGCCTACCTCATCTATCGCACCCGGCTGCCGGCGCGCCGCTGGCTCGACGGCATCGCGACCGCGTCGCTCGCCGTGCCCGGCATCGTTCTCGCCATCGGCTACCTGCGCCTCTTCAAGGGCATGACGGTCCCGGGCACCGACACGCTCGTCACCTCGACCTGGGTGGTCATCATGCTGGCCTATGCGGTGCGGCGGCTGCCCTATGCGCTGCGCGCCTGCGTCGCGGCCCTTCAGCAGGTGCACGTGTCTCTCGAGGAGGCGGCCGAGAGCCTGGGCGCGACCAAGCTGCGCACGATCCGTCGCGTGCTGGTGCCGCTGATGGCCGGCGGCATCCTCGCCGGCTTCGTCACCAGCTTCATCACCGCGGCCGTCGAGCTGTCGGCGACGATCCTGCTGACCTCGTCGGAATCGCAGGCGCCGATGAGCTACGGCATCTATCTCTACATGCAAAGCGTCTCGGGCCGCGGGCCGGGTGCCGCGCTGGGCGTGCTCGCCGTGATCGTCGTCGCGATCGGCACGTTCGCGTCTTACCGGATCGCCGAGCGCACCGGCAACCGCTTCGCGAGCGCGAAGGCGTGAGCCCATGACTGCGCAGCCAGGAGCTCCGATGAAGAAGGTGCGTGTGGAGTGCCGCCGCATCGGCCTCTCGTTCGGATCCACCGAAGTGCTGCGCGACGTCAGCATCGACATCGAGCCCGGCGAGTTCTTCGCGCTGCTGGGCCCTTCGGGCTCGGGTAAGAGCACGCTGCTGCGGCTGATCGCCGGCTTCAACCAGCAGCAGCACGGCAGCGTGCTCGTCGACGGCGTCGACGTCGGCCGCCAGCCGCCGTGGCAGCGCAACGTCGGCATGGTGTTTCAGAGCTACGCGCTCTGGCCGCACCTCACGGTGCGCGACAACGTCGCCTTCGGCCTGGTCGAGCGCAAGGTGCCGAAGGCCGAGCGCGAGCGTCGCGTGCGGGCCGCGCTGGAGCTCGTCGGCCTCGCCGACTATGCCGCGCGACGCCCGAACCAGCTCTCCGGCGGCCAGCAGCAGCGCGTGGCGCTGGCCCGCACCATCGTCATCGAGCCGAAGGTGCTGCTGCTCGACGAGCCGCTCTCCAACCTCGACCGCACCTTGCGCGTGCAGATGCGCCAGGAACTCCTGTCGATGCAGCGGCGGCTCGGCCTGACGACCATCTTCGTCACCCACGACCAGGAGGAGGCGATGAGCACGGCCGACCGCATGGCCGTGCTCGACAAGGGTGTGGTGCAGCAGGTGGGCACGCCCGCCGAGCTCTACGACCGGCCGGCGAACGCCTTCGTCGCGGGATTCGTCGGCACCATGAACATGCTGCCCGCGACCGTCGCGGCGCGGACGGGCGACGCGGCGACGATCGAGATCGAGGGCATCGGCTCGCTCGAGGTGCGCGACGACGCGGCACCCTCGACCGCTGCACCGCCCTCCCTGCCGACACCGACGCTCGCGAGCTTTCGCCCGCACTCCCTGCGCATCTCCGAGCCGTCGACACCGCAGGCTTCGCCCGGCCTGCGCATGGTGGGCGTCGTGGAGGCGGCAGAGTTCCTCGGCGAGGTCACGCGCTACCGAACCCGCGTCGGCCGCCACGCGCTCACGGTCGACCAGACGCACGAGCCCGGCTCCCGGCTGTTCGCGCCGGGCGAGGCCATGCACCTCACGCTGGAGCCGGACCGCGTTCGCCTGCTGCCGCGCGAGTGAAGGCGCGTCGAGAAGTTCGCTGTCCTACGGTGCGCGACGCCTCACTGCAACGCGGCCGGTACCGAGAAGGGCTTGGAAGCATCGACGACGAACATGATCAGGGCGGTCAGCGGCGTGGTCCCACTGTTGAAGACCTGCATCGCCATCCCGGGCTCGTGCCCATTCATGCCCTGTCCGGCCTGGACGCGCACGACTCCCTGCGGCGTCCTCTGCCCGAGCTCGCCCGAGACGATGTAGAAGGCCTCCGATCCCGGATGCGAATGGACGGGCGTCTGCGACCCGGGCGGCCCGGATCCCACGTTCACGCGCAGCAGGTATTCCGGTGCCTCGACCCGTGGTACGGGGCCGATCTCGGTCAGCTTGGTGCCGCCGGGCGTCGACGCATCCTTTTCGCCGAGTGTCAGGACCCAGACCTTGCCCGCGGTTTCGGCGATCAGCGCCGTGGTCGTCTCGTATCGAACCGAAGCCGGGTTCCAGCCGTCCGGACCCACTGCGGCCTTGGCGTCGGACAGGGTCGGGAACGTCTCGACTCGCCAATAGAGGGGCCCGGCCGGCAGCGCATTGATCTTCTTCTGGACCAGTGGCTTGACGGTGTAGGTCGCCTCCGGGGCGGCGATTGCCGTGCCAACCCATGCGCCAGCGCCCAGCGACAACGCGAGGGTGGCCACGAGATTTCTGCAGACCTTGTTCGGGTTCATCTTCTCTCCTGATTCGAGCCACCGAAAGGTGGCGGACGCGACCGGAAGTTGCAAACTACCCCTTTGGTCGCAGTGAGTCCTTCTCGGGCGGTGAGATTTCGATGAGGAATCGATGACACGGGGTGTCGAGGCGTCTTCCAGGACCGCCGGCGGGGCGGCTCTCGCGCCGTTTCAGGTCGGCGCATGGCGGGTCGCGCCGGGTCTGAACCAGATCGCGCGCGACGATCTCGTCGTCGCCCTGGAACCGAAGGCGATGGCGCTGCTCGTCCTGCTCGCCAGCCGTCCGGGCGAGGTGGTGAGCCGCGACGACCTGCTCGCTGCGGTCTGGCCGGGCGTCGTCGTCGGCGACAACGCCTTGACCCAGGTCGTCACCAAGCTGCGCAGGGCCCTGGGCGACACGGCGCGGCAGCCGACCTATGTGCAGGCGATCGCGAAGAAGGGCTATCGCCTGGTCGCGTCGATCGTCGTAGGAACCGGCCCGACGACGGCGAGCGCCCCTTCACCCCAACCGTCGCATGGGTCCCCGGCACTTCCGTCCGGTTCCGCGCTGGCGCCGCCGCGGCCCCGGGCATCGAGTTGGTGGATTGCGGGCGGGCTGGCTGCGCTCACCCTCGCGGTCGTGGCCGGCTACCTGTCCATGACGGTCCCCTTCGCAGCACCCCCGAAACAGGACGACCGCGACACGGGCGGCGTGCCGCCGACGATTGCAGTGCGCCCGTTCGACGAGATCGGTGCCAGCCCCGACCCCGCCCGCGTGGCGCGCGCGATCAGCGCCGACCTGATGACCGATCTCTCGAAGGTCTCCGGCATCCGCGTCGTCAACGG
>JBBSBZ010000275.1:0-4620 GCA_038250795.1 Burkholderiales bacterium | reverse complement strand
TGGCGCGCCGCGTACAGCAGCGCGATCGTGCCGCCGTCGCTGTGGCCGAAGAGCCAGGGCCGGGCGATGCCGACGGCGGCGAAGAGCGCAGGCAGGACCTCCTCCGCCTGCCGCGCCATGAAGTCGCTCGCCCAGCGCTCGTCGCGCGGCTTCGGCGTCGAGCGGCCATAGCCATAGCGAGAGAAGACGAAGCCGGCGAAGCCGTGGCGCTCGCAGAACGCGCGCGGAAAGTCCTTCCACATCGAGATCGAGCCGAGGCCTTCGTGCAGGAACACGACCTCGGGCGTGCCGGCACCGCGCGGCGCGCCGACCCATTCGGTCTCGAGCCGCAGGGCGCGGCCTTTCCAGTCGAGGTCGACGAATCGGGGCGCCGTCGCGGTGGCTCCCGGGGCCTGAACAGCGCTCACTTCGACGGAGACCGCGCCTGTTCGAGCTCGCGCAGGCGAAAGCGCTGGATCTTGCCCGTCGCGGTCTTCGGCAGCTCGTCGACGAACTCGATCGAGCGTGGGTACTTGTAGGGCGCCAGGCGCTCCTTCACGAAGGCCTTGAGCTCGCTGTCGCTCGTCGCCTGGCCCGGCTTGACGACGACGAAGGCCTTGGTCTTGACGAGACCGTCGGCGTCCTCGGTGCCGATCACCGCCGACTCGAGCACCGCCGGGTGCTGCATCAGCGTCGCCTCGACCTCGAACGGCGACACCCACACGCCGCTCACCTTCAGCATGTCGTCGGAGCGGCCGGCGTAGGTGTAGTAGCCGTCGGCGTCGCGTGAGTACTTGTCGCCGCTTCTCGTCCAGCCGTCCTGGAAGGTCGCGGCGGTGCGCTCGGCGTCGCCGTGGTACATCGTCGCCGCGCTCGGCCCGCGGATGTAGAGATCGCCGACCTCGCCGTCGGCGACCCGGCCACCGTCGTCGCCGCGAAGCTCGATCGCATAGCCGTCGACGGGCTTGCCGGTCGTGCCGTAGCGCACGTCGCCGGGACGGTTCGAGATGAAGACGTGCAGCATCTCGGTCGAGCCGATGCCGTCGATGATCTGGCAGCCGAAGTGGCGCTCGAACTTCTGGCCGATCTCGCTGGGCAATGCCTCGCCGGCCGACGAGCACATGCGCAGGCTCACGGCCTCGCGCTCCGGCAGCGTGGGTGAGGCGAGCATGCCGGCGAACCCGGTCGGCGCGCCGAAGAAGACGGTCGGGCGCAGGCTCGCGTCGGCGGCGGTCCAGCGCCTGAAGACGGCCTCTGGCGTTGGCCTCTCGGCCATCAGCACGACGGTGGCGCCGACCGAGAGCGGGAAGGTGAGGGCGTTGCCGAGGCCGTAGGCGAAGTAGAGCTTGGCGGCCGAAAAGCAGACGTCGCTCTCGGTCAGGCCGAGCACGGGCTTGCCGTAGAGCTCGGCCGTCCACCACGGATTGGCATGGGTGTGGACGGTGCCCTTGGGCTTGCCGGTCGAGCCCGACGAGTAGAGCCAGAACGCGGTGTCGTCGCTGCGCGTCGGCGCCGGCCCGACCGCGGGCGACGCCGCCGCCAGCCGCAACTCGAAGTCGTGCGCGTTGCCAGGCAGCGCGCCGTCGGGCTGCACCACGACGACGTCGCGCACGACGCTCGTGCCTCGCCCGATCGCGCTCTGCAGCATCGGCAGCAGCGCGGCCGACACCAGGACGGCCTTCGCCTGGCTGTGCTCGAGCATGTAGGCGTAGTCGTCGGCGGTGAGCAGCGTGTTGACGCAGACCGGCACGATGCCCGCGAAGAGACAGCCGAGGAAAGACACCGGCCACTCGTTGCAGTCGTGCATGAGGAGCAGGACGCGCTCGTCGCGCTGCACGCCGAGGCCGAGCACGACGGCTGCGAGCCTGCGCGAACGCTCCTCGAGCTGCCCGTAGGTCAGCGTGCCGCGATCGTCGGCGTAGGCGATCTTGCCGGCGCGCTCTCGATTGATCTCGAAGAGGTGCGCGGCGAAGTTGAATTCGCGCGGCAGGGCCATGGATCGTCTCCTGGGATCGTGATCGCGACGGTGCGAGGGTCGGCGCGAAGCCGGAGGACGACGGGCCGCCTCCAGGGCTTTTCGAGCACTATACTGCATCATGCCCGCGACGCCCGTCCGGCGCGCCGCGCCGAAGCCCAAGCCAAAGCCCGCGAACAGGAAGTCGGCCGCGAAGGAGCCGTTTCTGGTGGCGCTCGGCGAACGCGTGCGCCTGCTGCGTGCGCGGCGCGGCTTGACGCGCAAGGGCGTCGCGCTCGCCTCCGGCGTCTCGGAGCGCCATCTCGCCAATCTGGAATACGGCGTCGGCAACGCCTCGATCCTGGTGCTGCAGCAGGTCTCGACGGCGCTCGACTGCGCCCTTGCCGAGCTCGTGGGCGACGTCACGACGACTTCTCCAGAGCTGATGCTGCGAGAGCTGCTGCAGGGCTGCAGCGACGCTGACCTGCGCCGCGTCCGGGCCGTGCTGGCCGTGCACTTCGGCGGCGGCCAGCCCGATCCGGCGCGCGGCCGCCGGATCGCCCTCGTCGGCCTGCGCGGGGCGGGCAAATCGACCCTCGGCGCCCTGCTGGGCGACGCGATGGAGCTGCCCTTCGTCGAGTTGAGCCGCGAGATCGAGAAGGTCGCCGGCTGCAGCATTCGCGAGATCCACGATCTCTACGGCGCCGCGGCGTACCGGCGCTACGAGCGGCGTGCGCTCGACCTCGTCGTCAAGGCGCAACCGGCGGTCGTGATCGCGACCCCGGGCGGCATCGTCGCCGAGCCCGCGACCTTCCACGAGCTGCTCGCTCACTGCACCACGATCTGGCTGCAGGCCTCGCCGGTCGAGCACATGGGCCGCGTCGCCGCGCAGGGCGACACCCGGCCCATGGCGGCGAGCCGCGAGGCGATGGACGATCTGCGTCGCATCCTGGAAGGCCGGACGCCCTTCTATTCGAAGGCCGATGCGACGCTCGACACGAGCGGGCGGACGGTGGCGCAGAGCTTCGACGCCCTGGCCCGCCTCATCGGCGAGGTCACACACATGCAGCAAACTGCATGTCCAGCCTGAAGCAGTCTTTCGGCAAAGGCAATATGATGCATCTTCCGACCGATCCAGGAACACCGCCATGTCGAGCTCTTCGCCCCGCGTCGACTTCCGCACCGAGCCGTCCCAGTACCGCCACTGGAAGCTCTCGGCCGAAGGCGCGCTCGCCCGCCTGACGCTCGACATCGCCGAAGACGCCGGCATCCGGCCCGGCTACAAGCTCAAGCTCAACAGCTACGACCTCGGCGTCGACGTCGAGCTCGCCGACGCGCTCAATCGCATCCGCTTCGAACATCCCGAAGTGCGCGCTGTGATCGTCACCAGCGCCAAGGACCGCGTCTTCTGCTCGGGCGCGAACATCTTCATGCTCGGCGTCTCGAGCCACGCGTGGAAGGTGAACTTCTGCAAGTTCACCAACGAGACGCGCAATGGCATCGAGGACACGTCGCGCCATTCCGGGGTCAAGTTCATCGCCGCGGTCAACGGCTCATGTGCCGGCGGCGGCTACGAGCTGGCGCTGGCATGCGACGAGATCGTCCTCGTCGACGACCGCTCGTCGTCGGTGTCGCTGCCCGAGGTGCCGCTGCTCGGCGTGCTGCCGGGCACGGGCGGCCTGACCCGCGTCACCGACAAGAGGAAGGTCCGCCACGACCTCGCCGACATCTTCTGCACCAGCGTCGAAGGCGTGCGTGGCCAGCGCGCGGTCGACTGGCGGCTCGTCGATGCGATCGCCAGGCCGGCGCAGTTCGCGGCCGCCGTGCACGAGCGCGCGGCCACGCTCGCGGCGCAGAGCCCGCGTCCCGCTGGCGCCAGCGGCGTCACGCTGGCGCGCATCGAGCGCGAGGAGACGGCCGACGCGATCCGCTATGCGCATGTCGCGGTCGACCTCGACCGCTCGAAGCGCGCCGCGACGATCACCGTCAAGGCGCCCACCGGCGCGCAGCCGGCCGATGCCGCCGCGATCGAGGCGGCGGGCGCGTCGTGGTGGCCGCTGGCGATGGCGCGCGAGCTCGACGACGCGATCCTCCATCTGCGCACCAACGAGCTCGAGCTCGGCACCTGGATCCTGAAGACCGAAGGCGATGCTGCCGCGGTGCTCGCCGCCGACGCGACGATGCTGGCCCACCAGGACCACTGGCTCGTGACCGAGACGATCGGCCTCCTGCGCCGCACCTTCGCTCGCCTCGACGTCACCTCGCGCACGCTCTTCGCGCTGATCCAGCCCGGTTCGTGCTTCGCCGGCCTGCTCGCCGAGCTCGCCTTCGCCGCCGACCGCGCCTACATGCTGGCGCTGCCCGACGACGCCGCGCGGGCGCCGAAGCTGCAGCTCGATGCCTTCAACTTCGGCCTCGTGCCGATGGTCACCGACCAGTCGCGTCTCGCGCGCCGCTTCCACGAGGAGAACGCGCCGCTCGCCGCCGCACGCGCGGCAATCGGCAGGCCGCTCGGCGCCGACGCGGCGCTCGCGCTCGGCCTCGTCACCGCCGCCCCCGACGACATCGACTGGGACGACGAGATCCGCATCGCGATGGAAGAGCGCGCCGCCATGTCGCCCGACGCGCTCACCGGCCTGGAGGCGAACCTGCGCTTCTCCGGCAAGGAGAACATGACGACGCGCATC
>JBBSBZ010000274.1:0-4621 GCA_038250795.1 Burkholderiales bacterium | reverse complement strand
GACATTGCCCGAGAACTCGCGCTGCGCCTGCACGCCGCGGCCGACGCGTGCAAGCAGCGAGTTGACGGCATCGCGCAGCTTCTCGACGTCGCTCGAGATCGGCGCGCCGCCGATCGGATCGAGGTCGCTCGAATGGCGCCGGTCGAGCTCGCGCTGGAGATCCCCGAGCGGCTGCAGCTCGCGCTTGATCACACGCCACAGGTAGACGCCGAGCACCAGCAGGAGGGCGAGCTGCGGCAGAAGCGAGCGCTCGAGCAAGCCGCTGAGCAGCCGGCTGCGGTTGCGCGTGGTCTGCGCCATCACCACGGTGAACGGCTCGGCGCCCGCCGATCGCAGCACGACGATGCGAACCGGGACGTCGTCAACGTGGCCATCCGAGAAGCCGGTCCGATCGAGAACGAGCGCATTCGTGCCGACGATGTCGGCGTTGCTCGCGATCGTGCGCCCCTCGGCGTCGTGGACGGCGAAGTATTCGTTCTCCTCGGTATCGAACAGGACGCTGCCGATCTCGCGCGGCGTGAGGTTGAGGGCCAGCGAACCCTCGCGCGCTGCGACGTTGCCGGCGATGGCGTGGGCATCGTCGAGCAGCGCGCGGTCGAAGGCGCGACCTGCCAGCACCCACGAGAGCGAGAAGGCTGCTCCGCTGCCGATCGACCAGGTGATCGCGAGCGCGAGCAGGACGCGCCAGAGCAGGCGCGAGCGAAGCGTCCGGCCGGTCCGGGCCGATCCCGCCATCTCACGCATCGCTCGAACGATCGGGCTCGATCAGGTAGCCGAGACCGCGCAGGGTGCGGATCGTCGAGCCGCTGCCGACGAGCTTCTTGCGCAGGCGCGAGACGAAGGCCTCGAGCGCGTTGTCGCCGAGGTGATCGTCGAATCCGGAGAGCTTGTCGGAGAGCGTCTTCTTGCTGACGACGCGGCCCGGGGGCGTCATCAGCTCGACCAGCACGGCGTGCTCGCGCGCCGGCAGCTCGAGCTCGACCGGCGGGCTGCCGGTGGCGACGAAGAAGCGTCCGGCAGCGCGCTGCAGGCGCAGCCCGCCGACCTCGGCGACGTCGTCGGCGCCGAGCACGCGCCGCGTGAGCGCGCGCAGTCGCGCCGCCAGCTCGCCGAGCTCGAAGGGCTTGCCGAGGTAGTCGTCGGCGCCGGCGTCGAGGCCGGCGATGCGCTCCTCGGTGCGGTTGCGCGCCGTGAGCACGAGCACAGCCGAACGGTCGCCTCGCGCGCGTGCGGCTCGCAGCGCGACAAGGCCGCTGCCGTCGGGGAGGTTGAGATCGAGCACCACCGCGTCGAACCCCTGCACGCTCCAGATGTGGCTCGCCTCGGCGAGCGTCCACGCACTGTCGACGCGGTTGCCGGCGTCCTCGAGGCTGTCGCGAATCACGGCGTGGAGCACCGTGTCGTCTTCGACGAGAAGGATTCGCATTCGAAACCGGCGTTGCGGGTCAGGATGCCGTCAGGTGCTGCATGGGATAACTCCGAACGAGCATACGTCAGCGCCGATGCGGGTCGATCGGCGGCGGGCGTTGCGGGCCACCTCCTTCTCGCCGAAGCCATGAACAACGAACTCTTCGATGACATCGTCCGCATCCTGCGCGACAAGTTCCAGGTGACGGCGGCCGACCTGCGCCCCGACACCACGCTCGAGAGCCTCGGCCTCGACTCGCTCACCCTGATGGAATTCGTGTTCGCCGTCGAGGATCAGTACTCGGTGCGCGTGCCGGAGGACAAGCTCGATCCGCGCCAGAGCGGCATCACGCTGGCGAACCTCGTGGCGCTGCTCGACGACGAGCGGCGCAAGGCAGGGTCGACGGCACCGGCCGAGGCCGCGTGAGCGTCGCGACGCCGGTGGCGCGGTCGGCCGCGCCGCGGTGGACGGTGCTGTGCGACTTCGACGGCACGATCTCCCCGACCGACGTCACCGACTCGCTCCTCGCCCGCTTCGCGCGTGACGGCTGGCAGGATCTCGAGCGCAGGTGGCTGGCCGGCCTGATCACGTCGCGCGCCTGCATGGCGGGCCAGGTTGCGCTCCTCGACTGCAGTCGCGAGGAACTCGACGAGCATCTCGCCGGGATCGCGATCGATCCCGAGTTCAGGGCTTTCGCGGCTCGCGTGCAGGCCGAAGGCTCGTCGATCGCGATCGTCAGCGACGGCCTCGATCTCGCGATCCTCTCGATCCTCGGCCGCGCTTCGATGGGCGGCGCGCCGGTCTATGCGAGCCGACTCGTGCAGACCGGCCCGCGCCGCTGGAAGCTCGAGTTCCCGCACGCGCGCCCGGATTGCGTCAGCGCCGGCGCGACCTGCAAGTGCGCGCGCGCACGCGCCGAGCCGGGCCGGCCCGTGCTGATGATCGGTGACGGCGCGTCCGACTACTGCGTCGCAGCGGCCTCGAGCATGACGTTCGCTCGCTCGAAGCTGCGCGTGCACTGCGAGCGCGAAGGCATCGCCCATCGCCCCGTCGCGAACTTCGCCGAGGCGCTGCGCGCCTGGACCGACCTCGTGGAAGAGGCGCCGACCCTCACCACATTGCCCCGAGAAAAGGAAGCTTCCCGATGACAGACGCCGAACTCCTCGCCGACGAGGCCCGCTATTGCTCGTTCGGCGACACCGTCCACTACGTCGAGCCGCCCAAGATCTTCGATCGCTGCGAGGGCAGCTACCTGTTCGACCGGCACGGCGTGCCCTACCTCGACCTGCAGATGTGGTACTCGGCGGTGAACTTCGGCTACGCCAACAAGCGCCTGAACGATGTGATGAAGCGCCAGCTCGACACGCTGCCGCAGGTCGCGAGCCAGTACCTGCATCCGACCAAGATCGAGCTCGCCAAGGCGATCGCCGAGGACGCGCAGAAGAAATGGGACCGACGCGGCCGCGTCCACTTCAACGTCGGCGGCTCGCAGTCGATCGAGGACTCGCTCAAGCTCGTGCGGAACGCGACCGAAGGCAAGAGCCTGATGTTCGCTTTCGAGGGCGGCTACCACGGGCGCACCCTCGGCGCCTCGGCGATCACGTCGAGCTACCGCTACCGGCGCCGCTTCGGCCACTTCGGCGAGCGTGCGCAGTTCGTGCCGTTTCCATACCACTTCCGCGGCGGCAAGGGCATGACGAAGGAAGAGTACGGCGAGCAGTGCGTGCGCCAGTTCGAGCGTCTCTTCGAGACCGAATACAACGGCGTCTGGGACGCCAAGGCCGGCCAGTGCGAGTACGCGGCGTTCTACGTCGAGGCGGTGCAGGGTACGGGCGGCTACGTGATCCCGCCGCCCAACTTCTTCAAGGGCCTGAAGCGGGTCCTCGACCGCTACGGCGTGCTCCTGGTCGTCGACGAGATCCAGATGGGCTTTTATCGCACCGGCAAGCTCTGGGGCATCGAGCACTTCGGCGTCACGCCCGACATCCTCGTCTTCGGCAAGGCGCTCACCAACGGCCTCAACCCGCTCGCGGGCCTGTGGGCGCGCGAGGAGCTGATCTCGCCGAAGGTCTTCCCGCCCGGCTCGACCCACTCGACCTTCGCCTCGAACCCGCTCGGCACGGCCATCGGCCTCGAGACCATGAAGATGCTCGCCGAGACCGACTACGAGACGATGGTGATGCGCTCGGGGGCGCACTTCCTCGCGGGCCTGCGCGACCTGCAGAAGCGCCACCCGGAGATCGGCGACGTCGACGGCCTGGGCCTGGCGCTGCGCGCGGAGATCTGCGAGGCCGACGGCGCCACGCCGAGCAAGCGCCTGGTCGACCGCATGGTCGACATCGGCCTGGCCGGCGAACTGCAGAACGGCAAGGAGAAGTGCGGCCTCGTCCTCGACATCGGCGGCTACTACAAGAACGTCATCACCTTCGCACCGTCGCTGCACATCAGCGCGGACGAGATCGACCTCGGCATGAAGCTTCTGGACCAGGTGCTGACGCGGGCCAAGCGCGAGGTCGGCCCGTCGCCGTGAGCGAGCCAGCAAGGAAGTCGCTCGATTTCCTGTGGCCGGCGGGCCGCTCGGGCGTGCTCCTGGTCCATGGCCTCACCGGCACGCCGACCGAGATGCGCTTCGTCGCGCGCGGCCTGCACGAGGCCGGCTTCACCGTCCGTGCGGTGCAGCTCGCCGGCCACTGCGGCAGCAACGACGATCTCGTCGCGACCGGCTGGCGCGACTGGTACCGCAGCGTCGACGTCGCGGCGAGCGATCTGCGCCGGCAGGTCGACCATCTCTTCGTCGCCGGTCTTTCGATGGGCGCGCTGCTCGCCCTGAAGCTCGCCATCGACCGGCCCGACGACGTCGACGGCGTCGCCCTCTACGGCACCACGTTTCGCTACGACGGCTGGGCGATCCCGGCGATCGCCCGCCTCTCGTTCCTGCTGCCGCTGGCCTGCCGGCTCGGGTTCGGCCGCGAGCGGGTCTTCATGGAGTCTTTCCCGTACGGCATCAGGAACGAGCGCATCCGCAGCTGGATCGTCGGCAGCATGCTCGCCGGCGACAGCGCAGCGGCCGGCCTGGCCGGCAACCCCTGGCCGTCCCTGGCGGAGTTCGTCGGTCTCTCGCGCCACGTGCGGCGTCGACTGGCGTCGGTGCGCGCGCCCTGCCTGGTCGTCCACTCGAGCGACGACGACGTCGCGAGCCTGGCCAACGTCGAG
>JBBSBZ010000273.1:0-4648 GCA_038250795.1 Burkholderiales bacterium | reverse complement strand
TTCGACCACACCTTTGCCGTGCACGTGCGCGGTGCGATGGCGCACATGAAGCATGTCGCTGCGCGCATGCGTGCGCAGCAGCAGGGCAGCATCATCAACATCGGCTCCATTGCCGGGCACCGTGCAGGCTACGCGGGAACGCTGGGCTACTCGGCCGCCAAGGCCGCCCTGATTCACCTGAGCCGCTGTGCGGCACTCGAGCTGGGCGAAGACAACGTGCGGGTCAATTCCATTTCTCCGGGAGGCATCGCCACCGGGATCTTCGGCAAGGCCTATGGCCTGACCGGGGGCGCGGCCGAAGCGAGCGCCGAGAAGATGAAGGCGGTCCTCGCCAAGATGCAGGCGGTGCCGCGAGCAGGTGTCCCCGACGACATCGTCAACGCTGCCATCTACCTGGCCAGTGACGAATCGTCATTCGTCAACGGCAGCGACATCGTGGTGGATGGGGGTGCCATCGGTGGCCGCCGCTTCAGCGAGGTGATGGCCGGCCGGCAAGCCACTCGCACCTTGTTTGCATGAGCGAGCCCGGAGCTGCTTCGCGGCCATCGACTCGCGGCCGTCAGGGGCACTAACGGCCCTAGGACGCCCCTTCCTACAGCTTCATCAACCGCGGCAGCACCAGGCTCAGCCACGGGAACGCGACCACGATCGCCAGCAGCACGATCTCGGCCCACACGAACGGCGTCACGCCGCGAAAGATGGTCTTGGTCGTGAGGTGCGGCAGCATGCTCTTGACGACGAACATGTTCATGCCTACCGGCGGGCTGATGAGGCCGATCTGCATGACGACGACGATGACGATGCCGAACCACACCGGGTCGTAGCCCAGGCCGACGACGAGCGGGAAGAACACCGGCACCGTCAGCAGGATGATCGAGAGCTCCTCCATCACCGCGCCGAGCACGATGTAGATGATGCAGATCGCCGCCATCACCCAGGCCGGGTGAAGCTCGTAGCGCGACACCAGCGTCTTCAGGTCGCCCGGCATCGTCGTGTAGTTGAGGAAGTTGGTGAAGACCAGCGCGCCGACCAGGATCATGAAGAGCATCGCGGTCGTGCGCGAGCTGTCGACCAGCACATCGAAGAGGGCTCGCCAGGAGAGCGAGCGCCGCAGCAGCGCGATCACGAAGGCGCCGAAGGCGCCGACGCCGGCACCCTCGGTGGCCGTGAAGACGCCGCCATAGATGCCGCCCATGACGAGCACGAAGAGCGCCGCCACCGCCCACACGTCCTTGACCGCGGCCATCCGCTCCGTCCACGACACCCGCTCGGCAGGCGGGCCGGCGGCCGGGTTGCGCCAGACGATGTACTGAACCGCCATGCACAGCAGGACGACCGCGACGAGGCCGGGCAGCACGCCGGCGGCGAACAGCTTGCCGATGCTGGTGTCGGTGAGGATTCCGTAGATCACCATCAGCGTCGACGGCGGGATCAGGATGCCGAGCGTGCCGCCGGCTGCGATCGAGCCGGCGGCGAGGTCGTCGCCGTAGCCGTGGTCGCGCATCGACGGATAGGCCACCTGCGCCATCGTCGCCGAGGTCGCGATCGACGAGCCGCAGATCGCGCCGAAGCCGCCGCAGGCGAGCACGGTCGCCATCGCCAGGCCGCCGCGCAGGTGGCCGACGAACGTGTAGGCCGCCCGGTAGAGCTCCTTCGACATGCCGGCCTTGGTGACGAAGTTGCCCATCAGGATGAAGAGCGGTACGACCGACAGCGTGTACTGGAAGCCCGACTCGTAGACGACAGAGGTGGCCGACGCCATCGAGATCGGCAGGCCGCGCATCCACCAGACGCCGACAAAGCCGATCAGTCCCATCGAGAACGCGATCGGCACGCGCAGGAACGAGATCACGAGCATGGCCGCGAGGCCGACGAAGGCTTCGGTCATCGCCGCCGTCTCTCAGTGACCGTCGACGCGCACCGGCTCGGCATGCGGCACGATGATCAGCGCCAGATGGATCAGCGCCGTCACCACGATCATCGCGCCCATCAGCCACGCCACCGGTGCGAGCGGCAGCTTGAGCACGCTGGTGGTGTCGCCGTACGCGGCCACGCGCAGGGCGCGCCGGAAGATCAGCCAGCCGATGCCCGCCAGGGTCAGGAAGCAGGTCAGGTCGGCGGCGATGTCGAGCGCGCGCTTGAAGGCGCGGGAAAAGAACGGGTCGAGGGTGTCGATGACGATGTGGCCGCGACCCAGCGACACGAGCGGCAGGCCTGAGTAGATCAGCGCCGCCAGCATCATCTCGGTGAGCTCGAGGCCGCCTGCGAGCGGCGTGTTGAAGAGATAGCGGCCGGCGACGTCGGTTGCGGTCACCAGCATCATCGCGAACAGCACCGTCGCGGAGACGGCGCCCAGGCCGTAGTGGAGCCAGCGTGCCGCTCGCGACCTCATGGCCGAAGGCGGCGCCGCTCGGCGCGCCGCGACCAGGCGTCGAAGGTCGCGTTCATGATCCGGTCGGTGCGCAGGAAGTCGCGGGCGCGGCGGGCCTCGCCGGCGTCGATCGGCTTGACGCCGCCGACTGCGGCGGCATCGATCTGCAGGCGCGCCATGCGCTCGATGAAGACGGCGAGGAAGGTCGCCTCCTGGACGCCGCGGCCGGCCGACAGCTGGCCGTGGTGCGCGAGGAGCACGGCGTGCTTGCTGCCCAGGCCTTCGGCGATCAGCTCGCCCTCGCGGTCGGCCGTCGGCAGGCCCGGCCAGTCGGCCAGGAAGGCGATGTCGTCGAAGAGCGGCGTCGCGTCCATGTGGGCGACGATCAGCGGCTGGACAGCGGCGGCGAGCGCCGAGGTGGCTGGCGGATGGGTGTGCACGATCGCTGCCACGTCCTCGCGGGTGCGGTAGACCCACAGGTGAAAGCGCGTCGCCGGATTGGGCTCGCGGATGCCGAAGGAGCCTTTCCCCTCGAGCACCCGGAGGTCGTCGTCGATGAGCAGCCAGGAGGCTTCCTCGGCCTCGTCGAAGGCCAGGCCGAGCGGCAGCGTCCAGAAGGTTCCGTCGCGCGGGCCGCGCGCCGTCAGCTGGCCGGCCAGCCCCGACTCGTGGCCTTCGTCGGCGAGGATCCAGGCCGAGCGCGTGAGCGCGCGTCGCGGATCGGCGTCCGTCATTTGCCGGCGGCGACGCGCTTCAGCTCTTCGTGGAACTCGGCGTACACCTTGGCGCCGTCGATGCCCTTGGCGTCGGCCGACTTGATCCACGCCTGAACCAGCGGCTCGGTGCGCTTGCGCACGTCGGCGACGAAGGCCGGGCTGGCCTGGGTGATGTCGACGCCGGCCGCCTTCATGGCCTCGAGGCCGACCTTGTCGGCGGCGTCCCAGGCCTTGCCGGCGAGCCGCGCGAGCACTTCGCCCGAGACCGAGAGGATGGCGTCCTGGTCCTGCTTGGGCAGCTTGTCCCACTTGTCCTGGTTCATGAAGAAGCCGAACGACGACGAATAGAAGCCGCCGGGGAAGAAGGTCGCGAAGTGGATGACCTTCTCCAGGTTGAAGGACTTGATCGATTCCGACGGGAAGAAGGTGCCGTCGGCGACACCGGCCGAGAGCAGCTCGTACGAGTCGGGCGCGGGCTTGACGAAGGGCGATGCGCCGAGCGCCTTGGCGGCCTGCTCGGCGATGCCGCCGCCGGTGCGGATCTTGAGTCCGGCGAGATCGTCGATCGAGTCGACCTTCTTCTTCACCAGGAACATCTGCCCGGGGCCGTGCGTGAAGACGCCGAGCAGCTTGACGCCCTTGTACTCGTTGGCGGCTTGCAGGTACTTCCAGTGGATGCGCGAGTACGCCACCGAGTTGATCTCGGCGGTGGCGCCGGCCCCGGGAAGCTCGGCGACCAGCGGCAGCGGATGACGGGCCGGCGTGTAGCTCGCGGTGACGTACGAGACATCGACCAGGCCGTCGCGCACGGCGTCGAAGGTGCCCGGCGCGGCCGACGGCGCCTTCGGCAGCATCTGGAACTTGACGCGACCGTTGGTGGCCTTTTCCACCGAGGTGGCCCAGGCCTGCAGGACGTCGCGGGTGAGCAGGTGAGTGGGCCCGACCCAGCTCGACATGGTGAGAACGGTCTGGGCGCCAGCTGCGGGCACGGCGCCGAAGAAAGCCGCCGCGACGAGAGCGGGGGCGAGGATGCGCATCGATTTCATGTGGGTTCCTGGAGGACGTTCTGCCCTCGAAAAGTGTATCGTTCCCTCGCCAGGTGCTGCTCTTTCGGCATCGCGCTGGCGTTCGCAGCTTGCCGGCACGCGCGCCTCCCGCGCGACCTCGTTAACCCTCACGACATGAACCCAGCCCCACCGGCGGTCGGCTTCGCGGGCCTCGGCGTCATGGGCCGGCCGATGGCGTCGCACCTCGCCGCCGCGGGCCACGCGATGACGCTCTTCGACCCGGTGCCCGGACGCGCGCAGGACCTCGCCGCGACGCTCGCCGGCGCGCACGTCGCGGCGACGCCGGCCGAGCTCGCCGCACGCAGCGACATCGTCTTCGCGATGGTGCCGAACGGCCTCGTCGTGCAGGAGCTCGTGACGGGCGCCGACGGCCTGCTCTCGGGCATCCGACGGGGCACGCTCCTCGTCGACACCTCGTCGTCCGAGCCCTGGCTCACCGAGGCCACCGGACGGCGCCTCGGCGAGGCGGGCGCCGCGATGATCGACGCACCGGT
>JBBSBZ010000272.1:0-4656 GCA_038250795.1 Burkholderiales bacterium | reverse complement strand
TTCCTCCACCATGGCCTGCTCGTACAGCAGGTCGGCGTCGTCGGGAAAGCTCTTGTTGGCCTGGTCCAGCACCTGTGCGGCGTCGCCGTACAGCTTGCGGTCGCGCAGCAGCTCGGCCTCGGCGATCAGCTTGGCGCGCGCGTCGCCGGGCGACTGCTCGGGCACGCGCCGGATCAGGTCGCGCGCCGCCGCGATCTTCCCCTGGCGCGCCAGCAGCGATGCCCGTCGCACCTGCACCTCGAGCGCGCGCTTCGGGTTGTCGATGCGGGCGAGCCAGCGCTCGGCGCCGGCGTAGTCCTGGTCGAGCTCGGCGGCCTGCGCGAGCAGCAGGAACGCCTGCGTCAGCGCACTCGACGTGTTCGGCGGCGTGTCGTCCTCGTCGTCGCCGGCCGCGCTGGCGGCAGGTGCAGGCGCGGAGGCGGCGGCCACGAAATTCACCGGCGCGCCGCCTTCGACCAGGCGCACGTAGTTCTGCAAGGCGGCGCTCGCCTCCTTGGGATGACGCATCTCGAGCTGGAGCGCGCCGAGCGTGAGCCAGGGCGGCGCGAGGTTCGGCTCGGACTCGGTCAGCACCTGGACCTGCGTGGTCGCGTCGGCGAGCCGCTGCGAAGTCGCAAGCGTGCGGACATAGAGCAGGCGCACCGCACGGCTCGACGGCTTGGCCGCCAGCTGGCGCGTGACCACGGCCTCGGCCTCGGGCGTCACCGGCAGCATGTCGAGCGCGAGCAGGGCCGCCCCTTCGGAGCCAGGATCGGCCTCGCTGGCGCGATTCAGCGCCGCGAGCGCCTTGGGGCGATCCTCGGCCAGGAGCCATGCCCGGCCGATGGCGACGAGCGCCGAGGCGCGCGTGTCCTGCTCGTCGACGAAGGGCTGCAGCGTGCGTTCGACGAGCACGGCGGTCGCGTGGCGATCGGGCGAGCGGGCGAGGAAGCGGGGCACGGCCTCGAGCATCGCCGGCAGCGCCGGGCGCGGCGCATGCCGCAGCAGGCTGGTCAGCGGCTCCTCGACCTCGGGCAGTCGATTGAGCGCGATCAGCAGCTGGATCTGATAGCGCATCGCGTCCTGCGAATCGGGCCAGGCCTGGCGCCAGGCGCTCGCGGCCGCGAGCGCCTGCTCGCCTGCTCGTGCCTGCAGGGCGATCTCGGTCGCACGCTTGAAAAGCTGCTCGTCCTTCGAGCGCCGCGCCGCATCGAGCATCAGCTGATAGGCAGTGCCGGCCTGGCCCTCGCGCAGCTCGATCTCGCCGAGCAGAAGCTGATAGAAGAGCGGTGCGTCGAGCTTCGAGTTCTCGACCTTGGCGGGCGCGCTGGCGGGACTCGTCGCGGCGGTCGCGACGCCGGCCAGCACCAGCAGCGACACGGCAGCGAACGAAGCGCGAACCGGGCCTGGTGCAACTCGAAACGCCGGCATAAGTCACTCCCTGGGGGCAAAAACGATTCTAGTGTGACGCCCTCGGCCGAAGGCGGCCCGAAGGGTGCGCGAAGACCGCGCCAGAGCATCCGACCCGGCTCGATCGTGATAATTCCGCGCGCTCGTGCAAAGACGTCGACGTCGTCCGCGCATGCGCAAGCGCCATCCTGAACATGCCCGAGCTTCCCGAGGTCGAAGTCACGCGGCTCGGCTTCGCCGAGCGGATCCGGGGTGCCCGCGTGACCGGCGTTCGCCTCGGCAAGCCGCTGCGCTGGCCGCTGGGCATCGATCCGCAAGCGCTCGTCGGCCGCACCGTCGGCGCCGTGAGCCGGCGCGGCAAATACCTCTGGCTCGCCTTCGACGAGGGCGGCCTTCTGCTGCATCTCGGCATGTCGGGATCGCTTGCGTTCACGTCGAATGCCGGTGATGCCGGCGCCCACGATCACTTCGACCTCATCACCGGGCGCGGGGTGCTGCGGCTCACCGACCCGCGCCGCTTCGGCGCCGTCGTCTGGTCACCCTCGCTCGACGAGATGCCCGCGACGAAGCTCCTTTCCGGGCTGGGCCTCGAGCCCTTCGATCCGCGCTTCGACGGCACTCATCTCTGGCAGGCCCTGCACCGTCGTCGCGTTGCCGTGAAGGCGGCATTGCTCGGCGGCGAGATCGTCGTCGGCGCCGGCAACATCTACGCCTGCGAGGCGCTGTGGGAAGCCGCGATCGACCCGCGCCTGCGCAGCGATCGCCTCAGCCGGGCGCGCGCCGCGCGGCTCGCCGACGCGGTGCGGACGACGCTGGCGCGCGCTGTCGCGCTCGGCGGCTCGACCCTGCGCGACTTCCGCGACAGCCACGGCATGGCCGGCGCGTTCCAGCTGCAGGCGCGCGTGTACGGTCGTGCCGGCAAGGCGTGTCCGCGCTGCGGCACGACGGTGCGGCGCATCGTCCAGGGCGCACGCGCGACCTTCTTCTGTCCGGGCTGCCAGCGGCGCTGAATACAACGAAGCGCGAGTCGGAGCGACGCGCATCGTGCGAAAGGCCCGCACAGGACTGTGACGAGGTGTTTCGACGGCGTCGGCCGCGAAAACGCTGCGCTACCATGATCCGATCGCCTCGCGCCGTTCGATGACTCACTCTTTCGCCACCAGTCTCGACGCCCTCGGTGGCTGGCGCGCCGCCCTCGTCGAGCGCCTCGAGACGCTCGCCCGATTCCTCGCGGAGCACGAGCTGGCGCAGGGCGACGCGGCCGACCAGGTCGCGGCGCTGCGCGAGCGCCTCGGCAACGAGAAGCTCGTCGTCGCCTTCGTCGCCGAGTTCTCGCGCGGCAAGTCGGAGCTCATCAACGCGATCTTCTTCGCCGACACCGGCCGGCGCATCCTGCCGGCGACGCCGGGACGCACGACGATGTGCCCGGTCGAGCTCGGCTGGCGCGGCGACGAGCCGGCGTCCTTGCTGCTGCTGCCGATCGAGACCCGCCTGGAAGGCCTTTCGCTCGGCGAGATGCGCAACCAGCCGCGCGCCTGGCGCCGGCTCGCCCTCGACGTGCAGGACCCCGACCAGCTGGCCGAGTCGCTCCTCGAGGTGACGCGCACCGAGTGGGTCACCGAGCAGCAGGCGCGTGCGCTCGGATTCTGGGACGACGACGCGCCCGATGACAACCCGCCGGTCGACGACAATGGCAAGGTCGAGGTGCCGGCCTGGCGCCATGCCCTCATCAACTACCCGCATCCGCTCCTGAAGCAGGGCCTGGTCGTGCTCGACACGCCGGGCCTGAACGCGATCGGCGCCGAGCCCGAGCTGACGCTCAACCTCCTGCCGAGCGCGCACGCGACGGTCTTCATCCTCGGCGCCGACACCGGCGTCACCAAGTCCGATCTCGCGATCTGGCGCGACCATCTCGGTGCGCACGCGCCGACGCGCTTCGTCGTCCTCAACAAGATCGACGCGCTCGAGGATCCGCTCGCGACGCCGGAGCAGGTCGAGGCGCAGATCACGCAGCAGGCCAGGGAAACCGCGCGCACGCTCGGCGTGCCGATGCAGCGCGTCTTTCCGCTCTCGGCGCGGCAGGCGCTCGCGGCGCGCGTGGGCGGCGACGAGATGGGCCTCAACGAAAGCCGTCTGCCCAAGCTCGAGGCTGCCCTCGGCGCCGAGCTGCTGCCGCAGCGCCGTCACGTGCTCGAGCAGGTCGTGCAGGAAGGTGCGCAGCGGATCGAGGAGCATGTCGTGCGCAGGCTCGGCGACCAGCGCCGCCAGCTCGCCGAGCAGACCCTCGAGCTGCGCGGTCTGCGCGGCAAGAACGGCTCGAAGGTCAAGCTCATGCTCAAGCGCGTCGAGGCCGAGACGCTCGAGTTCGAGGACTGCACGACGCTCCTGCAGGCGATGCGCTCGGTGCATGCGCGGATGCTGAAGGACATGCTGGTCGACCTGTCCTCCGATCGCCTGCGCGACGAGGTCGCCGAGATGCAGGCCTCGATGAGCTCGGGCTTCCTGAACCTGGGCGCGAGAAAGGCCTTCGTCGCCCTGTGCGCGCGGCTGCGCGAGCTGCTCCTGCAGGGCCAGCGCCGCAACGCCGAGATCCGCGAGATGCTGACGGCCACGTTCTCGCGCCTCAACGCCGAGTACGGCTTCAGCCTCGCCATCGGCAAGCCGCTCGACTTCGAGCGCTTCTCCAACGAGCTGCAGCTGATCGAGAGCAACTACGTCCAGTACCTCGGCCTGACGCTGGCCCTGCGCCTGGCACAGCCCAAGTTCATGGAGCAGTTCCGGCGCATGCTGGTCTCCAAGCTGCGCGTCGTGTTCGAGAACGCGAGCAGCGAGCTCGAGCTGTGGAACAAGGCGGTCTCGGCCCAGGTCGATGCGCAGCTGCGCGAGCGGCGCAAGGCGTTCAAGCGGCGCAGCGAGACGCTCGAGAAGGTGCAGAACGCGGCCGGCGAGCTCGAGACCCGGATCGACGAGATCGAGACCCAGGACAAGCGCCTGCAGCACTTCCAGGCGCGCACCGCCGAGCTGGCCGAGGCGCTGCGCGAGCACGCTTTCGCCGCGCCGCTGGCGACCGACGCGGCGATGGTCGAGACCGACATTCCGCTCTTCGACGACGCCGTGCCCGTCGAGGCGATGGAGCAGCGCCAGGCTTGACCGGCGCCGATCGCCCGCTCGTTTTCGCCGAACGCGTCGTCGCCTGGCAGCGCAGCCACGGCCGGCGCGACCTGCCGTGGCAGAACACGCGCGATCCCTACCGCGTGTGGGTCTCCG
>JBBSBZ010000271.1:0-4710 GCA_038250795.1 Burkholderiales bacterium | reverse complement strand
TGGCGCTGCGCTGGTGGCTCGACCGCCTCGAGCACGCAGAGACGAAGCGAGCGCTGCTCGACCGCTACGGCAGCGGGCCCGGGCTGGGCGCCTGAGCCTCCGTCGATCGGACGAGCGAGGATTCCGGCGTGCGCGACGGCGACTACATCGGCCGCTTCGCCCCATCGCCGACCGGCCCGCTGCACGCCGGATCGCTGGTCGCCGCGCTCGCGTCGTGGCTCGACGCGCGCGCGCACGGCGGCCGCTGGCTGGTGCGCATCGAGGACCTCGACACGCCACGCAACGTCGCTGGCGCGAGGGCGACGATCCTCGACCAGCTCGAGCGATGCGGCTTGCGGCCGGACGAGCCGGTCGCCCTGCAGTCGCAGCGCACGGGACTCTACGACGCCGCGCTGCAGCGACTCGCGACGCTCGGTCGTGCCTATCCGTGCGGCTGCAGCCGGCGCGACCTGCAGCGCCTGTCGGCGCCGGCCGCCGACGACGGCGAAGGGCGGACCGATCGCATCTATCCCGGAACGTGTCGGCACGGCCTCGGCGGGAAAGCGGCGCGCTCGATTCGGCTTCGCGTGTGCGGCGGCCGGGCCGATGGCGGCGAAGCCGATGACGGCGACGCCGTCGTCGCCTGGACCGATCGCCGGCTCGGGCCGCGCCGGCAGGATGTCGCGCGCGAGGTGGGCGACTTCGTGCTGAAGCGCGCCGACGGCCTCTGGGCCTACCAGTTGGCAGTCGTCGTCGACGACGCGGCGCAAGGGGTCACCGACGTGGTGCGCGGCGAGGACCTCGTCGACAGCACGCCGCGCCAGATCCTGCTGCAGCGCCTGCTCGGCCTGCCGACGCCGCGCTACCTGCACACGCCGCTCGTCCGCGCCGGCGACGGCAGCAAGCTGTCGAAGCAGACCGGTGCGTCCGCGCTCGATCCGGCATCGCCGCTCGGCGCCCTGCGCGCGGCGGGCGCGGTGCTCGGCCTGGAGGGCGTCGCCACGACGATTGCGGCATGGCTCGACGCCGCGACCGGCGAATGGGCCGCACGGTTCGGCGCCGACTGAGGAGACGGCACGGCCCGTCGGTTTCGTCGGGCATGATTCGACTTTCGCCTCGCCAAAGCGGGCAGCAGGTATCGCTCGCGGTTTGCGAGAGCGTCCCACCCTTCATCAAGGAACCCCATGCAGACCACTCCCTCGGGCCTCCAGTACGACGACACCGTTGCCGGTACCGGCAAGGCTGCCGAAGCCGGCCGCAACGTCTCGGTCCACTACACCGGCTGGCTCTACGACAACGGCGTCAAGGGCAAGAAATTCGACTCGAGCAAGGACCGCAACGATCCGTTCGAGTTCGAGCTCGGCGGCGGCATGGTCATCCGCGGCTGGGACGAAGGCGTCCAGGGCATGCAGGAAGGCGGCACCCGCGTGCTCGTCATTCCGCCCGAGCTCGGCTACGGTGCGCGCGGCGCCGGCGGCGCGATCCCGCCCAACGCGACGCTGATGTTCGAGGTCGAGCTGCTGCGCGCCTGATCCTTCAAAGCGCTTCGGCGCTGAGAGGCCGGCCATGCCGATCCGCTACGACATCACCCACACGACGGTCTATCGCTACCGCCAGCCGGTGCGCTTCGGCGAGCACCGCGTCATGTTCCGTCCGCGCGAGAGCCACGACCTGCGCGTGCTGGCGACCGACCTCGACGTGAGCCCCGACGCGTCGGTGCGCCTGATCCAGGATCCGCTCTCGAACTCGATCGCCCTGGTGCAGCCGCGCACCTGGTCGGACACGCTCGAGATCGTGTGCAGCTTTCGGATCGAGCACGCGCACAGCAACAACCTCGAGTTGCCGCTCTCGCCGCACGCCGAGTTCTATCCGTTCTCGTATTCGCTCGAGGAGCGCTACGACCTCGAGCATTACCTTCGGCCTTACCACGACGACGCCGAGGGCGAGCTTGCGGCCTGGGCCCGCCAGTTCATCCGCACCGACGGCCCGACCGGCACGCGCGACCTGCTGGTCGCGATGAACCAGAACATCCGCGACCAGTTCCGCTACGTCGGCCGCGACGAGGAAGGCACGCAGAGCCCGGTGGAGACGATCCGCCTGGGCAGCGGCTCCTGCCGCGACTTCGCGCTTTTGATGATGGAGGCGGCGCGCCGCCTCGGCTTCGCGACCCGCTTCGTGTCGGGCTACCTCTACGACCCCGCGCTCGACTATCGTGGCGCGTCGTCCGAGATCGTCCTCGGCGCGGGCTACACGCATGCCTGGCTGCAGGCCTACCTGCCGGGCGCCGGCTGGGTTCCGTTCGACCCGACCAACAACCTGCTCGGCGGCACGCAGCTGATCCGGGTCGGCGTCGCCCGCGACCCGTCGCAGGCGGCACCGATCTCGGGCAGCTGGTTCGGCGAGACCGACGACTACCTCGGGATGACGGTGACCGTCGCGGTGCAGCGCCGCTAGGCGGCCGGCGGCGCGGGCGTCGCCCGCGCGAGGATCAGCGAGAGAAGCCGCCGGCGCGCGGACGCTGCGGCTTGCCGCGTCCCTTGAAGGCGGCCGGACCGGGCCGGCGCGCGGGCGCCGAGCGCTCGTCGCGAACGGGCAGTGCGCGATCGAAGGGATTGCTGCGCGTCGCGGCACGCGGCGCGACGTCGCGGTCGCGGCTGCCACGATGCGCCGGCGCGTGCGAGAAGGCCTTGGGCTGCACGGTCTTGGGCTCGAGGCCGGCGATCGTCGCCACCGAGATCGGCTGGGTCGTGAACTGCTGAATGCGCCGGATCATGCCGGTGTCCATGCGCTCGGCCAGCGTCACCGCCAGGCCGTTGCGGCCGGCGCGGCCGGTGCGGCCGATGCGGTGGACGTAGTCCTCGGGCTTCATCGGCAGGCCGTAGTTGACGACATGGCTGATCGTCGGCACGTCGATGCCGCGCGCGGCGACGTCGGTCGCCACGAGGATGCGCAGCTGCTTGGAGCGCAGGCCCTGCAGGACGCGGTTGCGCCGGCCTTGCGGCATGCCGCCGTGCAGCGACGCGACGGCGTGGCCGAGATCGGCGAGGCGGTCGGCAAGGCGGTCGGCGTCGATCTGCGTGCTCGTGAAGACGAGCGCCTGCTCGACGTCACGCTGGACGAGGATGCTGTCGAGCAACGCGTTCTTGTGCGCGAAGTTGTCGGCCCAGTGCAGGCGCTGCTCGATGTTGGCGTGGGTGTCGGTGTGCGACGCGACATCGACCCGCTGCGGATTGCGCAGCAGGTTCTGGGCGAGCCGGGCGACGTGGCCGATGAAGGTCGCGCTGTACATCACCGTCTGGCGCGCCGCCGGCACGTGGTCGGCGATCGTGTTGATGTCGTCGATGAAGCCCATGTCGAGCATGCGATCGGCCTCGTCGAGGACGAGCATCTCGACGTTCTCCAGTACGGCCTTGCCGGTCGTGAGGTGGTCGAGCAGGCGCCCCGGCGTCGCGATCAGGATGTCGAGCGGGCCGCGCAGCGCCTTCAGCTGGGCCGGATAGGGAACGCCGCCCACGACGGTCGTGATGCGCACGCCGGGCACGTGGCGGCCGTAGGTGGCGGCGGCCTTGGCGATCTGCAACGCCAGCTCGCGCGTCGGCGTGAGGACGAGGATGCGCGGTCCGTAGACGGTGCCCTTGTCACGACGCTGCGTCGGGTCGTTGCGGGCCGCAAGGACGCGCGCCAGCGCCGGCAGGATGAAGGACGCGGTCTTGCCGCTGCCGGTGGCGGCGGCGACCATGAGGTCGGTGCCGGCCAGCGCCGGCGGAATCGCCGCCGCCTGCACGGTGGTGGCGGACGCATAGCCCGCATCGGTGACGGCGCGGACGAGAGGTTCGGGCAAGCCGAGGGTTTCGAAGGACATGGTCAGTTCTGCAATCACGAGCGGCGAACGTGCTCTTGCACGTCGCCTGCCTCCGAATCGGAGGCGTTCTGTCGCATGTGAAAAAGGCCGCGGCTTCTCCAGCGAGGAGACAGACCGAAGAGGACCTTCAGCGACGGCATCGCCGCCGACCAGTGCGAACAGAGCTCGAGATGCGTGGCGCCGAAGGACGGTGCCATGCGACCGAGAAGGTCAGAGGGGATGAACGAGATGGCGCCGAAGGGCCACGTATCCGCGGCCGATCTGCACCAAGCCCATGATTCTACAACGAGAGTGAGTCGGACGCCGGAGACGCTGCACGGAGGAAGTGCTCGCGGTAGTAGACCAGCTCGTCGATCGACTCCTGGATGTCGGCCAGCGCCGTATGCGCCTGCGCCTTTCGGAATCCGGCCAGCAGCTCCGGGCGCCAGCGGCGCGCCAGTTCCTTCAGCGTGCTGACGTCGAGATTGCGATAGTGGAAGAAGGCCTCCAGCCCCGGCATAGTCGCCGCGAGGAAGCGCCGGTCCTGGCAGATGCTGTTGCCGCACATCGGCGATGCGCCCTTTTTCACGTAGCTCCCCAGGAACTCGATCACCCGCCGCTCGGCCTCGGCCTCGTCGACGATCGAGGCGCGGACGCGATCGGTGAGGCCGCTGCGCCCATGCGTTCCGGTGTTCCATGCGTCCATGCCGGCGAGCGTCTCGTCGCTCTGGTGCACGGCGAGCACCGGGCCTTCGGTGCGGCGACCGAGCTGGGCGTCGGTGACGACGATGGCGATCTCGATGATCCGGTCGCGCTCTGGCGAGAGGCCGGTCATCTCGAGATCGATCCAGACGAGGTTGTGATCGTCCGGGGTCAGCAGGGGTTCGGTC
>JBBSBZ010000270.1:0-4741 GCA_038250795.1 Burkholderiales bacterium | reverse complement strand
CGCGAGCGTGCTGTCGGCCACCCTGGCCAATGCGCTCGCAAGCCGCCTGCGTGTCATCGTCGTCACCACCGAAGCCTTTGCCGACGTCGCGCGCAGCAGCGTTGCCGCGCGCGACGTCGTCGTCCTGCCCGAGGTCGGCGCCCCCGGCGCAGGCCATCTCGGCATGGGCGTCTCGATCGCCGCCGGCGCGAACGCATGCCCGGATTCGGGCGGCTGGCTCGTGCTGCCCGGCGACATGCCCTTGGTGCGTCCGGCCACGATCGCCGCCGTCGCCCTGGTGCTCGACCAGCATCCCGTCGTCTTCGCCCAGCACCGCGGCCGGCGCGGCCATCCGGTCGGCTTCGCCGCCGAGCTGTATTCGGAGCTCGCCGCGCTGGCCGGCGACGAGGGCGCGCGTCGCCTCGTCGCTCGCTATCCCGCCTTCGCGCTCGAGATCGATGATCCGGGTGTCCTGATCGACATCGACACCGAAGACGACCTGATCGCGGCGCGCCTGGGCGCCTGGGACGCGGCCCCCGACCGCGAGCTTCCCGCCGCGGCCGAAGCCACGGCCGGCCTCAGGCCGTGAGCGAGTGGCGGCGCGCGAGCGCCACCAGGCGCTCGACGTCGCGGTCGCGGATGCCGCAGGTGCGCAGCGAACGCTCGGTCTCGACCAGGTAAGACAGCGTGCTGCCGTAGCGGCCGTTGGCCGTGCGCAGGATGTCGATGATCTCGCCGTCGGGCAGCGCTCCCGTGTGGCTCGGGCTTCGACGGCTGAGCGTGAAGGCCAGGCCGCGGACGACGCCCTGGGTGGTGCGGCAGCCGAGCCACTTCGGGTCGTAGACGCCGGTCAGCATCTCGCGCTCCCAGAGCCGCTCGAACTCGGCCTTGACGCGCGACTGCTCGATCCGGTAGGCCCGACCGCGACATGAGCCGCCGGGCACGAGTGCGAACACGAGACCGGGGCAGTCGCGCGTGCCGCGGTTGACGTGCGAGCGCATCGCCAGGGCACGGTGCCAGCCGAAAACCGTGGCCGCGCGGTCCTCGGCGGCCTCGAACTCCGGCTTCCAGATCAGCGACGCGTAGCCGAAGATCCAGACGTCGCCGCGCTCGCCCCAGGCGTCGAGCGCGAGGTCGAGGAGGCGGCGCGGATCGCGCGCGCCGGCTGCGTGGTGCAGGTGTGTGGCCGTCATCGCCAACTAGAATCGGTCGTCGAAGAGCATCGAAAAACCATGGACGAACCCAAGACTGCGCCGCCGAGGAATCCTTCACGAACTCTGGTCATTGCCCTGGTCGCGGTGCTGATCGTGGTGGCCATCGCAGGAATCGTGCTCGCAAGCTTGCGCGGGCGATCGGCCGGCACGCAGCCGGCCTCGCTCTCCTCTCCAACGCAGCAGGGCGAACCGGCGCCGACAGCGGCTTCGCCACCGGTTCCCGCCGAGGTCGGCAGCACGCCCAATCAGCTGGGCTTCGCGAAGGGCTCGGACATGCTGACGCCGATCGTCCTCAAGAAGATCTCCGACGTCGCCCTGGCGGCGAAGAAGGAGAACCACAGCGTCGTCGTCACCGCCCAGCTCGAGGCGGGCAGCGGTCGCGAGCAGCGGATGGAGATGGCCAAGAAGCGCGCCGACGCGGTGCGCAAGGCCCTCCAGGCGGCCGGCGTCTCGGTCAACGTGATCAAGGTGCAGATCTCCGAGTTGCCGCCCGGCCTGGTCCCCCCGCTCGACGCCGACCGGATCGAGCTCGGCATGAAGTGAATCGCGGCTCGCGATCATGAATTCCGTGGCGGCCACGCTGGATCCGCTCGATCTCGCCCGGCACGGGCCGGTGATCCCGGTGATCGTCATCGAGCGCGTCGAAGACGCCGTGCCGATGGCGCGCGCGCTCGTCGAAGGCGGCGTGAAGGTGCTCGAGGTGACGCTGCGCACCGCCGCCGGCCTGCGCGCGATCGAGGCGATCGCCCGCGACGTGCCCGAGGCGATCGTCGGCGTGGGCACGGTTCGGTCGCCGGCCGACGTGCGCGCCGCGCGGTCCGCCGGCGCGCGCTTCGCCGTGAGCCCGGGCTGGCTGCCGAGCGTCGCCGCATCGTGCCGCGAGGTCGGTCTCGCACTGCTTCCGGGCGTCGCCACCGCGAGCGAGGTGATGGCCGCGGCCGAAGACGGGCTGCGCTTCCTGAAGTTCTTTCCCGCCGGCGCCGCGGGCGGGGTCGCGATGCTGAAGGCGTGGGCCGGCCCGTTTGCCGACATCGCGTTCTGCCCGACCGGAGGCATCACTGCCGCGTCGGCGCCCGACTATCTCGCGCTCGGCAATGTCAGGGTGGTCGGCGGCTCGTGGCTCACGCCGCCCGACGCCCTGGCCGGCAGCGACTGGCCGCGCATCGCCCGTCTTGCCCGGGAGGCGTCTGCGCTTCGCGCGACCTGACCGGACGCCCGCCTAGACGTCGCGCTCGATCAGTTCGATCTTGTAGCCGTCGGGGTCGGCGACGAAGGCGATCATGGTCGTGCCGCCTTTCACCGGGCCGGGCTCACGCGTCACCTTGCCGCCGTGGGCGCGGATCTTCTCGCAGGCCGCGACGATGTCGGCCAGGCCCAGCGCGATGTGGCCGAAGCCGGTGCCCATCTCGTAGCTCGAGACGCCGTGGTTGTAGGTGAGCTCGATCTCCGCCTGCTCGGGGTTGGATCCGTAGCCCACGAACGCGAGCGAGTAGCCCTGCTCGGGTCGCTCGGTCGTGCGCAGCAGCCTCATGCCCATCGCCTGCGTGTAGAAGTCGATCGAGCGCTGCAGGTCGCCGACGCGCAGCATGGTGTGGAGAAGTCTCATCGGGGTTCCAGGATGAAGCAGGGGGTCGACCCGTGAGCGTACAGCTGGCCGTCGGCCCCGGCGAGGCGGGCGTCGGCCGTCGCCATTCCGACTCCGTCGCCGGGGCTCAGGTCGTGACGGGGCGCCGGGCCGGAGCGGCGGGGCGGCCCGCGGAGCGCATCGCAAGCATGGAGAGGGCCGCCACCAGGCAGGCGGCGCCGGCCGTGAACAGGGCGGGGTTGTAGGTCAGGAGCAGCGTTCGCGTCAGGCCGGCGCCGTAGGCGGCGGTGGCTGCGCCGAGCTGATGAGCAGCGAAGATCCAGCCGAAGACGAGGCCGGCGCGTTCCTTGCCGAAGTGCAGCGCCGCGAGCTTGACCGTGGGCGGGACGGTCGCGATCCAGTCGAGCCCGTAGAAGAGCGCGAACATCGACAGGCCGTAGAGCGTGAAGGTCGAGTAGGGCAGCCAGAACAGCGACAGACCGCGCAAGGCGTAGTACCAGAAGAGAAGCTTGCGGTTGTCGAAGCGGTCGGAGAGATAGCCCGAGAGTGTCGTGCCGACGAGATCGAAGGCGCCCATCATCGACAGCACGCCGGCGGCGGGCACGGCGCTCAGACCGTTGTCGCCGCAGAGCGAGATGAAGTGCGTCTGCACCAGCCCGTTGGTGCTGAGGCCGCAGATGAAGAAGGTGCCGGCGAGGATCCAGAAGGCCTTGGTGCGCGCGGCGTCGCGCAGGACGGTGAAGGGCGCGAGGAAGTTCATCGGCACCGGTGGACCGGCGGGCGTCGCGGTGGCGGGCACCGAGGCGTCTTCGCCGAACGGCACGAGGCCGACCGACTTCGGGCTGTCCTGCATGAACAGGAAGACAAGCAACGCGACGAGGGCGCAGGCGGCGAAGACCGGCAGCAGGGCGTATCGCCAGCCGAAATGCTCGATCAGCCAGGCAGCCAGCGGCAGGAAGAGCAACTGGCCGGTGGCGGTGCTCGCGGCGAGCAGGCCGACGACCAGACCGCGCCGGGCGGTGAACCAGCGGTTCGCGACCATCGCGCCGAGGACGAGCGCCGTCAGGCCCGTGCCGCAGCCGAGGACGAGCCCCCAGAGGATGAAGAGCTGCCAGAGCTGGGTGACCTGCGCCGCCAGGACCATGGCGGTGCCGATGAACGCTGCGGCCGCGATCATGACCCGGCGCAGCCCGTAGCGGACGATGAACACGGCGGCGAACGGGCCGAGCAGGCCGAACAGCGCGAAGCGCACCGCGAACACCGAAGACAGCTGCTCCGTCGTCCAGCCGAACTCCTTGCTGAGCGGCCGCAGCATCACGCCGGGCAGGCCGAGCGCCGCCGAGGTCGTGAGCATGGCGACGAAGGTGACTGCGGCGATGACCCACGCGTAGTGGTAGCCGCGGCGCGAGAGCTGTTGGGCGAGGGCCTGGGCGAACATGAGGTCCTTTCAGCGATGCGCGGTGGCCGCGCCGAGGGTGAAGGTCGCGGGTGGCTGCAGAAACTTGTATCTGCAATGATTGTAGCTACAATCAACAAATGGGTGCACGACCGAAAGATCGCGATGCGGCGGAGTTGCCCGCAGTCGCGGTCACCGAATCGCCGCGCGGCTGCAGCAGCCAGAAGGTGCGGCGCCTGTCGCGCCGCATCAGCCAGCACTTCGACCGTCACGTTGCCGCGACCGGCCTGAAGACGACGCAGTACTCGCTGCTCGGACACGTCGCCGCGCTCGGCCCGGTCCGCCCGGGCGAGCTGGCGAAGGCGATGGGTCTCGGCGCCTCCACGCTGACGCGCAATCTCAAGCCGCTCGTCGCGGCCGGGTGGGTCGCGGTCGGGCCGGGCGACGACGAGCGCAGCCGCACCGTCGTGCTCACGGCCGAGGGCGCCGCCAAGCGCGTCGAGGCACAGCGTTCGTGGAAGCGCGCGCAACTGGCCTTCAACGAGCGTCTCGGCGTCGAACGTGCTG
>JBBSBZ010000269.1:0-4759 GCA_038250795.1 Burkholderiales bacterium | reverse complement strand
GTCGGCGGCGAGGACAAGCCGCGTGTCGAGCTGCTCCGACTGCAGCATGTAGTGCTCGAGCACGGGTGCGATCGACTGCAGGGGCTCGCCCGAGTCACCGTGCAAGGACACGACGCCCTGGTAGGGCTGCTGGCCCGGCGTGCGGCTCGTCGGCGCGAGCGTGATCGCGCATCGCCCGCCGCGACGCGCATTGAGCATGGCTTCGAGGCCCGCCTCGTCGGCGACGTCGCCGACGACCGTGGCCGTGGTGCGAAACGCCAGGTCGGCCGCGATCTCGGCGACGGCCAGCTTCACGGGGCCGTCGCCGTAGACCTGGAGGATGAGGTCACCGGCGAACTTGATGTTGGCGTGCATGAGAACGCCGGCCGCCGTCATCTCGCCCAGCAGCCGCCGAACCGGCGCGGGCAAGGCGTGGTCGGCACGACGGGCGAGCATCTCGCGCCAGCTGTCCGTGAGGCGGACGAGGATGCCGCGCACGGGCAGGCCGTCGAACAGGAATCGGTGCAGCTCGCTCACTGGGTGATCGTAGGCGAGAGGCGACAATCGTCCTCATGGACAACACGACTTTCGAAGCCGCCCGCGCCGAGCTGGCGCAGGCGAGGCGCGACGCCCGCGCCATCCCCGCCTGGCCCGCCGACCGCCAGCCCGCCGATCTCGGCGAGGCCTATCGGCTCCAGGCCGCCGTCGCTGCCGAACTCGGCGAGGTCGTCGGCTGGAAGGTCGCCGGCATCACCGAAGCGCAACGCCAGGCGCTCGGCGTCGACCGGCCGATCGCCGCGCCTTTGCAGAAGGCCTACATGAGCGATTCGCGCGGCGCGGTGCCGACGCTCAAGATTGCCGGCTTCATCGCCCCGCGGCTCGAGTGCGAGTTCGCGTTCGAGCTCGCGACCGATCTGCCGCACCGGCCGGGCCGCCCCTACCTGCGCGGCGAGGTTGCGGCCGCCGTCCGGGCGATGCGGCTCGGCGTGGAGATCGTCGACTGGCGGCTGCCGCGCGGCCTCGGCGCGCTCGCCGAGCTCGCCGACGGCTTCAACAACGGCGCCTATGTCGCCGGACCGGCGAGCCTGACCTGGTCCGACATCGACTTCGGCGCGACGTCGATCGTGCTGATGCGCGATCACGAAGGCAAGGTCGAGCAAGTGGCCGACGGCAGCGGCCGCGCGATCCTCGAGGGCGATCCGTTCGCGACGGTCGTCATGCTCGCCAACGCTCCGGCCGACGCAGCGCGCGGCCTGCTCGTCGGCGACATCATCACCACCGGCTCGTGCACCGGTGCCCCCCTCGTGCCGGGCGAAGGCAGCTACCGCGCCACCTTCGGTCGGCTCGGCAGCGTGGAGTTCGCCTTCACGCGCTGAGCGCTTACCCTCCGGCTCGGTCGATCCGTTCCAGCCCGGAGCGAAAGCGCCTCGCGTTGCCGACGTAGTGCCGTGCGCTCTGGCGCAACCCTTCGATCTGCACTTCGGTAAGCGTGCGCACCGCCACCGCCGGCGAGCCGACAATGAGCGAGCCATCCGGGAAGGTCTTGCCTTCGGTCACCAGGGCGCGCGCGCCGACGAGGCAGTTGCGACCGATGCGGGCGCCGTTGAGGATCACCGAGCCGATGCCGACGAGCGAGTTGTCGCCGATGGTGCAGCCGTGCAGCATGACCAGATGGCCGATCGTGACACCCTCACCGATCGTCAAGGGCTGGCCGTCGTCGGCATGGAGAACGCTGCCGTCCTGCACGTTGGAGCCGCGCCCGACGTCGAGGAGCTCGGTGTCGCCGCGCAGGATCGCCCCGAACCACACGCTGGCGTCGGCACCGAGCGTGACCGAGCCGATCACGTGCGCGCTGTCGGCGACCCATGCGCTCGGGTCGATGCTCGGCGTCCTGTCATCGAGGCGGAAGATGGCCATGGTTTTCCAGTTCGCAATGGACAGAGAGAAGGCGAGGCGTCAACGCTTCGTGCGCGCGCGAAGTGCGGCGTAACGCTCGAGGCTTTCGGCACGCCAGACCGTCTTGCGGTCGTAGTACTCGGGCACTGCCGGAACGCCGGCCGGCAGTGTCAGCCAGGGCGCCTGTGTCGACGTGAAGATGTGGATGTCGGGTGGCAGGCGCGCGGGCTCGTCGAGCGTGCCGACACGCACGAAGCGGACCGCATCGCCGCCGCCGGCGTAGTGGCTCCACACGGCGACGCGGCAAGTCGGGCAGCGGGCGATCTTCTGGCGTTCGCCGCTCGCCGTCGGCGTCTGCACGAGGTCGGGGGTGCCGCTCAGGAGCTCGACCTCGTCGCTCTCGATCATCGCGTTGAGCGCGAAGGCGCTGCCGGTCTCGCGTTGGCACCACGTGCAATGACAGCAGTGGACGAAGAGCGGCCGCCTGCGCAGGCGAAATTGCACGGCACCGCAGGTGCAGCTGCCATCGAAGGGCGCGGCGTCGGAATCGGGCATCGTTGTCGCAGGTCGAAGAGAGGGCATTGTCGCTCGCTGTACGGCGCCCGCCCGGCTCCGATGCGCCTCGCCCTCGCGCCGGAACATCGCGCCGGAGTCGACGAACTGGGCCACATGGACGCACCCCTTCGCCCTCACCAGGACGTCGCCGCGATCATCGCCTACGAGTCTCGGCTCGCGCCCGCGGCCGGACCGGCAAGCGAGGTGCGCCTGTCCCTGCCGGTGAAGGCGCTCTACGTCATCGCCGTGAGCCCGGTCATGCCGTTCCATTCGCTGCGCGAGATGAGCGACATCGACGTGCGCGCGCTCTACCTGCACCTGAAGTCGACGCCGGTGCCGTCGTAGCGAGCCCGCGCGCCGGCGCGAGAGCCTTCAGCCTGCCGGCGTGTCGCCGGACGCGAGCCGGCCGTCCGGCGCAGCCGCCGGCTCGCGCGACACGACGGCGTGGACGACGCGCTGCGGGAACGGGATCTCGACGCCTTCGCGATCGAGCACGTCGAGCACGACGAGGTTGACCTCCGACTTGACGTTGCCCTGGCCGTTCTCGGCGTCGCGGATCCAGAAGTTGAGGTTCAGGTCCATGCCGTCGGAGGAGAACGCCGCCAGCTGGACCGATGGCTGCGGCTCGGCGATGACGCGCGGCACCGCCAAGATGGCCTCGACGAGCAGTGGCTGCAGGCGGCGCACGTCGGTGCCGTAGGCGACCTGCACACCGCTGGTCACGAGCACGCGCGGATCGGCGAGCGACAGGTTCTCGACCCGGGTCGTGATCAGCGTCTCGTTGGGCACGATCGCCTCGCGGCCGCCGAGCGAGCGGATCACCGTGTAGCGCGTGCGGATGTCGCTGATCCGGCCCTCGAAGCCGTCGACCTTGACCATGTCGCCGATGCGCAGGCTTCGCTCGGCAAGGATGACGAAGCCGCTGATGTAGTTCGCGGCGATCTTCTGCAGCCCGAAGCCGAGACCGACGCCGATCGCGCCGCCGACGACCGAAAGCGCCGTGAGGTCGATGCCGACGGCCGAGAGCGCGAAGAGCAGGCCGAAGAAGAGCAGCAGCACGCGCACCACGTTGGCCGCGATCTTGCGCATCGACAGGTCGTGACCGGTGCCTCCGGAGAGAAGCTTGCGCTCGACCGCCGCCGAGATCCAGAGCGCGAGGACGAGGACGACGCCGGCCGTGATGCCGCCCTCGAAGACGTTGCGCAGCGACATCGTGCCGGTGCCCACCTTCCAGCGCACCTCGTCCATCGCGTCGAGGACCATCGGCGAGACGCCGGTGATCCAGAGCACGACGCCGATCCAGGCCAGCCACGAGATGCTGCGCTCGACGACGCGCACCCAGCCGACTGCCGGGAATGCGCGTTCGAGGACGCGCACGCTGAGGCGGATGAGGACCAGCGACACCAGGATCGGGATCGCGACCTTGAACACGGCCGGCTTGATCTCGCCGGCGAGGACGACGCGCGCCGCGTAGGCGAATGCCAGCGCGAGCACCGGAAAGAGGACGCCGTCGAAGATCCGGTTGCCGAACCAGACCGACTGCACCGGCCGGTTGCGGCCGCGGATCAGGCGAACGACGATCCAGGCGAAGACGAGACAGCCGGCGAGGATGCCGAGTTCGGCGATCGCGCCGGGCCGGAACAGCTCGGCGAAAAGCTCGTCGAGCTCGCGCGAATCGAAGGGGCGGATCACCGCGGACGCAGGCGAATCGGCTTCACCGCATGAGCACGCGCAGATGCGCCGCGACGCTGCGCGCGAGCGCGCCGAGGTGGTAGCCCCCTTCGAGGCAGGAGACGATGCGACCTTTCGCGTGCTTGTCGGCGAGCTCGACGATCTTCTCCGTCATCCAGGCGTAGTCGGCCTCGACCAGGCCAAGCTGGCCGAGATCGTCCTCGCGATGGGCGTCGAACCCTGCGGAGACGAAGACCATCTGCGGCCGGAAGTCGTCGAGCCGCGCCAGCCAGTTCTCCTCGATCAGCGCGCGCACCGCCGGGCCGCGCGAGTACGGCGGCACCGGCACGTTGATCATGTTCTCGCCCTTGGGCACCGCGCCGGTGTAGGGATAGAGCGGGTGCTGGAAGATGCTCGCCATCAGCACCCGTTCGTCGCCGGCGATGATGTCCTCGGTGCCGTTGCCGTGGTGGACGTCGAAGTCGATGATGGCGACGCGTTCGAGGCCGCGCACGTCGAGTGCGTGGCGCGCCGCGACCGCGACATTGTTGAAGAAGCAAAAACCCATCGCCTGGTCGCGCATCGCGTGATGGCCGGGCGGGCGCACCGAGCAGAAGGCATTGGCGACGTCGCCGTCGATGACCGCATCGGTCGCTGC
>JBBSBZ010000268.1:0-4769 GCA_038250795.1 Burkholderiales bacterium | reverse complement strand
TCTGACCGCGGCGGAGTCCGATCTCGTCGACAGCCGTATGGTCGAAGGGCAACGCAAGGTCGCGCGCGGGGCCTCGCTGTATCGGGTCGGCGATCCCTTCGAGGCGGTGTTCGCGGTGCGCACGGGCTTCTTCAAGGCCGTCGTCGCCTCCGACCAGGGGCTCGAGCAGGTGACCGGCTTTCACATGTTGGGCGAGTTGCTCGGCCTGGGGGGAATCGCCGGCCGACACGAGGTCGACGCGGTCGCGCTCGAGGATTCGCAGATCTGCGTCATTCCCTACGCCCGGCTGAGTTCGCTCCTGCGCGAGCTGCCGGCCCTGCAGCAGCATTTCCACCGCCTCATGAGTCGCGAGATCGCGGGCGACCACGTCGCGATGCTGCAGCTCGGCAGCATGCACGCCGAGGAGCGGCTCGCCGCGTTCCTGCTCAACCTCCTGAATCGATTGCAGGCGCGCGGCTTCTCGGAGTCGTCGGTCCTGCTGCGCATGAGCCGCGAGGAGATCGGCAGCTACCTCGGCCTCAAGGCGGAGTCGGTGAGTCGGACCTTCTCGAGATTCCATGCCACGGGACTTCTGTCGGTCCAGCAAAAGGAGATCCACATCACCGACCTGGCCGGCCTGAAGCAGGTGCTCGCCCCGTCGCGCGCAGACGAGGGCTGAGCGGACTCGAGGCCGAGCGAAAGGCGAAGTGCCTTCTGCGCGGCATCGGCATCCTCGGCGCTGAGCTCGGGCGTCCCGTCACGGACACGCGGCCACCTCGATGTGGGCGTCTCGCTTCCGAGCCCGCCATTTCGGCTCAGGCGGCGACCAGGGCGCGATAGAGCGCCAGGTACTCGCGCGCCGCGGCGTCCCAGCCGTGAGGCTCGGCCATCGCCCGCTTCATCATTGGCGTCCAGAGCGCCGGCCGGGCGAAGGCCGCGACGGCGCGAGCGAGCGCGGCGTCGAGCGCGGCAACGCTGGCCGCGGCGAAGACGAAGCCGGTCGCCCGGTCGTTGCCCACCGCGTCGTCGCCGGCGTCGACGACGGTGTCGGCGAGGCCGCCGACGCGTCGCACGACCGGCAGGGTGCCGTAGCGCAGCCCGTAGAGCTGGGTCAGCCCGCAGGGCTCGAAGCGGGACGGCACGACGATCGCGTCGGCGCCGGCGATCAGTCGGTGCGCCAGCGTCTCGTCGTAGCCGATGCGCACGGCGACCTGGCCGCGATGCGTCGCAGCGGCCTGCGCGAACGCGCGCTCGAGGGCCGTGTCGCCTTCGCCCTGCAGGGCGAGCTGTGCGCCTCGCGCGAGCAGGCCGGGCAGCGCGCCGAGCAGCAGATCGAGGCCCTTTTGCGACGTCAGCCGGCTGACCACGCCGAAGAGCGGCGCGGTGGCGAGAGGGTCGAGGCCGAGCTCGGCCTGCAACGCTGCCTTGCATCGCACCTTGCCCGCGAGATTCGCGGCGTCGTAGCGGGCCGCGAGGCCGCGATCGACGGCCGGGCTCCAGACCTCGGCGTCGACGCCGTTGAGCACGCCGCTCACGTCGCTGCCGCGGGCGCGGATCACGCCGTCGAGGCCACAGCCGAACTCCGGCGTCGCGATCTCGCGCGCGTAGCTCGGGCTCACCGTCGTGACGCGCTGCGCGTAGGCGAGCCCCGCCTTCATGAACGAGACCTGCTGGAAGTACTCCAGGCCGTCGGGCACCATGAAGCACGCGGGCAGGCCGAGCAAGGCCGCGTCCGCGCCGGGGAAGACGCCCTGGTAGGCGAGGTTGTGGACCGTGAACACCGTCGCCGCCGGGCGCACCGGCTGTGCGGCGATATAGGCACAGCTCATCGCCGCATGCCAGTCGTGCGCGTGGACGAGATCGGGCGACCACGCCACGTCGAGCTCGCCCGATGCCAGGTGGGCCGCGACCCAGCCGAGCAGGGCGAAGCGCTGCAGGTTGTCGGCCCATTCGGCGCCCGCGGCGTCCTGATAGGGGTTGCCGGGACGGCGGTAGAGGAGCGGCGCGTCGACCACGTACGCCGGCAGCCCGGTCGCGGTCAGGTGCCCGAGCCGGAGCGCGACGCGGGCCGCGCCGAAGCATGGGCCGATGTCGGCGACGGTGCGCGCGTCCACCAGCGCCTCGGCGATCGCCGGCAATCCGGGCAGCAGCAGCCGCACGTCGGCGCCCTCGCGCGCGAGCGCAGGCGGCAGGGCGCCGACCACGTCGGCCAGGCCGCCCGTCTTGACCAGCGGAAAGATTTCGGCGGCGACCTGCAGCACTCTCATGCGGAAGGCGCCGCCTGGAGCCGCTCCAGCATCTCGCGCGTGACCAGCGTGATGCCGCTCGGCGAACGCACGAAGCGCGCGGCATCGAGCGATGCATCGTCACCGATGACCATGCCGTCGGGGATGACGCAGTCGCGGTCGATGACGGTGCGCGTCAACCGCGCGCCCCGTCCGACCTGGACGCCGGGCAGCAGCACCGACCAGGCGACTTCGCTGTAGGAGTGCACGCGCACGCTCGAGAACAGCACCGAGCGGCGCACGCAGCCCGAGACGATGCAGCCGCCGGAGACGACCGACTCGATGGCCACGCCGCGCCGGCCGGGCTGGTCGTGCACGAACTTGGCCGGAGGCAACTGCGCCTGGTAGGTCCAGATCGGCCAGCGGGTGTCGTAGAGGTTGAGCTGGGGATCGGTGGCGGTGAGGTCGATGTTGGCGTCCCAGTACGCGTCGATCGTGCCGACGTCGCGCCAGTAGGGTTGCTCGCCCGGCCGCGTGCCGACGGCGCTGAGCGCGAAGGGATGGGCGGAGGCCTCGCCGTTCCTCACCGCGCGGGGCACGATGTCCTTGCCGAAGTCGTGATCGGATGCCGGGTCGGCGAGGTCGCGCTCGAGCTCGCGATAGAGGTAGTCGGCGTCGAACACGTAGATGCCCATGCTGGCGAGGGCGCGCTCGGGGTCGCCGGGCATCGCCGGCGGGTCGGCGGGCTTCTCGACGAAGTCGACGATGAAGTCGTTCGCGTCGACCGCCATCACGCCGAACGCGCTCGCCTCGGCGCGTGGCACGGCGATGCAGCCGACGGTGCAGGGCCGCCCCTTGGCCACGTGGTCGGCGAGCATCACGGCGTAGTTCATCTTGTAGATGTGGTCGCCCGCGAGGACGACGATGTAGTCGGCCCCGTAGGCCGCGAGGATGTCGTGGTTCTGCCAGACGGCGTCGGCCGTGCCGCGGTACCAGCTCTCGTCGTCGTTGCGCTGCTGCGCCGGCAGCAGGTCGACGAACTCGTTCATCTCGCTCTTCAGGAACGCCCAGCCGCGCTGGAGGTGGCGCAGCAGGCTGTGCGACTTGTACTGCGTGATGACGCCGATCCGGCGCAGTCCCGAGTTGAGGCAGTTCGACAGCGCGAAGTCGATGATGCGAAACTTGCCGCCGAAATAGACCGCCGGCTTGGCCCTGCTGTCGGTCAGGCTCTGCAGGCGGCTGCCGCGCCCGCCCGCCAGCACCAGCGCGATGGCGCGCCTGGGAAGGTCGAGGCCCTGGGCCAGCTCGTTCGGCGTCATCGCGCATCTCCTTGCAATTCTTCTCGTCCTTGCGGCCCACCACCTCGTACCTGCCAGACATGACCCCAGCGTCCCGCTCGTCCTCCGCCGACGTTGGCATCGCCGCCGACGTCGATGCCAACCTCGTCGACCGGCTTGGCGTCGGGCCCGACGGGGCCGGGCCGATGGAGTTGATGATGGCCCTTTCCCAGGTCGCGCGCGACCGCCTGTCGCGGCGCTGGGTGCGCAGCCAGGCGGCCGAGGGCGCAGCGGGCGAGCGCCGCGTCTACTACATGTCGATGGAATTCCTGATCGGCCGCACGATGGGCAATGCCCTGGCCGCACTCGGGCTCGAGGGCCCGGCGGCGGCCGCCATGCAGGCGCATGCCCAGCGCCTCGAGGACGTCGCCAGCCACGAGGCCGACGCGGCTCTCGGCAACGGCGGCCTGGGCCGGCTGGCGGCGTGCTTCCTCGATGCCATGGCGACCCTCGGCGTGCCTTCGTTCGGATACGGCATCCGCTACGAGTACGGCATGTTCGCGCAGGAGATCCGCCACGGCGAGCAGATCGAGCATCCCGATCCGTGGCTCGAGGACGGCACGGTCTGGGAATTTCCGCGCGCGGCCGTGAGCTACCCGGTCCATTTCGGCGGCTGGGTCGAGCACGCCGATCCGTCCGCGGGCGGCGGCGTCCTCTGGCGTCCTGACGGCCAGGTGCAGGCCAAGGCCTGCGACATGGTCGTCCCGGGCCACGGCACCGACGCGGTGAGCACGCTCAGGCTCTGGAAGGCCGTGGCGCCCTCGCACATCGACCTCAACGTCTTCAACACCGGCGACTATGCGCGGGCGGCCTCGGCAAAGAACGAGTACGAGAACATCTCCTGGGTGCTCTATCCGAACGACAGCACGCCGGCCGGACGGGAGCTGCGCCTGCGCCAGGAGTACTTCTTCGTGTCGGCCTCGATGCAGGACCTGATCGCCCGCCACCTGCGCGAGCACGACACGCTCGCCAACCTCGGCGACAAGGTCGCCATCCACCTCAACGACACCCACCCGGCGATCGCCGTCGCCGAGCTCATGAGGCTCCTGTGCGACGGCCACGGCATGAGCTGGGACGCGGCCTGGGCGCTCTGCCGCCGGGTGTTCTCGTACACCAACCACACGCTGATGCCCGAGGCGCTCGAGAGCTGGCCGCTGGCGCTGATGGAGCAGGTGCTGCCGCGCCACCTGCTGATCATCTTTCGCATCAACCAGGACATGCTCGACGG
>JBBSBZ010000267.1:0-4789 GCA_038250795.1 Burkholderiales bacterium | reverse complement strand
CCGCGTGCAGGTCGGGCCGAGTCGCCGCGATCGCGTCGGCAAAGGCGGCGACCACGCGCCGCTCGGCGGCGAGGATGGGCTCGCGCTCCGGCGCAGCGAGGAAGCGGACGTCGTCGGTGAGGACGCGGTGCTCGGACTGCGAGCGCGCATAGACCGAGAGAAAGGAGGCGATCAGCCGGCGCAGGCGGGCCTCCGGCGCGAGCTGTGCGGCGTCGACCTCCACGACGATCGCCACGAGACGGGCGACGTGGCCCGCAGCGATCTCGGCGAGCAGCTGGTGCTTGTCGCGGACGTAGTGATAGAGCGAAGGCTTAGAGACGCCGCAGGCCTCGGCGACCTCGTTCATCGAGGTCGCCGTGAAGCCACGGCGCGCGAACAGCTCGGCCGCGCGAGCGAGGATGGTCTCGCGCTGCAGCTGGTAGCCGGGCGCGCGTCCGCGCGGCATGTCAGGGCCGGCGCCGCGCGCTCATCGGTCGTCGAAGCTCAGCACGACGCGATCGCTCAGCGGATGCGACTGGCAGGTGAGGACGAAGCCCGCGGCGACCTCGTGCTTCTCGAGCGCGAAGTTGCGGTCCATGCGCACTTCGCCCTCGAGCAGCTTGGCGCGGCAGGTGCAGCACACGCCCGACTTGCACGAGAACGGCACCTCGAGCCCGGCCGCGGCCGCCGCCTCGAGGATGTTGCCCTGTTCGGCGTGGAAATCGATCTCGCGCGAGACGCCGTCGCGGACGATCACGATGCGCGCGTCGGCGACGTCGCCCGGCCGCGGTGCCTGCAGCGCGGCACGCGCGGCGCCCGACTCGTCGGGCACGCCGAAGCGCTCGATGTGGATGCGATCGGCGGGCACGCCGGCGGCGAGCAGCGCCGCCTCGGCCTCGTCGTTGACGCCGTGCGGGCCGCACACGAACGCATGGTCGATCCGGCGCGCGTCGATCAATACCGCACCGGCGAAGAACGCGGCGATCTTGGTGCGGTCGAGCCGGCCGCTGTGCAGCGGCAGGTCGGTCGCTTCCTGCGAGAACAGCAGGTGCAGGGTCAGGCGCGAGAGGTAGCGGTTCTTCAGGTCCTCGATCTCCTCCATGAACATCGAGGAGCGGAGCTTGCGGTTGCCGTAGATCAGCGTGAACTGCGAATGGGGCTCGCTCGCCAGCACGGTCTTCATGATCGACAGGATCGGCGTGATGCCGCTGCCGCCGGCGATGCCGAGATAGTGGCGCGACGCGCCCGCATCGAGCGGCACGAAGAAGCGGCCCTCCGGCGCCATCACCTGGATCGTGTCGCCCGGTCGCAGCTGCTCGTTGATCCAGGTCGAGAAGCGCCCGCCGGGCACCTTTCGCACGCCGACGCGCAGGTCGCCGTCGGCGACGCCGGCGCAGATCGAGTACGAGCGGCGCTCATCGCTGCCGTCGACGGTGCTGCGCAGCGTGAGGTGCTGGCCCTGCGTGAAGCGAAACGCCTCGGCCAGCTCGCCGGGCACGTCGAAGCAGACGACGACGGCCTCGTCGGTCTCGGGCTCGACGCTCCTCACGGTGAGCGGATGAAAGTGCAGGCTGGCCATCGCTGGTCTCGATCAGATCGCCTTGAAATGCTCGAAGGGCTCGCCGCAGGCGCGACAGCGCCAGAGCGCCTTGCACGCCGTCGCGCCGAAGGCGGCGATGCGCTCGGTGTCCGCGCTCTCGCAGCGCGGACAGGCGAGCGCTTCGACAGCACTGCGACGCACGAACCGCATCGGCACGGCTTCGCCCGCAGCGAGATGCCGCGGCGGCGCGATGCCGTAGGCGCGCAGCTTCTCCCGCCCGGCCTCGCTCATCCAGTCGGTCGTCCAGGCCGGAGCGCGCTGCATCCGCACCCGCACCGGCCCCAGGCCGTCGGCGACGAGAGCGTCGACGATGCTCTGCTCGATGACCTCGGTGGCCGGACAGCCCGAATACGTCGGCGTGACGACGATCTCGAGGCCGCCGCCGTCGAGCTCGACGACGTCGCGGACGATGCCCAGGTCGCGCACCGAGATCACCGGCACCTCGGGATCGAGGACGCCGTCGAGCACCTGCCAGGCGCGCTCGACGCGCGAGAGCGCGAGGCTGGCGTCGCTCACCACGTGCCGCCCGGGAACGTGCGCTGCAGGTGCTGCATCTCGGCCAGGATGTAGCCCAGGTGCTCGCTGTGCCGGCCCGACTTGCCGGTGCTGCGGAACACGCGCGCCTTCGGCGTCTGAAGCCCGGCCTCGGCGAACACCTCGTCGACCTCCGACTGCCACGCCGCGCGCAGGTCGGCCCAGCGCGGCCCGAGCTTCGACTCGGCCGCCGCGTCGTCGACGGCGTCGCTCTCGAAGATCTCGGCCGTGTACGGCCAGAGGAGATCGAGTGCAGCCTTCGTGCGGGCGATCGATTCGTCGTTGCCGTCGCCGAGGCGCACGACCCAGTCGGCGGCGTGCTCCTGGTGGTAGGTCGCTTCCTTCACCGCCTTGGCGGCGACGCCGGCGAGTTCGCTGTCGCTCGACGCCACGAGGCGATGCCAGAGCTGCTTCAGGAAGGTCGCCATCAGGAAGTTGCGCAGCACGGTGACCGCGAAGTCGCCGCGAGGCAGCTCGACGAGCGTGAGGTTCCTGTAGTCGCGCTCGTCGCGCAGGAAGGCGAGCTGGTCCTCGTCGTGCAGATCGCCGCCGTGCTCGGCTTCGAGCTGGCCGGCACGAGTGAGGACGCCGCGCGCCTGCCCGAGCAGATCGAGGCCGGTGTTCGACAGCGCGATGTCCTCCTCGAGCGTCGGCGCCCGGCCCGACCATTCGGCCAGGCGCTGCGCCATCACGAGGCAGGTGTCGCCGATGCGCAGCAGGTACTGCACCGTCGGGTCCGGCGAGACGCGGATCGACGCGCTCGTGGCTGCGGCAGCGGCCGTCATCGCATCCTCACATGTGGTCGAGCGACTTCGGCAGCTCGTAGAAGGTCGGGTGGCGATAGACCTTGTCGGCCATCGGATCGAAGTACGCGGCCTTGTCGCCCGGGTCGCTGGCGACGATCTGGTCGGATCGCACGACCCACACGCTCGTGCCCTCCTGGCGTCGCGTGTAGACGTCGCGCGCGAGCTGGATCGCCATCTGCGGATCGGCGGCGTGCAGGCTGCCGCAATGCTTGTGGTCGAGGCCGGCCTTGCTGCGCACGAACACTTCCCAGAGCGGCCACTCGTCCTTCTGCGCGCCCTTCTTCATCGGCTCGGCTGGAGGACCGGGGATCGCGCCCGGCGTGACGGCCGGGCTCATGCCGCTTCCTTGAGCGCCGACTGCTTCTTCGCCGCATGGACGAGGGCCGCGTCGCGCACCCACTCGCCGTCGTCCCACGCGCTCACGCGCGCGGCGAGGCGCTCGCGGTTGCATGGCCCGTCGCCGCCGACGACCTGCCAGAACTCGTTCCAGTCGATCGCGCCGAAGTCGTAGTGCTCGCGCTCGGCATTCCAGCGCAGGTCCGGATCGGGCAGCGTGACGCCGAGGATCTTCGCCTGCTCGGCCGTCGCGTCGATGAACTTCTGGCGCAGGTCGTCGTTGCTGATCCGCTTGATGCCCCACTTCATCGACTGCTCGGAGTTGGGCGACTCCGTGTCGGGCGGCCCGAACATCATGATGCTCGGCCACCACCAGCGGTCGACCGAGTCCTGCACCATCGCCTTCTGCGCGGCGGTGCCGCGGGTCATCATCGTCAGCAGCGATTCGAAGCCCTGGCGCTGGTGGAACGACTCCTCGCGGCAGATGCGCACCATCGCCCGCGCATAGGGCGCATACGAGCAGCGGCAGAGCGGCACCTGGTTCATGATCGCCGCGCCGTCGACGAGCCAGCCGATCGTGCCCATGTCGGCCCAGGAGAGCGTCGGGTAGTTGAAGATCGAGCTGTACTTCGCCTTGCCGGAATGGAGCGCGTCGTAGAGCTGGTCGCGCGAGGTGCCGAGCGTCTCGGCGGCGGCGTAGAGGTAGAGGCCGTGGCCGGCCTCGTCCTGCACTTTGGCGAGCAGGATCGCCTTCCTCTTGAGCGTGGGCGCGCGCGTGATCCAGTTGCCCTCGGGCAGCATTCCGACGACCTCGGAGTGCGCGTGCTGGCTGATCTGACGCACGAGCGTCTTCCGGTAGTGATCGGGCATCCAGTCCTTGGCCTCGATGAACTCGCCGGCGTCGATGCGAGTGTCGAACCTCTCCTGCAGCGCGACCTCTTCGGCCGAGCGAACCGCCTTCGGCGTGTCGGAGCGGTCCTTGCCCATGGTGTCCATCGCTTGCGTGTACATGCGGATTCCTTCAGAGCTATTTGCGACGCCGATCCACGACCCGCCTCGCCTTGCCGACCAGCGTGCGCTCGAGCGAATCCGGCATCCCGACATCGACCTTGGTATTGATCCCGATCATGGTCTTGATGCGATGGCGCAGCCACTCGCCGACCGCGCCCCGATCGGCGGCCGCGTGCGCCGGCAGCATCTCGCAGCGCACCTCGACCGCGTCGAGGTTGCCCTCGCGGGTGACGACAAGCTGGTACTGGCCCGAGAGCTGGCCGTGGCCGAGGACGATCTCCTCGATCTGGGTGGGGAAGAGATTGACGCCGCGGATGATCAGCATGTCGTCGCTGCGGCCGACGATCTTGCCCATGCGGCGCATCGCGCGCGCCGTCGGCGGCAGCAGGCGCGTGAGGTCGCGCGTGCGATAGCGCACCACCGGCAGGGCTTCCTTGGTGAGCGTCGTGAAGACGAGCTCGCCCTCCTCGCCGTCGGGCAGCACCTCGCCGGTGTCGGGATCGATGATCTCGGGGTAGAAATG
>JBBSBZ010000266.1:0-4847 GCA_038250795.1 Burkholderiales bacterium | reverse complement strand
TGATTTGCGTGACTACAACGCTGACGGCGTGATCAACATCGTCGACGTTCGTCAATGCACGTTGCAATGCACGAACAACAGATGCGCACTGTGATCCACACGTTTATTTCGTTCGACTTAGGAGTCACAACATGAAGTTCAAATTCCTTGCAGCGGCGGCGACTGCGCTGTTGATCCCGATGGCGGTGTGGGCCGTGCCGGTGGCGGTCTCGATGACGCCCGCGCAACAGGCGGTGGCCCAAGGTGGCACCATCACCGTGAAAGTGCGCATCGATGGTCTCTTGGCCGCGATGGACCAGTTGTCCGCATACGACATCCGAGTCAGCTACGACTCGACCAAGCTCACGTTCGTGAGTCAGTCGTTCCTTGCCGATGTCCCTCTGGGAGGTGGACCGCTCGAGGTGTTCGACAGTTCGGTGGCAGGTCTAGCCGTCGATCAGGTCGACAGCTTCTTGACAGCTGAACCCGGCGACTTGGCGACGGCGCAGTTGGGGCTCGATGGTTTCGATCTGTTCTCGCTCACCTTCATGGCGGCGAACGTGGATGCGGTCACCAACCTGTCCTTCGCCATCGTGCGTGACTTCACCTACGTGCTTGGTAACGACAACGGCAATATCCTGGACGCGACCTACACCGGCGCCTGCGTCGGCATCGGCGCCGGCGTCTGCGGTGAAGTCATGAACCCCGTGCCGGAGCCCGAGACCTACAGCCTGATGGCCCTCGGCCTGCTGGTCGCAGGTGCCTACGGTCGCCGTGCGAAGCGTCGCGCCAAGGCTCGCCTCGCGACAGCCTGACGTTCTCCAGCGACCTCGAAAGGGCCGGCAGTCGCCGGCCCTTTTTTCGTTGGTATCGCTCTGGTCGGCGCGGCGCTGCGCCGCTGATTGGATCAGGTGGCGGTCCAGCCCTCGATCGCGGTTACCGGAACGATCGTGGTCTCCGTGAAGGGCGAGAAGGGAGATTGCACGGCGCGCACGACGTCGATGTCGGGGGCCTCCAGAAGCGAGTAGTTCACGGAGCGATCTACCGCAGCCCATTCGCCGTGAATGCTCACGTTCGCCGGAATCGACGCGTAGAACGACTTGGCCAGCGCGGCAAGCTCGCCGAACTGCGCCGGGCTCAAGCCCGGGCGCGTTCGATTGGTCAGCAGGAAAAGCATGGAACAACTCCTATGAGCCATCGGTGATCATGCGCCTCGATCGTTCCCATCTCAATCCGTCCCGTTTGCACGCGATCCCGCGCATGAGCGGTACGAGTGAGTGCAGTTCATGCTTCGGTGCGTGGCATCATCCGCAAGACCAGGGAACAGGGGCGGTCAGCGAGGCGAGCACGCCCCGACCGACGGCTCACGCAGCAAGGGAACGGCCGACATGATCACGCTCACCGGCTCGCCGGCGCTCAAGGTTCAGGTGATGTGCGAGGGCATCCGCTACACGCCTGCCCTCGGGGCCGCAGCGGCGCATTCGATGCCGAACTTCTACCCCTACCGCTTCAAGGAGGGGGAGCCCGATCCGACCGGTCGCGGCATTGCCACGATCCCCTACCTGATCAACACCGCCGACGGCACCGAGATGCGCATCATGGGCAACGGCGACTCGCCGTGGCACGTCGAAGGATCCCCCGACGACGGCTATCTCCTGATCGACGATCGTGACGGGCGGGAGGTGACGATCGAGTTCGAGCCGCTTCGCCCCTGGCTCACCCAGAAGACCACCGACGGGCTGCCCTTCGCGCAGGCCGGCGTCACGACGCACGGCGACATGCTGGTGATCAACGTTGCGCCCGGGTGCGAATACTTCCTGCACAAGCAGGACGGCGTGTCGATGCGCTGCACCTTCTGCGCCTACGGAGCGCCGGACGAGCGCACCGTGCACCTCGGCCAGAAGACGGGCCGCATCGAGATCCCGCCGCCCACGCTCGACCGCATGAGCGAAGCGCTGCAGGCGGTCATCGACCAGACCGAAATCCGGCACATCTATCTCGTCGGCGGGTCGCTGACCGATGCGCGCAAGGAGGGCGAACGTTTCCTGCAGCTCGCCCGCTTCGTCAAGACTGCCAACAAGCGCGGCATTCCGGTTTCGCTCGGATCAGGCGCGCTGCCCGACGACATCATCGAGCAGTTCCATGCCGAGCAGCTCGTGCAGCACGTCTGCTTCAATCTCGAGATGTGGTCCGAGCCCCTGTTCGCGAAGGTGTGCCCGGGCAAGAACCGCTACGTCGGCTACGCGCGCTGGATCGAAGCGCTCGAAACGGCGGTGCGACTCTGGGGTCGTGGCAATGTCTACTCGGCCATGGTCGCCGGCATCGAGCTCGAGCCCGAGCACGGGCTCGAGTGGGAGGAAGCGGCACGCATCGCCCTCGAAGGCGCCGAAGACCTCTGCAGCCGCGGCATCATTCCCATCTATTCGCTGGTCTGGCCGGTCGGCGGACGCACGCGGTCCGATTTCCACGCGCGCATCCGCAACTACTTCGAGACGCTGAACTCGGGCTATCACGACATCCGCCGGCGCCACGGCCTGACGGTCTCCGAAGGTTTCATGTGCCATCGCTGCGCCTACATGCAGCTCGAGTGCGACATGGACCGCCACGAGATGGCCCTGGCGGCATGAGCGCCATGCCCCCTGCCGGATCCCAGCGTCCCGATCCGTCGTCGATCGTCCGCCTCAGCACCGCCTACTGGGAAAGCCAGGCGCTCCTCACGGCGAACCGCCTCGGCCTGTTCGACGTCCTCGCGGACGGCGCCAGGACACCCGGCGAGCTCGCCGCCAGCTTGCAGCTCGATCCGCGCAGCACGGCACTTTTCCTGCGAGCGCTCGTGGGCCTGGGCTTTCTGGCCGAGGAGGGCGGGCGATTCGCAAACGCACCGGTGGCCGCGACCTTCCTGGTCAAGCGCAGCCCGGCATTCATGGGCAACGCCATCCGCTACAGCGATCAGCTCTACGCCACCTGGGGCAACCTCGAAGGCGCCCTGCGCTCCGGCAAGCCCGCGCTTCCCGCCGAGTCCTACCTGGGCGACGACGCCGACCGCACGCGCACCTTCGTCAAGGCGATGCACGAGCGCGCGCTCGGCGTCGCGCGCGCCCTCGTCGGAATCCTCGACCTCGCGGGCCGGCGCTCGATGCTCGACGTCGGCGGCGGGCCGGGCACGTACTCCGTGCTCCTGACGGAGCGCTTCCCTGGACTGCGCTCCGAGGTGCTCGAGCTGCCCGGCGTCGCCGCGGTGGCGCGCGAGCTCGTTGCCGCCGCCGGCGCGAGCGATCGGGTGAGCTTGCGCGACGGCGATTATCACCATGCCGACTTCGGCTCGGGCAAGGACGTGGTGCTGATGTCGGGCATGTTCCATCGCGAGACCGAGCAGGCGTGTCGCTCGTTGATCGAGCGTGGCGCGGCCTGTCTCGAACCGGGCGGCTTGCTGGTGGTCAGCGACGTCTTCACCGACCGCGGCGGCAGCCAGCCCACCTTCGCCGCCATGTTCGGCCTCAACATGATGCTCACCGCTCCCGACGGCGGCGTGCACAGCGACGCCGACGTGCAGAGCTGGATGGCCGACTGCGGCCTGCGCGAGCTGCGCATGGTGCCGTTGCCACCGCCGATGCCGCATCGCGTCGTCTTCGGAGTGAAGCCATAAACGGCCGCCGGAGCGTGCTGGCCGCGTTGGGGTGGCTGGCGTCAGGCGGCGTCCCGATCGCGTCGGCGCAATCGCAACCGCAGTCGCGGTCGCAGTCGCAGGCACCGGTCCTGAAGTCGCTCGGTGGCGATCGCTATCAGATCGGCACGATCGTCGTCGACAAGCGCGCTCGCAGGTTCTCCGTGTCGGGTCGTGTCCACCTGCTCGGCAAGCCGCTCGAGTATCTCGCCACGTCACCCGGGGGAATGAAGGCCTACGAAACACTTTTCGAGCTGGACACGGGAGGCAGTGAGTTCAACCTGGCCTGCATCCTGGTCGGTCTCGAGCGCGACCCCAAGCTGGGTCAGGTCGAGCGAGGAGTCCAGGAGCCCTTGCCGGGCCCGAAGGTCGCGATCTCCATCGCCTGGACCGAGAGCGGCAAGCGGCGCCAGATCTCGGCCGCGGAGGCGGTGCTCAACCCGGAAGCCGGCGTCAAGCCCGCAGACGTCGGCTGGGTGTACATCGGCTCGCCGGCATTCGACAGCAACGGGCAGTTCCCGGCCGACAAGACAGGGACCTTGATCGGCTTCGTGCACGACTCCAACTGCATCATCGAGTCGGTGGTCGGCATCGGCGTCGGCGCGTACGGCTCGGTCCGAGGCAGTGCGCTCCTGCCGCCCGTCGGCTCCGCGATCGAGCTGATCGTCGACGCCGCTCCCGTCGCCAAGTGATCGCGGCGCGCTCGGGAATGCTGCTCGTCGCGGCCTTGTCGATGCTCGCGGCGCTCGGCGCGATGTCCGCGCAGGGGCAGCCTTCGCTGCTGCGTCTGGAAGTCGCAGCAGTCATGGCCACGCTCGCGCCGCTCTTGTGGCCCGGCACAGGGGCGAGGTCCGAAGGCACCGCCACGCGCGTCGTCGGCTGGTCGCTCGCCGCGACGACGCTGGCCGCGGCGGTCATCGTCGCGATCGCCGGCTTCGCCCAACCTGCGCTTCCCGTCTTCCTGCTTTGCGCGATGCTGCTGGCGATCCTGATCGTCGTGCATGCCGCGATCGCGTTCGTCGAGCACAGGTGGCGCCAAGGCTGGGGTGACGCCGACGGCGCGCGCGAGCTGGCCGGACGCGCGGTGGCCCTTGCCTTCGTCATCGTCTCCACGCTGCCGTTCTGGTTCGGGCCGATCGCGCAAGTCGTGTCGGTTCGGCATCCTCGTGTCATCGACCTCGCCGTCGCTCTCAGCCCCATCACC
>JBBSBZ010000265.1:0-4849 GCA_038250795.1 Burkholderiales bacterium | reverse complement strand
GCCGCGATCCTGCGCGACGACATGCTGAACCTCGCCGAGCAGCTGAACAAGACCTCCGAGGCGCTGGTCAAGCTCGCCGGGAAGCACGTCGCCACGATCGTCCCGAACTACACGAACGGCGTCGCCGCGCAGCCGAACAGCTACGGCCACTACTTGCTCGGCCACGCGGCGGGCCTGGAGCGCGACGCGCAGCGCATCCGCGAAGCGTATGGCCGGATCGACCGCTCGGCGATGGGCACGACGGTCCTGAACGGCACCAGCTGGCCGCTCGACCGCACCCGGATGGCGAGCTACCTGGGCTTTGCCGCGATCGTCGACAACGCCTACGACGTGGCCCAGATCTCGTCGATGGACGAGCCCGTCGAGGCCGGCGCCATCGTCACCAGCATCGCCCTGCACACCGGCAACTTCATCGAGGACCTGATGACGCAGTACGCGCAGGCGCGACCCTGGATCCTGCTCGAGGAGGGCGGCGCCAACACCTACGTGTCGAGCGCGATGCCGCAAAAGCGCAACCCCGGCCTCCTGAACGACACGCGACGCGATGCCTCGACCGTCATCGCCGAGGCGATGGGCGTCGTCCTCAAGGCGCACAACATCACGCCCGGCATGCCCGACCCGAAGGACGTCAAGGCGAACAGCGCGATGGTCAACGGCGCCACCGCGCTGCTCAAGCGCTGGGAGCGGATCATCGGCGCGCTGGTGATCAGCCCCGACCGCGCGCTCGAGGAGCTCAACAGCGACTGGACGGCGTCGCAGGAGCTCGCCGACGTGCTCATGCGCAAGTACAAGCTGCCGTTTCGGGTTGGCCATCACTTCGCGTCGGAGGTGGTCGAGTTCGCCAAGGCCAGGGACATCAAGCCGCTCGCGTTCCCGTACGACGATGCGAAGCGGATCTACGCCGCCGCCGTGAACGGCACTGGCCATTCGGGCGAGCTGCCGATGAGCGAGGCCGAGTTCCGCTCGACGCTCGATCCGGTCGCCATCGTCAGGAACCGCGCCACCGTGGGTGGGCCGCAGCCCACCGAGATGGAGCGCATGCTGAAGGCATCGCAGCAGCAGCTGGCGCAGCAGCGTCAATGGATCAAGGCCAGGCGCGAGCGGATCGCCGCGTCGCTCGCCGCGCTCGACGCCGACTTCGCCAGGTTGCTGGCCGGCGGCAGGTGAAGCGCTGGCGGTCAGCCCACCTCGACCCGTGCCAGGCTTCGCCCGGCCGGCCTGGAAGCAAACGCTCGAGGGCTGCCCGGGGCTGCGCAATCAGAAGCTGCCTTCCAGCTCCTCGATCATCCGCCCCACATAAGCCACCGCATCGCGGATCGGCTGTGGCGACGACAGGTCGATGCCGACCTGGCGCATCAGATCGAGAGGCGGCAGCGTGCCGCCGGCGCGCAGCACGTCGAGCCATTTCGACAACACCGCGTCTCCCTCGCGGCTCGACTTCTCGGCCAGTGCCGTGGCCGCGACCAGGCCGACCGAGTACGTGTACGGGTACAGGCCCAGGTAGTAATGCGGCTGCCGCATCCAGGTCATCGCCGCGCCGTCGTCGATCTCGACCGTGTCGCCCCAGAAGCCCTGCAGGATGGCTCGCTTCGTCTCGTTGAGAAGCGCCGCCGTGACCGGTTGCCCGCCTTCGGCGAGCCGGTAGACCCGGCGCTGCAGCTCGGCCTCGAGCAGGTGGGTGACGAAGTTGTGGTGGTAGGTGCCGAGCACCTGCGTCAGCACCCAGCGGCGCATGCGCGGGTCGGTGCAGCCGGCCAGGATGTGGCGCGACAGGAGCACCTCGTTCATGATCGACGGCGCCTCGACGAAGGGCATCGCCGGGTCGGTGTTGGCGCGGCGCTGGTGCTGCCCCGACAGCATGAAGTGGCCCGCGTGGCCGAGCTCGTGGGCGAGGGTGAACGCGTCGCGCATCGAGTCGGTCCACGTCATCAGGATGAACGAGTGCACGCCGTAGGGCGTGGCGCAGAAGGCGCCCGACGACTTGCCGACGTTGTCGGCGCGGTCGATCCAGCGGCGCTCGAACGCGCTTCGCACCAGCGCCACGTACGCGGCCCCGAGCGGCGCGAGCGCGGCCTCGAGCAGCGCGGCGGTGTCGTCGAAGGTCGTCGCCGGCGCGTAGCCGGCGTCGAGCGGCGCCTTGATGTCGCAGTACAGCAGCTTGTCGAGTCCGAGCACGCGCCGGCGCAGGCGCATGTAGCGCCGCATGTGCGGCGCGAGCTCGGCCTGGATGATGTCGAGCATGTGGGTGTAGAGCTCGAACGACACCTCGTGCTCGTGCAGCAGGTAGCGCTCCGCGCTCTCGAAGCCGCGCGCCTTGGCGAGCACGATGTTCTTGGCGACCTCGATGCCGAAGGTGCCGCCCATGGTGTGCTGGTAGGGCGCCAGACCGGCGTTGAACGAGGCCCAGGCCGCACGGCGCACGCTGGTGTCGGCCGCGGTCTCGTAGGTCGACTGATAGAGGTTGAACGAGTTCGGGTGCGAGGTGCCCTCTGCGTCGTTGAACGACGCGAAGGTCATGTCGCCGGTCTTGGCGCGGCCGTAGACCGTGTACGGCGCGTCGAGCACTTCGCCGAGGCTCGCCAGCACGCGCTCGGTCTCGGCCGAAAGCCGGTGCGGCTTCAGCGCCGCCAGCTTGTCGAGGGTCGGTCGATAGATGCCGAGCGCCGGCGCCTCGCGCAGCCAGGCGGCGAGCCGGCCCTCCGGCAAGTCCAGGATCTCGGTGTCGACGAACGTCAGGGACGCGCGCACGCGCGCGCCGAGTGCCGCTGCGGTCGACTGGTCGGCCTGGTGGCCCGCGTTGCCGCCGTCTTCGGCCTCGCGCAGGCCGGCGAAGGCCTCGACCCGCTCGAGCCCGGCCAGCAACTCGTCGCGCGCATCCAGGCAGGCGAGCAGCACGGCCGGGCCGTCCGCGATCCGGCCCTGGTACTGCACGACGTCTGCTGCGGATCGCTCGACCGCAGCAAGCTCCGCGAGCCACGCCCCTCGCGTCGCGAACAGATCGTCGAGGTCCCAGGTCGTCTCGGGGGCGACCTCGGCACGGGTGAGAGGCTTGTTCATGGGCGCCGATTCTGCGCGAGCGGCGAGGCGACGGGCATGCACCAGGCGGCGCGCCCCGGCAGCCAACCGTGGCGCTAGAACACCTGCGTCCAGTTGCGCAGCGCCTCGAGCTCGTCGTGCACCGCGGCCGGAAACCCCTTGCGTCCCCTGCGCCCGTCGCGCAGCAGCCGGTCGAAAGCGGCCTGGCACTCTTCAGGCTCCTGCCAGACCTCGGCCAGCCCGTTGACGATCCGCGGAAACTGGCGGCTCAGGTTCTGCGGGCGCAGCGCGGAAGGCAGCGCCATCAGCCAGTCGATCGCGTGACCCGTGAGGGCGCGATCGGTCGGCAGGCTTGCGCGCCTCAGCCGCTTCCAGTGCTCCGGTCGCGCGACGGTGAAGACGTCGAACTGCGATTCCGATTCGGCGTCGAGAGTTCGCCGGGCATCCTCGATGTCGGTGAGCTCGAACTCGAGCCCTTCATCCTGCCAGGTGGGCTCGGGTGGAGTGGAAGGCTTTTCGGGCTGATGCATCGAAGCTGGCCCCAAAGAGGAAGCCGAAATTGTGATGGCGTTGCCTGCGGACGGAGCCTGCCCGATGCGCCCACCCATGGCCGACGATCAGCCGAGGCGCGATTCCGTGAGTTAGTTCACGACGCGCGACCGGCGACCGCGCTCGAAGACGACTCGTAGCGGGTTTCGAGGGTGCCGCCGTCGGGCAGCGTCAACGTCCCGCCCTGCATCAATCCGCTCGACTTCAAGATGCGCACGATCTGGTCGCCCGTCTGCCACGAGGCACCGTCCATTGCCGGATGGCAGGGCGTCGTCGGGACAACGGGTCTCGCTCGTCGGTGACAGCCCACCGCACCTCCTGTCAGTGCCCACCGCCGGCTTCCCGGCATGTCGCTGCCTCGAGCCCGCAACTCAAGGACGGGTAGCCTACCCATTCGGAACGCGAATGGCGGGCGCGAACGCGAGCGCGGCGTTGCGGAAACAGGAGACCAGCATGTCGGAGATCCAGGGCGGCTGCCGTTGTGGCGCGGTGCGCTATTCGCTGGCGCTGAACGAGCTGCCGCGGACGTATGCCTGTCATTGCCGGGACTGCCAGACATGGAGCGGCAGTGCGTTCAGCCAGCAGACGTTCCTGCCAGAGGCGTCACTGAGCGCCACGGGCCCAGTGGCCGTCTATGTGCTGACGAACCCGAGCGGCGCGATCTCGACGCAGCGGATGTGCGCCGTCTGCCACACCCGCGTCTACAACTCGAACAGTGCTCGGCCCGGCATGGTCGTGGTGCGCGCAGGTACGCTGGACCGTAGCGATGAACTGGACGTCGTCGCCCACATCTGGGTGGCGCGCAAACAGCCCTGGCTGAAGTTGACGGAGTCGGTGCCGACCTGGAGCGAAGGCGCTCCGGCCGCAGAACTCCTTCAAGCGCTGGAACCGCGCTGAGCGGTCGAGCCAGGGGGAGGATCTGCCGGTGGCGTCGCGACTTGGCGTCGGGGTTCGGCCAGGAGCCGCCGATCGCGACCGGCAACTTCCGGGTACCGGTGAAAGCACGCAGCACTTCCTCCAGCGGGTCGCAAGGAGACCGAGGCTTACCGCTGACTGATGCAGGGGCTCTGTTCCCCAACAGGCGGCACGCTGTAGCTCGCAGGATACTTTGGATGGCGATACATGACACTTCGTAGTCGCTGCCGTAGCTGCTCTGCTACCTATCGCGACAATTCGTCGCCGTGTAACCTTGGTAAATACGCACCATGAACATTGGAATCATCGGAGCCGGTCACATCGGCAGCGCGCTGGCCGTTCGGCTCGG
>JBBSBZ010000264.1:0-4864 GCA_038250795.1 Burkholderiales bacterium | reverse complement strand
GATGAGCGGACGGCGGGTCTCGACGCGGAGCCGAGATTGTCAAAGGGGATCGCTGACACGCTTCGGCTCCCGTGGCGCCCGCGATGCTGCGGGCAGGCGGACGGTAGCGGCGAAGAGCGCGCGCTGCAACTGCGTCGCTAGTGGCGGCAGCCGGAAGATCGCTGGCATCTCGCGCGACGCCGGGAGGAGAGCGGCTGGGTTCACTCCCCTTCCCTTTTGAACGTTCGCCCGCTTCGACTCGTCGCATCGACGCATGCGTCACGTGCGCCATCGCTGCCGGATCGTCCTGCCAACGCTTGCGGGGCGGCCGTCGCGATTGTCGTCAGCGCGGAGGCCAGCGCCGCGCCGGCGATCGCGACGGTCACAACGAGGCGCCCCACGTACGTGACGGGCGCAGCCGACGTCGGGACTTGCGACGGGCAGTCCCATTCATCGAGCGCACTCATGGTGCGCCGAGCAACTGCCCGATCCTCTCCGGCTCGATGTTGAGATTCATTCGAAAGATGTTCGACGGGTCGTAGCGGCGCTTGAGCATCTGCAGGCGCGCGTAGTTGACGCCGTACGCTGCCGCGACGCGTTCGCCTTCGTCCTCTGTCAGGAAGTTGACGTAGCCGCTTCCGGTCGCGTGCGGCGCCGCGTCCTCGAACACCTTGCGGGCCCACGTGCGCACGCGCGCGTCATCGCGCGGGTCCGCCCAGCGCCCGTGCACGTTCATGACGTAGAGGGCATCGCGCCCGGCGAACGGCGTCGCCGTCGGCTCGACGCGCGACATCGCGCCGCCCAGCTGGGCGATGAAGATCTCGCACTCGGGCCCGGGCAGCTGTGCCGCGGCGTCGATGATGACGTCGAGCGCTGCGTCGCCGAGACGGCTGAAGTTGTTCGACTTCCAATAGTTGCGGCCCCCCGGCGTCAACAGCGGATCGAATGCGGCCTGGAAGGCTGCATACGGGGTCGGACCGACGGCCGACGCGAGCGGCCTGCCGAACTCGAGCACCGGGGCTGCGGCGCGCCGACCCTCTTCCTGGTTGCCGCTGTAGACCAGTGGAAAGATGACCACCTCCGTGCCGTGCGCGGATGCGGGAATGAACGGCAGCGGCGGCGCCTTGCGCAGCACGGCCCAAACGCTCAGCGCCTCGGGCGCGTCGTTTGCGAAGTCGCGCCACGCGCGCAGCACCTCACGCCCTTGGACCCACGGATAGACGACCAGCCCCGCATGCACCTCGGGACCGACGGGATGAAGCCTGAACTCGAACTCGGTGACGACGCCGAAATTGCCACCCCCGCCACGCAGTGCCCAGAACAGGTCGGGTTCGGACGAGGCCGAGACAGTGCGCACTTCGCCGTCGGCCGTGACGACGCGCGCGCCCAGCAGGTTGTCGACCGTCATCCCGTGCGCGCGGGTCAGCCAGCCGAAGCCGCCGCCAAGCGTCAGGCCGGCAACCCCGGTGGTGGAGTTGATGCCCAGCGGCGTGGCGAGGCCGTACACCTGCGCCTCGCGGTCGAAGTCGGCGAGCAGAGCGCCGGCGGCGACACGCGCCGTGCGTTTCGCGGGGTCGACGGCGATGGCCTTCATGCCCGACAGCTCGATCATCAGGCCGCTCTCGGCGACGGCATTGCCGGCGATGTGATGGCCACCGGCACGAACGCTGAGGAGCATCCGGTGCTCGGCGGCGAAACGCACCGAGGCTTGCACGTCGGCATCCGTGAGGCAACCGGCGATCAGCGCGGGACGGCGATCGATCGTGCCGTTCCACACCTTGCGCGCGGCTTCATACGACTCGTGCCCCGGGCTCAACGCACCGCCGCTGATCCGCGCTGCGAAGGCGTCGACGTCGGGCTGGCGAACCTGCCGGACTTCCTTGTCCAGCGTGAGGAAGGTCAATGAACTCATGTGATGCTCCGCGATGAAGGCATTGAAGGTGGCCCCGCGCTGGTCGCGACGGTCAGGTCATTGTTCGAAATCAAGCCACGGCGGACCCGACGTCGCGTCGCCGCCGCTTGCTCGCACGTCCGCCTTTGTCGCCTGACACGCTGTCGGAAGTCTTGCGCGGTGCGCCTGGGACCTCCGTGCTCTTCGATGTCGTCGGCACCGGCGAAGGTCGCGGAGACGCCGCCGGCGGCGAACTCAGCGGCGGCTCGGCCCGGTGGCAGCTTCAGCGCACACGGGAGAACTAGCAGTCCCGGAAAAGAGCTTTCAACGGCGAACTTCGGCTCTCTTCCGAGGCCGGCAGAAGGCGGTCAAGCTCGCGCCTGCCGGCGCCACAGCGCCGGTGGCTTGCCGACCAATCGCTTGAACGCGCGCGCGAACGCGGCTTCGGATTGGTAGCCGACGTCCAGCGCGACCGACGCGACGGTCGCTGCGGTGTCCCGAAGAAGCGCGGCTCCAACCTGCATGCGCCAGCTGGCAAGGTACTGCATGGGCGCCTGCCCGACCATTTCGGAGAAACGCTCGTGCAGCGCAGAACGAGACAATCCGATGCGCCCGCTCAATTCCTCAACGGTCCACGGCTCGGCCGGAGCATCGTGCATGAGCGCGATCGCCCGGCCCACGAATCGATCCTGCAGTCCGGCAAGCCAGCCCCGGCTCCCCTCGGGCAGCGACCCCAGGTATCGGCGCACGGCCTCGATGAACGTCATTTCGCTCAGGCGTTCGAGCATCGCATTGCTGCCGGGCCGCGGTTCGGCCGCCTCCACCGCGGCTTGCCGTGCACATCGCACGACCCAGTCCTGGTCTGATTGGTTCGGCACGTGCAGGAGCCGCGGCAACGAGGCGATCAAGGGATTGAACGGTCGCAGATCGCACCCTAGAAAGCCGCAGACCAGCGTGGTGACGCCCGGCCCTTCTGGCACCAGGCCCGACGAGGCTTCATGTGCGCCGAGGTGCAGTGCAAACGGCAGGCGCTGCGGCATGCGTTCGAAGTAGCCCGCGGCATTCGGCGACGCTCGCATTCCGGGCGCACTCGAAACGACATGCGGGTCGCCGCGCGGGAAGAGGATGAAGTCTCCCGCGTTCAGGCGAACCGCAGGGCCGTCGACCACGGCGCCCCAGCAGCTGCCGGAGAGCACCACGTGGAATTCCATCACGTGCTCCGAGCCCGGCATGACGGCGGCGGCGATCTCGCGACAGGAAGGCGCTTCCGCGGCCCAGTCGTGCGCGCCGCTGACATGGAAGTACAGCGCTCCTCGCATTCGTACGCTGCGCAGCACGTCGGAGAGGATGTCCTTGCTCATGGGATATGCGGGAGCGATTGTGACGACTGCCGACGTGCCGTTCATGCCTTGAACCGGTGGAAGAGGACCTGCGATCAAGCAACGACGACGTGCGGTAGATCGGGGCGATTCAGGTTTGGAGACCATGCGCTTCACCGCCTCTCGGCCGCAACGGCGCAGGCGCGATGTTCCATAACCTCACCGGAGCTGATCTGACATGACGACTCAATCAACGGCCACCGAAACCGTCGTGCGCGGCCACTTGCAAGCCTTCCTGGACCAAAAAGGCATCGGCGCGATCCTCGATGACTACGACGCGGAGGCTTGCTTCCTCAGCGAGGAAAGGATCTACCGCGGCAAGCGCGAGATCCAGGTCTTCTTCGAGCAGTTCATGGCCGCGCTTCCGCCGCAAGCGATCAACCGCTTTGCGCTGCGCAGCTTGCGCGTCGAGGGCGACGTGGCCTTCATCGCCTGGAGCGTGGGGCCCGAACTGCCGCTCGGCACCGATACCTTCATCGTCCGCGCGGGAAAGATCGTTTCACAGACCTTCGCGATGTACTCCGCGCCGGCGCTGTAGCGCCCCGATCGAAACAGCCTGCGGTCGTCGACATGGCGACGATTCGTCGCACTCTTTTTCCTGCCAACTGGAGCAAACCCCTTGACCTATCCATCGCTTCGAACTCTCCGTCGGGCGCTGATCTCCAGCGTGTTGTGCATCGGCGTCGCCCACGCAGCACCGATCACCTTCCAATTCAGCGGCACCGTGACCGACGACCCGTTCGGCGTCAGCCGCTTCGGCGCGCCGATCAGCGGAAGCTTCACCTTCGATTCCGCCGCGCTTGATGCGATTGCCGGTGCGGCCACCGGCGGCTACTTCAGCGAGGGAGCCCCCTTCGGCTTCGCGGCGACCGTGGACGGCGCGGAGTACATCGCCGCAGGCCCGCTCTTCATCGGCGTCGTCAACGCCGGCAGCGACGAATACAGCGTCCTCGCCAGCAACGGCTCGACGACTCTGGAGCTGCTCTTCGAGGATGACAGCGGCACGGCGTTCGCAAGCGACGCGCTGCCGACGTCGGTCTCGCTGGCGGACTTCGGCTTTCGCCAGTTCCGTCTGTTCGGCAGCGACGCCGAGATTCTCGGCAACGTCGAGACGCTCACTTCCGGAGCCGGCGCCGCTCCCGTGCCCGAGCCGGCGAGCGTCGTGCTGTTCGGCGCCGGTCTGCTCCTGCTGCCGCTGCGCCGTCGGGTGTTCCGGCCCCTGGGCGTGGCTGCCGCGCTGCTGACGGGGCTGCCCGCGTTCGCCATCGACGGCGTGACCTTGATCGACCAGAACAAAGGGCTCACCGGCAACGTCACGCCGGGTGACACACCCGGCTTCCCGATCACGATCAGCCGGCCTGGGAGCTACCGGCTGGCGAGCAACCTGACGGTGGCCGACGGCAACACGACCGCGATCCAGATCGTTGCCGACCATGTCACCCTGGACCTGAACGGCTTCGCCATCCTGGGGCCGGTGGACTGCACCACGGGATGCAACAGCTCAGGCACAGGCACCGGCGTCGGAGTGCAAGCCCCGAGGACGCCAGGCGCCCACTTCAACATCACGGTTCGCAACGGCACGATCCAGGGCATGGGCTCTCACGGCATCGAGCTC
>JBBSBZ010000263.1:0-4902 GCA_038250795.1 Burkholderiales bacterium | reverse complement strand
TCCTGCCGCGGTTGAATGGCACCCTCGGGTGCGGTCACGTCTCGATGGTCTGGCCGAGCGTCGGGCTGGGTTCACCGGCCGGATCGCTCGCATCGAAAGGGAATGGGGCGATTGTAGCCAGTCGCGGCCGGAGGGGCGTCAGTCAGTCCGGATCGCCCTCGGCGACCTGGCGCCAGGCATGGGCGAAGTCGTGCGGCGGGGCGGCGCGAAACGACAGCATCCGGTGGGTCGAGGGATGCTCGAGCTCCAGCACCGTGGCGTGCAGGGCCTGGCGTTCCATGCCGAGCGCCGGCGCGCCGCCGTACAGGCGGTCGGCGACCAGCGGCAGGCCACGCGACGAAAGATGAACACGGATCTGGTGCGTGCGACCACTGTGCAGCGTGCAGCGCAGTGCGGCGAAGCCCTCTGCCGCCGCGACCAGGTCCACGTCGGTGCGAGCCGCCTTGCCCGAGGCCACGACCGCCATCCGCGTGCGCAGCCTGGGATCGCGTCCGACCGGCGCCTCGATCGTGAAGCGGGCCGCCGGCACCTTGCCACGGGCGATCGCGAGATAGCGTCGATGCACCTCGCGGGCCGCGATCGCCCGCACGAGCGCGGTGACGGCCGCGAGCGTCCGCCCGATCACCATCAGCCCGGAGGTGTCCTTGTCGAGCCGGTGGACGATGCCCGCACGCGGCAGTGCGGCGCTCGCGGGGTCGCGCGCGAGCAAGGCATTGAGCACCGTCCCCGACCAGTTGCCCGATGCGGGATGAACGACCATCCCGGCCGCCTTGTCGATGACGAGGATGTCGTCGTCCTCGTGCACCACGGCGAGCGGCAGCGGCTCGGCCCGGTAGGCCAGGCTCTCGGCCGTCGGATGGAGGGCCACCTCGATGCGCTGGCCGACCCGCACGCGCTGCGACGGACTCGTGGCGGCGACGCCGTCGAGCTGCACCCAGCCGCCCTTGACGAGCGTCTGCAGATGGCTGCGCGAGAACTCGGGAACCAGCCTGACGACCAGCTTGTCGAGCCGCTCGCCGTGCTCGGTCGCCGCGACCGTGCCGTCGCGCCGCTCGACCTCGGCCTGGGACCCGTCGCCGGCGACCTCGTCATCCTCGTCCGGCGGACTTTCATCGACCATATAAAATTCAGCTCCGACCGCTCAGCGGGTGTGTGCCTCGCACGCTCTCGCGCACCGACTGCCGCATGATCCCTGTCTCCATTTCCTGGCGCGTCCGGATCGCAGTGTCGGCGATCTCGATGTGCGCTCTCCTCCTTTCCGGCTGCGAGAACCTCGGCCGCGACGAGACGGCGCGCTGGACGCCGGAAAAGCTTTACGCCGAGGCCAAGGACGAGGCTGCGTCCGGCAACTACGAGAAGGCGGTGAAGCTTCTCGAGCGCCTCGAGGGGCGCGCCGCCGGCTCGGTCCTCGCGCAGCAGGCACAGATCGAGAAGGCCTTCTACCTCTGGAAGAGCGGCGAGAAGGCGCAGGCGCTTTCCACCCTCGAGCGGTTCATCAAGCTGAATCCGACCAGCCCGGCGCTCGACTACGCGCTCTACCTCCAGGGCCTGGTGAACTTCAACGACAACCTCGGACTGCTCGGCAACCTCGCGAGCCAGGATCTGTCGGAGCGCGACCAGCAGGCCGCGCGCGACGCCTACCAGTCGTTCCGCCAGCTGGTCGAGCAGTTCCCGCAGTCCACCTACGCGGAGGATGCGCGCACGCGGATGAGCTACATCGTCAACACGCTCGCCGCCTACGAGGTCCACGTCGCCCGCTACTACCTGCGCCGCGGTGCCTACGTCGCCGCCGCCAACCGCGCACAGCAGGCCGTCCAGGAGTTCCAGCGATCGCCCTCCACCGAAGAGGCGCTGGCCATCATGGTGCAGAGCTACGACCGCCTCGGGCTCACCGAGCTGCGCGACGACGCGGAGCGTGTGCTGAAGACCAACTTCCCGAGCACGACCGCCGGCCTGGACGGCTACGGCAAGAAGCAGTCGCCCTGGTGGAAGCTTTGGTGAGCCGCGCCGTCGCTCGCTAGCGCAGGGACGGCGCTGCGGCGAGTTCGCTCAGCCAGGCGAGCGCGTCGGCCTCGCTCTCGAGCCGGGTCATCGGCGGCAATGCCGCGAACAGCCGCCGGCCGTAGCCCATCGTCGCCATGCGCGGATCGCAGACCACGAGCAGGCCGCGATCGGTCTCGCTGCGGATCAGACGCCCGGCGCCCTGCTTGAGCGCCACGGCCGCCTCCGCGACGAAATATTCGGCGAAGGCGTTGCGGCCCTCGCTTTCAAGCCGCTTCACGCGCGCCTCGACGAGAGGATCGTTGGGCGGCGGGAACGGCAGCTTGTCGATGACGACGCACTGCAGCGCCTCGCCCGGCACGTCGACGCCTTCCCAGAAGCTCTGCGAGCCGATCAGCACCGCGCTGGATGCGTCGAGGAAGCGCTGCATCAGCTGGCGCTTGGAGCCCTGCCCCTGGACAAGCACCTCGATCGCGTCGCCGGCGGCGTCGAAGTCGGCGCGCAGCGGCGCGCCGCCGGCGGTGAGCGATCGCAGGGGGGTCGTCAGCCCGAAGGGCCGGCCGCCCAGGGCACGAACGCCGCGGGCCGCGAGCGCGGCCACGGCCGCGGCATGTCCCGGGTCGCTCGGCTTCGGGAAGGCGCGCGGCACGAAGACTCGCGCGTGGCTGCGGTAATCGAACGGGCTGCCGAGGCGGACGACGCGCGCGTCGTCGAGGCCGGCGGGCTCGGTGAACCATGTCAGGCGATCGTCGTCGCCGAGAGTCGCCGAGGTGAAGATCCAGGCCTTGGCGCTCGTCGCCATCTGCTCGCGCAGGGCGTCGCGGATGTCGAGCGGCGACTCGACCAGGCGAGCCTGGTGGGCGAGCACGTCGATCCAGCGAATGCGTCCCTCGGCCGGCCGCTCGCCGAACTGGCCGGCCAGCTGCGCGAGTCGCCTGGCACGCTCCTCAAGACGCACGAAATCGGGCGCGATCTCGCTCACCGTGTCGAGCGCGAGCGCAGCCTCGGCGCAGACCTCGCCCATCCGCTCCAGCGCGGCGACGAAGGGCAGCGTTTCGGCGCGCTCGCTCCAGCGCAGCTTCAGGCTGCCGCGGACTTCGCCCAGGTTGCCCTGGACCGCGAGGCGCAGCTCGCGCGCGGCGTGGTCGCAGGCCGCGGCGAGGTCCTGCCAGCGCGCGAGGCCGCGCGCCTGTTGCAGGCCGATCGCCAGCATGTCGCGCGCGAAGTCGATCACCTGCGACGAGCCGAGCGTGGTGCCGAGGAACTGCACGCCGGCCTCGGCGAGCTGGTGCGCCTCGTCGAATATCGCGACCTCGACGCTCGGCAGCAGTTCTGCGACGCCGCTGTCGCGCAGCGCCATGTCGGCGAAGAACAGGTGGTGGTTGACGACGACCAGGTCGGCGAGCATCGCCTCGCGGCGCGCCTTCATCACGTGGCACGAGCGGTACTCCGGGCACTCGCTGCCGAGGCAGTTCTCGCGCGACGAAGTGACGAGCGGGATGACGCTGCTGCGCTCGTCGAGCCCCTCCATCTCGGCGAGGTCGCCGCTCGCGGTGGTCTGCGCCCAGGCCTCGATCTTCGCGAGCGCTCGCACGGCCAGGCGGTCGGGCAGATGCGCGTCGTGGCGCGCCTGGCCGAGCCGGTGCAGGCAGAGGTAGCTCGAACGGCCCTTGAGGAGCGCGACGGTGAGCGGCAGGTTGAGGGCCGAACGCAGACGTGGCAGGTCGCGCACGAAAAGCTGGTCCTGCAGCGTCTTGGTGGCAGTGCTGAGCAAGGTGCGAGCGCCGCTGACGAGCGCTGGCACGAGATACGCGAACGTCTTGCCCACGCCCGTGCCGGCCTCGACGACGAGCGCCGAACGGCCCTCGATGGCATCGGCGACCGCGAGCGCCATCTCGAGCTGGACCTCGCGCTCGGCGTGGTTCGGATCGACCGCCGCGAGCGCACCGGACGACGAGAACGCGAGCTCGATCGCGTCGCGAAGGGTCTGCTCGGCCGTGGGCACCGCCGCGCCGGCCGACGTCATGCCGGCTGACGCGGTTCGAGTTCGGCTTCGAGGCGCGTGATCCGGTCGCGCAGGCTGAGGCGACGCTTCTTCAACCGTCGCACCGTGAGGTCGTCGCCGGCGGCGTCGAGTACGGCGCGATCGATGAGGTCGTCGAGGTCCGCGTGCTCCATCCGCAGCTCGATCAATTGGCGCGGCAGGGAGTGGAGGTTGTCGTCCATCGACGGGTCGGACTCGCGACTAGTTCGCGGTTTTGGGCCCTTTTGGCTGGTGCAAAGCGATTATAGTTTTCGCCCATGAGCACCTCGAGCCTGGGCTACAGGCTGTCCGCGACGACCGGTATCCACCGCGGCGATCGCGCCTATCAGCAAGACCAGGTTCAGATTCTTCCCCACGCGCGGGTTCCCGGCTGCGTGATGGCGGTGCTCGCCGACGGCATGGGCGGCAAAAGCGGCGGGCGCAAGGCGGCCGACCAGGTCCTGCTGACGGCTCAGCAGCTGTTCGAACGCTACTCGCCGACCCGCGACGACCCGACCGAGGCGCTGAAGCAGCTCGTGCTCGAGGCCCACCTGATGATCAAGCTCACGGCGATCACTTCGGAAGAGGAACCGCACAGCACGATCGCCGCGTTCATGATCAGCCCGACGCGCGAGTGCGACTTCGTCCATGCCGGCGATTCGCGCATTTACCACTTTCGTGCCGCCGAGATGGTGACACGTTCGATCGACCATTCCTACGTCCAGCGCCTCGTCGACGAGGGCCAGATCACCGAGGAAGAGGCGAACAGCCACCCGCAGTCGAACCTGCTCACCGGCTGCCTCGGCACCTTCCAGGACCCGCCCCTGTCGCAAAAGCACATCGACCGGCTCGAGATCGGCGACAGCGTGCTCTCGTGC
>JBBSBZ010000262.1:0-4911 GCA_038250795.1 Burkholderiales bacterium | reverse complement strand
TGGTGATCGCGGCTTTCGAGCACGGCGATGCTCGGATGCGCGCCGTTGGTGAGCGTCGACAGCCAGCCCGATGCGAGCGTCAGCGCCCCGGACGTATCCGCGCTGCCGCCCGTGAACTTCGCCGACCCGTCGCCCAGGTTGTAGAGGTTCTTCGTTTCGTAGGCGATCTCCCAGACGGCGATCTGGAACGCGGCCTCGTGGACCGCGTCGTTGATCGGGCCGGCGGTCGCGTAGAGCCGGCCGAGGTCGACGTAGGCGTTGCTGTTCGCGAACGTGTGGGTGGTGTTGGGCAGCGTGTAGTCGGTGTAGGTCTGGCCGAAGCTGATGTGCTGGTAGAGATCCACGCAGTAGGTCTCGAACGACGGGCTGCCGTTGAGCGAAGTCAGGATGCCACCGGCAGATCCGCTGCCCGAGAGCACGGAGTTGGGTGCAGTGAGCGAGAAGTTGACCGTCTCCGAGCCGTGGGCGAACCCGGAGAACGAAACGCTGGCGGCATCGGCCTGCGACAGGCCGGCGAGGGCCAGCGCGGTGGCTAACAAGGTGGAACGGATCGTCGACATGGTGGCTCTCGGTGATGGCGTGAAGTGACGCTTGAAGGCCGCGACTGTAGTAAGCGTGCAACGTGGCGGCCAATCCCGTGGCTGCGGGATGAGCCCCTCGAACCCGACGAGCGGCGGGCTCGGCGTGACAAACATCACGCGTGCTCGCGTGATCGCCTGTCCGCTATGGATGACACCAAGGCTGGGTCTCGGGCCACTCGGCACCGTCGACGCGGCGCCGGGCGGGATGCGCGCGTCGTACGGGCGTTGCTTCCCGCCGCGCCGGCGCCTCGCCGATTGCCCGATCCTGCAGCCATGTCCGCTTCATCGACGCCGACCTCGGCGCGATGCGCTCGCCGCGTGCCCCGATGGCCGGGCGGCGCAACGCGGCGAGGATCGCGAGAAGCAAGGTTTTCGGGGTGACGCGCATGAAGCGCGACTGTGCAAATATCGGCGGCGCCGCGCATCCCTCTCATTGACGATGGGACACGCGAAGTGAACCAGCGCGTCTATCGCAGGGGAGGAAGCACCTTCGAGAGCATCTGCAGGTCGACCGGCTTTTGCAGGTAGTGGTCGACGCGACCGAAGGCGTCTGCCACACGCTTGTCCGTCTCGCCCCAGCCCGTGATCGCGACGAGAATCAGGTCGTCGCCGTAGCGCTCGCGCAGCCGGCGCGACAGCTCGCCGCCATCGATCCCCGGGAGGTTGACGTCGAGCAGCACGCAGTGCGGCAACCACTCCTCGACGAGCGACCAGGCGAGCAGGCCGTCGTGCACGACCCGAACCTCGTAGCCGTTGAGCTCGAGAAGCTCGGCGAGCACCTCGGCCACGTCGGGCTCGTCGTCCACGACGAGCACCTTCACGCTGTCTTCGGAACCGCACGGCGGTGTGTCGGCGGAGGCGACGGACTTGATGATTTGCGTTGCTCCCTGTGCGGCGACGGCGACGTGGGCGCCTTTCGACAAGGATACCGCGCGGGCGACAGCCGATTTCAGGATTGCACGGCCTGGCGACGCTCGTTCGCTGTCCATGCCGCCACGATATCGCGGTGGTGCGGAATGTTCTCCAGGAAGCCGCGCCGCAGCCCATCGTCGGCAATGGTCGCGGCCTGTGCGTGCACCGCCGAGTGCGCGCGTTCGATCCAGGCGGTGGCGCGGGTGTCGTCGCCCGCGACCGCCAGCACCCTATGGCAGGTCAGCTCGATCAGGCGCGGCTCGTTCATGCCTTCCAGTGTGTCTATGCCTTCGAGCTGCGACAGAAGAGCCTCGATCTCGCGCAGCGCCGTCGCCGTGTCGCCCTGGGCGAGGGCGACACGCGCCACGCCCGCGGCGGCGTCGTGATGCCACGGGCTGCCGATCTCGAGCGCCCGCGACCGCGCGGCGTCGAAGGCCTGGCGCGCTTCGGCATGACGGCCGAGCGCGAGCTCGACTTCGCCGAGCCAGAGAAGGGCATGCGTCTCACGGTCGCGTGCCTCGGTGGCGACGGCGCTGTCGAGCTGCGCTCTCGCCAGCGACAGCGCCCGCGCGTCGTCCCCGCGCCAGAGCGCAAGGTTCGACAGCCGCCCCAGGGTCACGCCCTCGACGACGCGGTCGCCATTGGCGCGCAGCATGCGCAGGGCCTCGTCGGAGTCGCGCTGGGCCTGCACGACGTCGCCGAGATTGAGCCAGGCCGCTCCGAGGTTCGAGAGCGACACCGCTTCGTTCTGGCGATCGCCGAGCTCGCGGTAGATCAAGAGGTTCTGGCGCGTCATGTCGAGTGTGCCGACGACGTCGCCGTTGAGGTTGGCGACGATCGCGAGCGCGTTGAGCAGGAACGCCTCGTTGGCGCGCAGGCCGCGCTCGCGCGCTTCACCGAGCCCCTGCTCGGCGAACGCGCGGCCTGCGTCGAGGTCGCCCTGCATGGCGCGGGAGATCGAGAGCAGGCGCAGCGCATGAAGCCGGAGGGCGTGGTCGCCGGCCTGCGTCGCCAGGGCGACGAGACGGCGCGCAGCGCTCTCGCACGCGGGCCAGTCGGCCATGCGCATCGCCCGATGGCCGCGTCGCCAGGCGGCGTAAGCGCGTCGCCGATCGTCGTCGAGGTGCTCGGCGAGCTGCTCGAGCGCCTCGATGTCGGTGACCTGCTCGGCGCGGCGTGCCTGCAGCTCGAGCGTCTGCTCGCGCACGCGCAGCAGCCGCCAGCGCAGCTCTCGGTCTGACTGCGCGTCGAGCAGGGCGAGCGCCTTGCCGACGTGGACGAGCACGGCGTCGTGGCCGAAGCGCTCGCGCGCGTGCTCGGCCGCGCGGGCATGGAACTCGGCGGCACGGGCGTTGTCGCCGGCCCGCTCGTAGTGCTCTGCGGTGGCGCCCAGGAAGTCGCGCGCGCGCAGGCCGGTAAGGCGGGCGAGCCAGTCGGCGACCTCGGCATGAAGCTCGCGCCGACGTCGCCGCAGCAAGGTGTCGTAGGTGACCTGGTGCAGGATCTGGTGGCGAAAGGCGTACTCGAGCAGGTCGTCGCCGTCCGAGCCCCGTCCGGCGTCGGCGCGCGGCAAGGCGAGCTCGCGGCCGACGAGCGAAGGCAGCGCGTCCTTCGCGCGCGCGTCGAGCGCGAAGAGGGCCTGGTCCCAGAACACCTGGCCGATCACGCTCGCCTCCTGCAGCGTCACCCTCTCGGGCGCGGGCAGACCGTCGAGCCGAGCCTGCAGCACGCCGGTCAGCGTGCCCGGCACCTGCGTCGCCATGAGCTTGTCGGCCAGCAGCGTCCAGTGCTCGGCCTGTCCGCCGCCGGTGTCGATCGCGCCCTGGTCGATCAGCATCTTGACCAGCTCTTCCATGTAGAACGGATTGCCTTCGGCGCCGCCTGTGATCAGCTCGCGCAGCGCCGCCGGCACCTCGGGCAGGCGCTTCAGGAGCTCGTTGGCGAGCAGGCGGCTGCCGGTGCGGTCGAGCGGGTGCAGGTCGATGCGCTGGTGGCGCGCGCCGATGCCTCGCCAGTCGCCGCGCCGCTCGAAGAGCGTCGGCCGGCTGAAGGCGACGAGCAGCATCGGCACGTCGCGGTCGACCTCGCCGAGGTAGGTGAGGAAGTCGAGGCTTTCGTTGTCGGCCCAGTGCAGATCCTCGAGCTCGACGACGATCGGCGCGCCGACGCCGGACGAGAGGCGGCGAAACATCTGCGCCGCGGCATGGAAGGCGCGGTTTCGGATCTGCTTGGGGTCGTCGAGGATGCCGCGGATGTGCCGGCTGTCGCGCCACTCGATGCCGATCAGGTGGCCGAGCAGGTGGGCGTGGCCCTCGGCGAGGTCGGGCCCGTCGTCGCCCAGGAACAGGGGCACGATGCCTTCCTCCATCTTCCGCCGGGCGATCTCGACGCTGTCGTCGTCCGCGATCTGCAGGCGCCAGGCGAGGAGGTCGCGCAGCAGGCCGAACGGCTGGCCCTGCGTCTGCGGATGGGCGCGGCCGCGGAACAGGCAGTACTTCTCCGGCCGGGTCTCGGCCCACGCCTCGAACTCGTAGAGAAGGCGGCTCTTGCCGATACCGGCTTCTGCAACGACGGTAACGGTGGCGAGCGTGCGCTCGGCGAAGAGGCGCGAGAACGCCTCCTGCAGCGCCTCGAGCTCGGCGTCGCGGCCGATCATCTTGGTCGCCACGCCTTCGATGCCGCGCGTGCGGATCCGAAAGCTGCGCGGCTTGGCGCTCTTCACGAGGTAGCTCTGCACCGGCTCGGCGATGCCCTTGACGGCGAGCGGCGCCTGCGCCTCGACCTCGAACAGGCCACGCACCTGCGTGTAGGTGTCGTGCGTGATGCGCAGCGCCCCGGCCGGCGCCGTCTGCTCCATGCGTGCGGCGATGTTGACGGCGCTGCCGCGGATCGTGCCGTCGGCGTCGATGCCGCCGCCGAGCAGCACGCCGCCGGTATGGATGCCGACGCGAAAGTCGAAGCCGCCGTGCGCGTGCAAAGCCTCGACCTCGGCGCCGACGACCTTGCCGAGTGCGAGCAGCGCGAGGCCCGAGCGCACGGCGCGTTCGGTGTCGTCTTCGCGCGATTCGTCGGCGCCGAAGGCGGCGAGGATGTTGTCGCCGGCGTACTGCAGCACCTTGCCGCCATGCGCTTGCACGATGGCCGTGCCACGCGCCAGAGCGTCGTCCATCACGGCACTGACGGCCTCGGGGTCGAGCCGCTGCGCGAGCGTCGTCGAGCCGACGACATCCATGAAGAGGATGCTGACCTGGCGAAGCGACTGCGTCGCCATCGGGTCGGCGGCCGGTGCGGGCACGAGCGCCGCGAGCCGGTCGCGCAGCGCGGTCACGCTCGCTTCGACGACGGCGTCGCCGAGCAGGCCGCGCTGCGCCTCGAGGGCGGCGATCGCGGCTTCGAGGGACTCGGTGTCGGCGGGCAT
>JBBSBZ010000261.1:0-4928 GCA_038250795.1 Burkholderiales bacterium | reverse complement strand
TAGATCACGACGATGGCCGCGACGATGAGCATCGCCTGCTGTCCTTGCGACTGCTGGGCCGCGAGTGCCGTGCCCTGGAAGGAGCCGCGCACGTTGGTCGGCATGCCGATCGCGGCCTCGCTGTCGTTGATCGCGCGGCTCACGTCGTCTAGCGTGCTGCCGTCGGCGAGATTGAACGAGATGGTGGTCGCGAGCTCGCCGTCCTGGTGGCTCACCGAGGTCGGCGTCGAGCGATCGTAGAACTTCGCGACGGCGCCGAGCGGCACCAGCGAGGTCGCCGTATTGCTGAGCGCGTTGCCGGTCGAGGAGTCGCGCGAGCCCGGGTTGGCGGCGACGGCGGTCGGCGCTGGCGCGGCGGTAGCAGCCGTCGCTGCGCCCTGCGTCGAGGTCGCGGCACCCGTCACGCCGCCCGCGGCCGCCTTCGCCGGCACGTACACGTCGGCCAAGGCGTTCGGGCCCTGGGCGTAGCGCGGCGCCCATTCCATGATCACGTGGTACTGGTTGAGCTCGTCGTAGATGGTGGCCACCTGGCGCTGCCCGAAGGCGTTGTAGAGCGCTGAATCGATGCCGGCGGCGGTGAGGCCGAGGCGCGAGGCGCTGTCGCGGTCGACATCGACCAGCGTCTCGACGCCGTTGTCCTGCTGGTCGGTGTCGACGTCGGTCATGACCGGCTGCTGCTTCATCTCTTCGGCCAGGCGCGTCGCCCACTTGCGCAGGTCGGCCAGGCTGTCGCTCTTGAGCGTGTACTGGTAGGTCGAGTTGCTCTGCCGGCCGCCGGCCCGCACGGCCTGCACCGGGTTGAGGAAGATCTGCAGGCCGGTCACTTGCGCGAGCTGCGGGCGCAGGCGCGCGATCACGGCCTGGCCGCTCTCGCTGCGCTCGCCGACCGGCTTCAGGTTGACGAACATGAAGCCGCCGCCGGCGCGGCTGCCGCCCGTGAAGCCGACCACCGTCGCGACCGCCGGATCGCGGTGGACGATGCCGACCACCTGGCGCAGCTTCTCGCCCATCGCCTGCGTCGAGATGCTCTGGTCGGCGCGCAGGCCGCCCTGCAGCTGGCCGGCGTCCTGCTGCGGGAAGAAGCCCTTGGGCGCGGCGCTGAAGAGATAGACATTGAGGCCGATCACGACGACGAGGATGAAGAGGACGAGCCAGAGGCTGGCCAGGGCCCAGTCGAGGCTCGCTTCGTACCACGAGAGGATCTTCGCGAAGCCCGCTTCGGCCCAGCGCGCGAGCCGGCCCGGTCGCCTCGCGTCGGTCGCGCCGCCGGGCTCGAGCAGCCAGGCGCACATCATCGGCGTGGTCGTCAGCGAGACGACGAGCGAGATCATCACCGCCGCCGAGAGCGTGACCGCGAACTCGCGAAAGAGCCGCCCGACCTGGCCCTCCATGAAGAGGAGCGGGATGAACACCGCGACCAGCGAGACGCTGATCGAGAGCACGGTGAAGCCGACCTCCTTCGCGCCGAGCAGCGCGGCCTTCGTCCGGCCCATGCCGGCCTCGATGTGGCGCGCCGTGTTCTCGAGCACGACGATCGCGTCGTCGACGACGAAGCCGGTCGCGACCGTGAGCGCCATCAGGCTCAGGTTGTTGAGCGAGAAGCCGAGCAGCTCCATCACGCCGAAGGTGCCGAGCAGGGAGACGACGGTCGCGGCGGCCGGGATCAGGGTCGCGCGCCAGCTGCGCAGGAAGACGCTCACCACGACGATGACCAGCGCGATCGAGATCAGCAGCGTGAGCTCGATCTCGTGCAGCGAGGCGCGGATCGAGTTGGTGCTGTCGGTGGCGACGTCGAGCTCGATCTCGGCCGGCAGCTGCGCGCGCAGCTCGGGCAGCAGCGCGCGCACGCCGTCGACGGTCTTGATGATGTTGGCGCCCGGCTGGCGCGTGATCAGCACGATCACGGCCGGCTTGCCGTTGAAGAGGCCAAGCGTGCGCGTGTTCTCGACGCTGTCGATCACGTTGGCGACGTCGTCGAGGCGCACCGCCGCGCCATTGCGCCAGGCGACCACCATCGGCGCGTAGTCGGCGGCGCGCCGTGCCGGCGTCTGGGTGTAGATCTGCAGGCGCCGGCCGTCGCCCTCGACCTGTCCCTTGGGCCGGTTGGCGTTGCTCGCCTGGATCGCGGCGCGCACGTCCTCGCCGCTGATGCCGTACTTGTTCAATGCGAACGGCAGCAGCTCGACGCGCACCGCCGGCAGCGTGGAGCCGCCGATCTCGACGTCGCCGACGCCGTCGACCTGCGCCAGGCGCTGGCTGACGATGTTCGAGACCTGGTCGTAGATCTGGCCGGGGCTCAGCGTCCGGGAGGTGAGGGCGAGGATGATCACCGGCGCGTCCGACGGATTGGCCTTGCGGTAGGTCGGGTTCGAGCGCAGCGTCGCCGGCAGGTCGACACGCGACGCGTTGATCGCCGCCTGCACCTCGCGCGCCGCGCCGTCGATGTCCTTCGAGAGCTCGAACTGGAGCGTGACGCGCGCCTGGCCGACCTGGCTCGACGACGTCATCTCGGTGACGCCCGAGATCGTGCCGAGATGGCGCTCGAGCGGCGTGGCGACGCTCGTCGCCATGGTGTCGGGGCTGGCGCCGGGCAGCGAGGCGCTCACCGAGATCGTCGGAAAGTCGACCTGCGGCAGCGGCGAGACCGGCAGCACGAAGAAGGCGCCGATGCCGGCGAGCGCGACGCCGACCGTCAGCAGCACGGTGCCGATCGGCCGGCGCACGAAGGGCTGCGAGAGGTTCACGGCTCGACCTGCCTCAAGGTGCCGGGAACGGGCACCAGATCGTGCGGCTCGGCCGGAACCACCGCCCGAGACGAGCTCGAGGCGGCCTCGTCATCGCTCTTGCTGCCGAAGCGGCGCCCGAGCTTGTCGAACGCGAGGTAGATGACCGGCGTCGTGAAGAGGGTGAGCAGTTGGCTGACGATCAGGCCGCCGAATATCGCCAGGCCGAGCGGCCGGCGCAGCTCGTGGCCCTCGCCCCAGCCGACCATCAGCGGCAGCGCCGCGAACAGCGCCGCGAGCGTGGTCATCAGGATCGGCCGGAAGCGCAGCAGCGCGGCCTGGTGGATCGCCTCGCGCGCAGGCTTCTTCTCGACCCGCTCGGCTTGAATAGCGAAGTCGATCATCATGATCGCGTTCTTCTTGACGATCCCGATCAGCAGGATGATCCCGATGATCCCGATCACGCCGAGGTCGTTGCCGGTGACGATGAGGGCCAGCAGCGCGCCGACGCCGGCCGACGGCAGCGTCGAGAGGATCGTGAGGGGATGCACGTAGCTCTCGTAGAGCACGCCCAGGACGATGTAGACGCAGATCACGGCCGCCAGGATCAGCCAGAGCTGGTTGGCGAGCGAGCGCTCGTAGGCACCCGAGGCGCCGAGGAAAACGAGTTGCACCGAGCTCGGCAGGCCGACGACCCTGGCCGCGTCGCGGATCGAGTCGACGGCCGCGCCGAGCGAGACGCCGGGCGCCGTGTCGAAGCCGATCGTCGACGCGGGATATTGGGCGACGTGGGTGATCTGAAGCGGCGCCTGCCGCTCGCTGATCTTCGCGATCGCGTCGAGCGGGGTCGGCTGACCCGAGCTCGTCTTCAGGTTGAGCTTGCCGAGCGACTGGGCGGTCGTGAGCAGCCCGGGCTCGGCCTCGAGGATCACGCGGTACTGGTTGGTCTCGGTGAAGATCGTCGAGACGATGCGCTGGCCGAAGGCGCTGTAGAGCGCGTCGTCGACGGCGCTTGCGGTGACGCCCAGCCGCGCGGCGGTGTCGCGGTCGATGTCGATGTAGGCCGCCAGCCCGGTCGCACCGGCGTCGCTGACGACGTTGCGAAGCGGCTCCCGTTTCCTCATCTCGGCGACGAGCGCGTCGACCCACTTCGTCACCGTCGCCGTGTCGGCGCCTTCGAGCGAGAGCCGGAACTGGGTCGGCCCCGATTCGGCATCGATCGTCAGGTCCTGCGTCGGCTGCAGGTAGATCGTGACGCCGGCGATCTTCTGCGCTCGCTCGCGCAGCCGCGTCATCACCTCGGCCTGGTCGCCGTGCGAGGGCTTGAGGTCGATCAGCATCCTGCCCGTGTGAAGCATCGAGTTGTTGGCGGCGTCGACGCCGATGAACGAGCTCACGTTCTCGACCGCAGGGTCCTGCAGGATCGTTCGCGCCGTCGCCTGCTGGAGCTCGGCCATGCGGTCGTAGGAGACGTCTTCGGCGGTGTCGATGCGGGCCTGCAGCTGCGACGTGTCCTGGGTCGGGAAGAGACCCTTCGGAATGAACAGGTAGAGCAGCACGGTGAGCACGAGCGTCGCGACGGCGACGCCGAGCGTCAGCAGCTCGTGGTCGATGACCCACGTGAGCCCCTTGTCGTAGCGGTCGATGACGCTCCTGAAGAAGCCGCGCAGGCGCGCGCCGGGGCCGTGCGCCTTGGCTTCCTTCGCCTCGTCCCGGGGCTTGAGCCAGCGCGCCGACATCATCGGCACGAGCGTGAGCGAGACGACGGCGGAGATGATGATCGTGATCGCGAGGGTCACCGCGAACTCGCGGAAGAGCCGCCCGACGACGTCGCTCATGAAGAGCAGCGGGATCAGCACGGCAATCAGCGAGACCGTGAGCGAGATGATCGTGAAGCCGATCTCCGAGGCGCCCGCCAGCGCCGCCTCGATCACCAGGCGCTGCCGGCCTTCGGGCAGCGATTCGGCCTCGGCCGCGGTGAGCGTCTCGCGGCGCAGGTCGGCGACCGCCTGGGCTTCGGGGCCGTCGGCCCTCGGCTTGCCGGACTCCTGCTCTGCCGCCTTTGGCCGTCCCTCGGCCGCTCGCGCCATCTCCAGGTGGCGCGAGATGTTCTCGATCATCACGATCGCGTCGTCGACGACGAAGCCGGTGGCGATCGTGAGCGCCATCAGGCTCAGGTTGTTCAGGCTGTAGCCGAGCAGGTAC
>JBBSBZ010000260.1:0-4935 GCA_038250795.1 Burkholderiales bacterium | reverse complement strand
TACGTCCTCGACGAGCCGACCACGGGCCTGCATCCCGCCGACGTCGACAAGTTGATGGCGCAGCTGCAGGCGCTCGTCGACGCGGGCAACACGGTGATCGTCGTCGAACACGACGAGCGTGTCATCGCCCAGGCCGACTGGACCCTCGACATCGGACCCGGTGCGGGGGACAACGGCGGCAGGATCGTCGCGGAGGGGCCGCCGGCACGGTGAGCAGGGACGCGCGTGCCGCAGGTCACGGCCGCCGGCGTTCAGCAGTCGTCGAGCTGACCCTTGGCACCCGCGCGGGCCGAGCGGGTGAGGACGGCCGCCGTCGCTTCCCTCGCCGTGAGGCGCTGCCGCTCGCTGATGAGCGCCGCCTCGATCGCCTGCGCCTCGATCGTCTCCGCCGTCGGTATCCCGCTGCAGGCAAGCAGGTAGACGACACGTCGCGAGGTCCCGAGGGTAGCTCCGGTCTGCGCAGAGACTCTCGTGCCCATGGCGTGCAGCGCGGGCGGTTCGATGCCGATCCGCTGCGCGACCGTGCCCAGGTGTTCCGAGCCGACGCGGGTGGCGAGAAACGTGGCGACGAAGAACGCGACCATCCCGAGACCGACGACGCTGAACACGTGCTTCATCACGACTTTCGAAGACTGCGCAGATTCTCGACCCAGGCGCACGTCAGCACGTGTGCCGCTTCGTTCCACCGGGTGAAGAATCGTCGAACTGTATATATTCACAGTATGCCGCCAACACCGTTCCAGCGATCCATTTCCCGCGACGAGGCGCCTCGCGCCGAGTCGGGCGCGTCGGCTCCGGTCAAGGGCCGGGGCACGGTCTGGGCGATCGAGCACCGTTATTCGCGCCAGTCGGGCGAGAGCTACGACGACGGCTGGGGCACGCTCGACCAGGAAGCGAGCGAGGAGCGTCTGGGCCCCGAGACCACGGTGGTCGAGGAGCGGGCGAAGACGATCCTGTCGAAGAACGACTCGCCCGACCTGTCGTTCGACCGCTCGATCAATCCCTACCGCGGCTGCGAGCACGGCTGTGTCTACTGCTTCGCCCGGCCGACGCACAGCTACCTCGGCTTTTCGCCGGGGCTCGACTTCGAGACCCGGATCATCGCCAAGGTGAACGCTGCCGACCGCCTGCGCGAAGCGCTCGCGCGTCCCGCCTATCAGCCGAGCGCGATCAACATCGGCTCGGCGACCGACGCCTACCAGCCCGTCGAGCGCAGGCTCGGCATCACGCGCTCGGTGATCGAGGTGCTGTCCGAATGCGCGCATCCGTTCTCGCTCGTCACGAAGTCGTCGGGCGTCGAACGCGACCTCGACCTCGTCGCGCCGATGGCCGAGCGCGGCCTGGTTGCGGTCTACGTGTCGGTGACCTCGCTCGAGCCTTCGCTGGCGCGCATCCTCGAGCCGCGCGCCGCGGCGCCGCATCGCCGCCTGAAGACGATCGAGGCGCTGGCGCGCGCGGGCGTGCCGGTCGGCGTCAGCGTCTCGCCCATCATCCCGTTCATCAACGAGCCGGAAATCGAGCGCATCCTCGAAGCGGCCGCCGCCGCGGGTGCGAGCTCGGCCTTCGGCATCGTCCTGCGGTTGCCATGGGAGGTGAATCCGATCTTCCAGCGCTGGCTCGACCAGCACTTCCCGGATCGTGCCGCGCGCGTCATGGCGCGCATCCGCGAGATGCGCGGCGGCAAGGACTACGACGCGTCGTTCACGACGCGGATGAAAGGCGAGGGCGTCTGGGCGCAGCTGCTTGCCCAGAGGCTCGCGAAGGCGAGGGCGCGCTACGGGCTCGATCGGGTACGTCGAGAGCTCGACGTGGGCCAGTTCCGGCGGCCGCTTGCTCCTTCCCGCAGCGGTCAGGCCGACCTGTTCGGCTGATCGAGTTCAGTCGGTCACGTCGGGCTCGAAGAACAGCCAGCGCACCTGCGGGAAGGAATCCCGGAAACCGACCTCCACCCGGTTGATCGCCTCGACGAGCGCGATTGCCGAGGGCACCGCGCTCATCTTCGCCTTGACCGCGACCATCACGTCGCCGCCCATCTGCTGCGTGATGAGGTGATAGACCTTCTCGACCTCCGGCTGCGCGGCGAGATGCGCGCGCATCCGTGCCAGCGCGCGCTCCTCGACGCCCTGGCCGATCAGGAGCGCCTTGATCTCGATGCCGACGAGCACCGCCACCAGCACGAGCAGCGCGCCGATGCAGATCGAGCCCGCAGCGTCCCAGGCCGGATTGCCGGTGGCGACGGCCAGGCCGATGAAGGCCAGCGCCAGCGCCAGCCCTCCGAGCGCGGCGATGTCCTCGGCGAGGACGACCAGTAGCTCGCTTTGGCGCGAGCTGCGGAACCAGCGCCAGAGCCCCTGCCGGCCACGCTCCTTGTTGACCTCGCGCAGGCATCCCCAGAGCGAGACGCTCTCCGCGACGATGGCAAAGACGAGGATCGCCACCGCCACCCAGGCCTTCTCGATCGGCTCCGGCGCGTTCCACTTGTGCACGCCTTCGTAGATCGAGAACATCCCGCCCATGCTGAACAGCATCAGCGCGACGATGAAGCTCCAGAAATACACCGCCTTGCCATAGCCGAGCGGATGTTCGGCGTTCGCCGCCTTCTTCCCCTCGCGCAGGCCCCAGATCAGCAAGCCCTGGTTGGCACAGTCGGCGTAGGAGTGGATCGCCTCGGCGAGCATCGACGAAGAGCCCGTGAAGACGGCGCCGGCCGTCTTGGCGACGGCGATCAGGAAGTTCGCGCCGAGCGCGAACAGGATCGACTTGAGGGAGTTGCCACCGGCGGACATGGGCCCGGCCTCAGACCTTGAACAGGTCCTTGACCCGGTCGCTCCAGGTCTTGGCCGTCGGCGAATGTCGGTCGCCGGCCTTGCGGAAGGAGTCGTCGAGCTCCTTCAGCATTTTTCGCTGCTCCTCCGTCAGCTTGATCGGCGTCTCGACGCTCACATGGCAGTAGAGGTCGCCGGGGTAGCTCGAGCGCACGCCCTTGATGCCCTTGCCACGCAGCCGGAAGGTCTTGCCGTGCTGCGTGCCCTCGGGCAGGTCGATCTCGGCCTTGCCACCGAGCGTCGGCACCTCGATCGCGCCGCCGAGCGCGGCGCTTGTCATGCCGACCGGCACGGTGCAGTGCAGGTCGTCGCCGTCGCGCTCGAAGATGTCGTGCGGCTTCATCCGGATCTCGATGTAGAGATCGCCGTTCGGCCCGCCGTTCGGGCCGGGCTCGCCGTTGCCGCTCGAGCGGATGCGCATGCCTTCGTTGATGCCGGCGGGGATCTTCACCTCGAGCGTCTTGGTCTTCTTGACACGGCCCTGGCCGTGGCAGGTCGGGCAGGGCTCGGGAATGATCTTGCCGGTGCCGTGGCACTGCGGGCAGCTCTGCTGGATGCTGAAGAAGCCCTGGCGCATCTGCACCGTGCCAGAACCGTGGCAGGTCGTGCAGGTGATCGGACTCGTCCCCGGCTTCGCGCCGTTGCCCTTGCAGGTCTCGCAGGTCTCGTAGGAGGGAATGCGGATCTGCGTTTCCTTGCCGTGGGCCGCCTCCTCGAGCGTGATCTCCATCGCGTAGCTGAGATCGCTGCCGCGGTAGACCTGCTGGCCGCCGGCCGCGCGGCGGCCGTTGCCGAAGATGTCGCCGAAGATGTCGCCGAACGCCTCGGCGAAGCCGCCGAAGCCCTCCGCGCCTGCGCGGCCGCCCATGTTCGGATCGACCCCCGCGTGGCCGTACTGATCGTAGGCGGCGCGCTTCTGCGGGTCCGAGAGCATCTCGTAGGCCTCCTTGGCCTCCTTGAACTGCTCTTCCGATTTCTTGCCGTCGACACCCTGGTTGCGGTCGGGGTGGTGCTTCATCGCCAGCTTGCGATAGGCCTTCTTGATGTCCTCGTCCGTGGTGGACCTCGGCACGCCGAGGACTTCGTAGTAGTCGCGTTTCGCCATGAACCCCGCACTCCCGTTCTCTTCTGCGAAAACGCCGCGTCGAGGAGCAGGCCAGGCCTGGTTCCTCGAGCGCGGCGGGTCGATGCGCCGGCCGAAGCCGGACGATCAGCCTTTCTTGACTTCCTTGAACTCCGCGTCGACGACATCGTCGTCGGCCTGCGCGGCCTGCGTCTCGGGCTGCGCGTGCGCGCCGTCCGGACCCGCGCCCGGCGCGCCACCCGCCGCGGCCTGCGCCGCCTGCGAGTCGGCATAGATCTTCTCGCCGAGCTTCTGGCTCGCCGTCATCAGCGCCTCGGTCTTCGCCTCGATCGCCGCCTTGTCTTCCGACTTGAGCGACTCCTCGGCTTCCTTCAGCGCCGATTCGATCTTCTCCTTCTCGCCGGCGTCGAGCTTGTCGCCGTGCTCGGCGAGGCTCTTCCTGACGCTGTGGATCATCGCGTCGGCGGCGTTGCGCGCCTGGATGACCTCGAGCTTCTTCTTGTCGTCGGCCGCGTTCAGCTCGGCGTCCTTCACCATCTGCTGGATCTCGGCTTCCGTGAGGCCCGAGTTCGCCTTGATGGTGATCTTGTTCTCCTTGCCGGTCGCCTTGTCCTTCGCGCCGACGTGCAGGATGCCGTTGGCGTCGATGTCGAAGGTGACCTCGATCTGCGGCATGCCGCGTGCCGCCGGAGCGATGCCTTCGAGGTTGAACTCGCCGAGCGACTTGTTGCCCGATGCCATCTCGCGCTCGCCCTGGTAGACCTTGATCGTCACCGCCGGCTGGTTGTCGTCGGCGGTCGAGAAGGTCTGCGCAAACTTGGTCGGGATGGTCGTGTTCTTCTGGATCATCTTGGTCATCACGCCGCCGAGCGTCTCGATGCCCAGGCTCAGCGGGGTGACGTCGAGCAGCAGCACGTCCTTGCGGTCACCGCCCAGCACCTGACCCTGGATCGCGGCACCCACCGCCACCGCCTCATCGGGGTTGACATCCTTGCGCGGGTCCTTGCCGAAGAACTCCTTGACCAT
>JBBSBZ010000259.1:0-4937 GCA_038250795.1 Burkholderiales bacterium | reverse complement strand
CGCCAGGTGCGGCCCCGCGTACAAGGCGACGACGGCCAGCGGAAGCGCCGCACCGGCGGCAAAGCTCGCCGCCGAGGCGAAGGCCGCCTGCAGCGGCCGGGCGCTCGTGGTTGCCGAGAGGCCCAGTTCGTCGCGCGCGTGCGCGCCGAGAGCGTCATGGCTCATCAGCTTTTCCGCCACCTGCCTGGCGAGCGGCACGTCGAGGCCTCTGCGCACGTAGATCGCAGCCAGTTCGCGGTGCTCGGCGTCGGCGTCGTTGGCGAGCTCGGCCCGCTCTTCGTCCAAGGCCGCGGCCTCGGTGTCGGCTTGAGAGGAGACCGACACGTACTCGCCCGTGGCCATCGACATCGAGCCGGCCACGAGCCCGGCCATTGCCGCGACGAGGACGCTCGCGTGCGTCGCCTGCGACGCCGCCACGCCCATCACCAGGCTTGCCGTCGACACGATGCCGTCGTTGGCGCCCAGCACGGCCGCACGCAGCCAGCCGATGTTCTTGATCTTGTGCGTCTCTTTCACGGCGCCACCTGTCCACGCCCCTGTGCAGTCGCCCGACGTCCGACCGGCGGCTCAGACGTCGATGTTGGCGACCCGCAGCGCATTGCTCTCGATGAAGTTGCGCCGGGGCTCGACCTCGTCGCCCATCAGCATCGTGAAGACGCGGTCGGCCTCGATCGCGTCGTCGAGCTGGACGCGCAGGAGCCGGCGCACCGCCGGATCCATGGTCGTCTCCCACAGCTGAGACGGGTTCATCTCGCCCAGGCCCTTGTAGCGCTGGCGCGCGACCGCGGCCTCGGCCTGCTGGATCAGCCAGGCCATCGCCTCGCGGAAGTCGCCGACGCGCGCTTCCTTCTGGCGATCGCCCTCGCCACGCTTGACGACGGCGTCCTTGCCGACCAGTCCGCGGAAGGTCCTGCCCGCCGTGCTGAGCGCCTCGTAGTCGGCACCGTGGACGAAGTCGGCGCTGATCACGCTCGACTTGACGTTGCCATGGTGCAGGCGGCTGATGCGAAGGATGTGCTTGTCGCTGCGGGCGTCGAACTCGGCGGCGACCTCGGCCGCGTTCTCGTCCTTGGCCAACGCCGCCTGCAGCGCGGCGGCCGAGCGCTCCGCGGCCTCGAGGGTGTCGAGGTCGAGCTCCAGGCCGTTGGCGAGCGCCCGCAAGGCATCGATGTCCATCCAGTTCGACAGCCGCTCGACGACGTTCTTGGCGATCACGTACTTCTGCGCCAGCGCTTCGAGCGTCTCACCCTGCAGCACTGCCGCCGTGGTCGAGCCGTCGGGCTGCCGGCCGGTCTCGAGGCGCGCGTCCTTCAGCGCCACGCGCATCAGGTAGGCGTCGAGCTCGTGGCCGTCCTTCAGGTACTGCTCGTCCTTGCCGAACTTCACCTTGTAGAGCGGCGGCTGGGCGATGTAGATGTGGCCGCGCTCGACCAGCTCGGGCATCTGCCGGAACAGGAACGTCAGCAGCAGCGTACGGATGTGCGCGCCGTCGACGTCCGCGTCGGTCATGATGATGATGCGGTGATAGCGGAGCTTCTCGACATTGAAGTCGTCGCCGCCGGTGCCCTTGCCGATGCCGGTGCCGAGCGCGGTGATGAGCGTCAGGATCTCGTTGCTCGTGATGAGCTTCTCGTAGCGCGCCTTCTCGACGTTGAGGATCTTGCCGCGCAGCGGCAGGATCGCCTGGAACTTGCGGTCGCGGCCCTGCTTGGCGGAGCCGCCGGCCGAGTCGCCCTCGACGATGTAGATCTCGCAGAGCGCCGGGTCCTTCTCCTGGCAGTCGGCGAGCTTGCCGGGCAGGCCCATGCCGTCGAGCACGCCCTTTCTTCGCGTCATCTCGCGCGCCTTGCGGGCGGCCTCGCGCGCCCGCGCCGCGTCGACGATCTTGCCGCAGATGATCTTGGCGTCGGTCGGGTTCTCGAGCAGGTAGTCGTTGAGCGCCTTGCTCACCACGTCCTCGACCGGACCTCGCACCTCGCTTGAGACGAGCTTGTCCTTGGTCTGGCTCGAGAACTTCGGCTCGGGCACCTTGACCGAGAGCACGCAGGTGAGGCCCTCGCGCATGTCGTCGCCCGTGACCTCGACCTTGGCCTTCTTGGCCAGCTCGTTGTCCTCGATGTACTTGTTGATGACGCGAGTCATCGCCGCGCGCAGGCCGGTCAGGTGGGTGCCGCCGTCGCGCTGCGGGATGTTGTTGGTGAAGCAGAGGACGTTCTCGCTGTAGCCGTCGTTCCACTGCATCGCCACCTCGGAGGTGATCGTCGAGTGCTGGTCGCTGTCCTTCTTGCCCGTCGCGTAGAACACGTTCGGGTGCAGCACCTTCTTGCCGGTGTTGATGAACTCGACGAAGCCCTTCACGCCGCCCGCGAAGGCGAAGTCGTCGGACTTGTTGTTGCGCTCGTCGACGAGCCGGATCCGTACGCCGTTGTTGAGGAAGCTCAGCTCGCGCAGGCGCTTCGAGAGGATGTCGTAGTGGAAGTCGATGTTCGAGAAGATCTCGAGATCGGGCAGGAAGTGGACCTCAGTGCCGCGCTTCTCGGTTTCGCCGATCACCTTCATCGGCGAGACCTCGACGCCGTCCCTGATCTCGAGCTCGCGGTCCTGCGGCACGCCCTGGCGGAACTCCATGTGGTGCGCCAGACCTTTCTGTCGCACCGTCAGGCGCAGCCACTTCGAAAGGCCGTTGACGCAAGACACGCCCACGCCGTGCAGCCCGCCCGAGACCTTGTAGCTGTTCTGGTTGAACTTGCCGCCGGCGTGCAGCTCGGTGAGCGCGATCTCGGCCGCCGAGCGCTTGGGCTCGTGCTTGTCGTCCATCTTCACGCCGGTCGGGATGCCGCGGCCGTTGTCGGTGACGGAGATCGAGTTGTCTGTGTGGATGGTGACGACGATGTCGTCGCAGAAACCCGCGAGCGCCTCGTCGATGGAGTTGTCGACGACCTCGAAGACGAGGTGATGCAGCCCGGTGCCGTCCGAGGTGTCGCCGATGTACATGCCCGGGCGCTTGCGCACGGCCTCGAGGCCCTCGAGGATCTGGATCGAGCCCTCGCCGTAGGTGTCGTCGCTGCCGTCGCCGTTGGCGCCGGTGCGCAGGACACTGCCGACGACCGGCGGCGTCGAGCCTGGCACCTGCAACGGGCTGTTGGTCGCCTTCCCGGCCTTGTCGCCGTGCGTGCCGGCGATCTCGGGCTTCTTGTCGAAGTCGTCTTCTTTCTGCGTCATCGCTGCTTTCGTCACGCTTCAGATCCGCATCGGCATGACGACGTACTTGAAGCCCGCCTGGTCCGGCACCGTGATCAGGGCGCTGGAGTTGGTGTCCTGCAGCTCGACCGTGACCATCTCCTGGCCCATGTTGGTGAGCGCGTCGATCAGGTAGGTGACGTTGAAACCGATCTCGATGGCGTCGCCGCCGTAGTCGATCTCGAGCTCTTCCATCGCTTCCTCCTGCTCGGCATTCGAGGAGGCGATGCGCAGGGTGCCCGGCTCGATGTTGACGCGCACGCCCTTGAACTTCTCGCTCGTCAGGATGGCCGCGCGCTGAAGGCTCTGCAGCAAGGGCGACCGGCCGAGCGTGACGCGGTTCTTGTGGTTCTTCGGGATCACCCGGTTGTAGTCGGGGAACTTGCCCTCGACCAGCTTGGAGACGAACTCCATGCCGCCGAACGAGAACTTGGCCTGGTTCGGCGCGAAGCGCATCTCGATCGGCGTGTCGTCGTCCTTCAGGAGGCGCTGCAGCTCGAGCACCGTCTTTCTCGGCAGGATGACCTCCTGCTTCGGGATCTCGACCTCGAGGTCAGCCTGCGCCAGGGCGAGCCGATGGCCATCGGTCGCCACGAGCGTGAGGCTCTTGCCCTCGGCGACGAAGAGGATGCCGTTCAGGTAGTAGCGGATGTCGTGCACCGCCATCGCGAAGTGCACCTGCGAGACCAGCCCGCGCAACGTCTTCTGCGGCACGCTGAACATCGGCCCGAAGTCGGCCGACTCCTGCACGAGCGGGAAGTCGTCGGCCGGCATGGTCTGCAGCGTGAAGCGGCTCTTGCCGCCGGCCAGCGTGAGCTTGGACTGCGTTGCCGAGAGCGTCACCATCTGGTCCGACGGCATCGAGCGCAGGATGTCGATCAGCTTCCTGGCGCCGACGGTCGTCGCGAAATTGCTGGCGTCGCCGCCGAGCTCGGCGCTGGTTCGCACCTGGATCTCGAGATCGCTCGTCGTGAATTCGATCGAGGCGCCGCTCTTTCGGATCAGCACGTTGGCCAGAATCGGCAGCGTATGCCGTCGTTCAACGATTCCGGCGACGGCTTGCAACGCGCCCAGAAATTTTTCTTGATTCGCTTTCAAGACAATCATGTCAACCTCTTGAACTGGTCGTAGTAGTAGGGGCGGGCTGCAACTGTGGACAACGCCATTTTCCTTCCTTCGGACAGCCACTTGCGAGTCGCCGAAGCCTGTCGATGGACCCCTTTCGCCGGATCGCGCGAGGGCGAACAACTTTGCCGATCGAGCCCGTCCTGTGGACAGCTCGCAGTTGCGCTCGAGGTTGTCCCCAGGCTTGTGCCTTGACAGGGTCGCGAATCAGCCGCTCGCATCCGCATCATCCCTTCAGCGTCTGCTCGAGCACGTGCAGCTGGTGGTTCAGATCGGTGTTCTTCTGCCGTTCCGCGGCGATCTTGCGCACCGCGTGCAGCACCGTCGTGTGGTCCCGGCCGCCGAAGAGCTCGCCGATCTCGGGCAGGCTCTTTTGCGTCATCTCCTTGGCGATGTACATCGCGATCTGGCGCGGCCGTGCGATCGAGGCCGGGCGCTTCTTCGAGTACATGTCGGCGACCTTGATCTTGTAGAAGTCGGCGACCGTCTTCTGGATGTTCTCGACGCCGACCTGGCGGTTCTGGATCGAGAGCAGGTCCTTCAGCGCCTCGCGCGCGAGCTGGATGTTGATG
>JBBSBZ010000258.1:0-4939 GCA_038250795.1 Burkholderiales bacterium | reverse complement strand
CCTCACGCTCGCCAAGGAGGACCCGTTCGGCACGGCGCTCGAGTCGGTGACGTTCGACGTGCGCGCCGGCGAGGTCGTCGGCATCGCCGGCGTCTCGGGCAACGGCCAGCAGGAGCTGATGGCGGCGATCTCGGGCGAGGATCGGCGCGCGCCGGCCGGATCGATCCGTCTCTTCGATCGCGACATCGCGAGCGAGTCGCCGAGGAAGCGCCGCGACGGCGGTCTGCACTTTGTGCCCGAGGAACGCCTCGGCCGCGGCGCCGTGCCGACGCTTTCGCTCGCGCAGAACACGCTCCTCACGCGCACGCGCGCCGTCGGCGCCGGCGGCTGGCTGCGCGTCGGCGATGTCGCCGCGCTCGCCGAATCGCTGATTCGCCGCTTCAACGTCAAAGCCGGCGGGCCGGGATCGGCGGCCAAGAGCCTGTCGGGCGGCAACCTGCAGAAATTCATCGTTGGCCGCGAGATCGATGCCGAGCCGAAGCTCCTCGTCGTCTCGCAACCGACCTGGGGCGTCGACGTCGGCGCCGCGGCGCAGATCCGGGGTGAATTGCTGGCGCTGCGCGATGCCGGATGCGCCGTCCTCGTCGTCAGCGAAGAGCTCGACGAGCTGTTCGAGATCTGCGACCGGCTTCTCGTCATCGCCCGTGGCCGCGTGTCGCCGAGCGTGCCCACGCGCGAGGCGACGGTCGAGCGGATCGGCGAATGGATGAGCGGCCTGTGGACCCATGCTGAAGCTTGAGACGCGGCCCGAGCCCTCGCGCGCGATGTCGATCGCCTCGCCGCTGATCGCGCTCGCGATCACGGTGCTGATCGGCACCTGCCTCTTCGTGCTGCTCGGCAAGGATCCGGTGCGTGGCCTGGCCGTCTTCTTCGTCGAGCCGCTGAAGGGCGGCTACGCGCTCACCGAGCTGGCGGTGAAGGCGACGCCGCTCCTGCTGATCGCGCTCGGCCTGGCGGTGTGCTTTCGCTCCAACGTCTGGAACATCGGCGCCGAAGGGCAGTTCATCCTCGGCGCGATCTTCGCGAGTGGCGTGGCGATGCAGGCCACGCCTTCGACCGGCTCGTGGTTCTTCGTCCCCGTGATCGTCGCCGGCGTGCTCGGCGGCATGTGCTGGGCGGCGATCGTCGCGCTCCTGCGCGACCGCTTCAACGCCAACGAGATCCTGGTCAGCCTGATGCTCGTCTATGTGGCCGAGCAGGTGCTGAACTACTTCGTCTACGGCCCGTGGAAGGACCCGGCCGGCTACAACTTCCCGCAGACGATCACCTTCCTCAAGTCGACGCAGGTGCCCAGGCTCTTCGCCGGCTATCGCATCAACGTCGGCGTGCTGATCGCGCTCGTGTCGGTCGCCGCGTTCTGGGTGCTGCTCTTTCGCACCTATGCGGGCTTCCAGCTCCAGGTCGGCGGCCTGGCGCCGGCGGCGGCGCGCTACGCCGGCTTCTCGTCGAGGAAGTCGCTGTGGACGGCGCTGATGCTCTCGGGCGGCATGGCCGGCCTGGCCGGCGGGCTCGAGGTCGCCGGGCCGCTCGGCCAGCTCACGCCGCACGTGCCGCAGGGCTACGGCTTCGCCGCGATCATCGTCGCCTTTGTCGGGCGGCTCCATCCGGTCGGCATCGTCTTCTCGGCGATCCTGATGAGCATGTTCTACATCGGCGGCGAGCTCGCGCAGTCGCGGCTCGGCCTGCCGAAGTCGCTCACCGGCGTGTTCCAGGGGCTGCTGCTGTTCACGCTGCTCGCCTGCGATACCTTGATCGCCTACCGGATCCGCTGGAGGTCGGCGCGGCGCGCGTCGCCGCCGCCCGCGATCGATGACGCGCCGCTCAGCCCGGTTGTCGCCTCGACCAACCTGCCGGCCCGCGAGGGCACGATCTGATGGACCAGTTCGCGCTCCTCGTCGCCGCCACGCTCAACTCCGGCACGGTGCTCGCGTTCGCCGCGCTCGGCCTGCTCATCAACGAGCGGGCCGGCATCGTCAACCTCGGCGCCGAAGGGATGATGCTGGTCGCCGCCGTTGCCGGCTTCGCCACCGCCTTCCACACCGGCAACGACTGGCTCGCCTTCGGCGCCGGCGCCGTCGCCGGCGGCGCCCTCGCGGCGGCATTCGGCGTACTCGTGATCTGGTTCAACACCAACCAGTACGCGACCGGCCTCGCGCTCAGTCTCTTCGGCACCGGCTTCTCGGCCTTCGTCGGCATCCGCTACTCGCAGGAAAAGCTCGGCGCGCAGCACAGCTTCGCCGTGCCCGGCCTGGCCGACCTGCCGTTCGTCGGGCCGGCGTTCTTCCGCCAGCATCCGATGGTCTACCTGGCGATCGCGCTCACCATCGCGATCGCCTGGTTCCTGTATCGCTCGCGCGCGGGCCTGGTGCTGCGCGCCGTCGGCGAGTCACCGGAGTCGGCGCATGCCCTCGGCTACCCGGTGCGACGCATCCGGCTCGCCGCGGTGGTCGTCGGCGGGGCGCTCTGCGGCGTCGCGGGCGCCTACGTCTCGGTCGTCTACACGCATCTCTGGGTCGAGGGCATGACCGCGGGCAAGGGATGGATCGCGCTCGCGCTCACGACCTTCGCCACCTGGCGGCCGGCGCGCGTGCTGCTCGGCGCCTACCTGTTCGGCGGCGTGACGATGCTGCAGCTGCAGCTGCAGGGCGAAGGCGTGCAGATCTCGAGCCAGTTCCTCACCATGCTGCCGTACCTCGCGACCATCGTCGTCCTCGTCCTGATCTCGCGGAACGCGTCCTTCATCCGCGTCAACATGCCGGCCTCGATCGGCAAGCCTTTCTTCCCCGGATAATCCCGCTCACCAATCAGGAGGATCTCCCCATGACCCGAGTCTCGTTCGCCCGTGGTGCTGCCCTTGGCGCGGTTGCGCTGGCCGCCATGCTGGCCGGCTGCAGCAAGGAAGAGAAGACGACGACCACGACGACGCCGGCCGCCACGACGACGACGGCGGCACCGATGGCCGCCTCGGCTGCTACCGCCGCCAGCGGCCCGCTGAAGATCGCCTTCGCCTACGTCGGCCCGGTCGGTGACGGCGGCTGGACCTTTGCGCACGACAACGCCAGGAAGGCGCTCGAAAAGGAGTACGGCGACAAGATCCAGACCTCCTTCGTCGAGAAGGTGGCCGAGGGCCCGGACGCCGAGCGCGTGTTCCGCGACATGGCGAGCCAGGGCAACAAGCTGATCTTCGGCACCACCTTCGGCTACATGGAGCCGATGCTCAAGGCAGCGGCCGACCTGCCCGACGTGAAGTTCGAGCACGCCACCGGATACAAGACTGCGCCGAACATGAACGTGTACGACAGCCGCACCTACGAAGGCGCGTACATGGCCGGCGTGATCGCCGGCGGCATGACAAAGACCAACACGCTCGGAGTCGTCGGCTCGGTGCCGATCCCCGAGGTGATCCGCAACATCAACAGCTTCACGATGGGCGCGCAGTCGGTGAATCCGAAGATCAAGACCAAGGTCGTCTGGGTCAACGAGTGGTTCAACCCGCCGAAGGAGACCGAGGCCGCGCAGTCGCTCATCAACGGCGGTGCCGACGTGCTGATGCAGAACACCGACTCGTCGGCCGTCCTGCAGACGGCGGGCAAGGCCGGCAAGTACGCCTTCGGCTGGGACAGCGACATGACCGCCTACGCGCCGAACGCGCACCTGGCCTCGTCGATCATCAACTGGGTGCCGTACTACACCAAGACCGTGAAGGACGTGCTCGACGGCACGTGGAAGGGCGAGCAGCACTCGTGGTGGGGCGTCAAGGAAGGCGCGATCGACATCGTCTCGATCTCCGACAAGGTGCCGGCCGAGATCAAGGCCAAGGTCGACGCCGTCAAGGCCGGCCTCAAGGACGGCTCGTTCGTGATCTGGAAGGGCCCGATCGTGAGCAACGACGGCAAGGAGATGGTCGCCGCCGGCACGAACGCCGACGACAAGTTCCTCGGCGGCATCAACTTCTTCGTCAAGGGCGTCGACGGCAAGGTCCCGGGCGGCGACAAGAAGTAGCCCGCGTGGCGACGGACTTCGGCGCGATCTCGCGTGAGCGGCTCCCGGAGCTGTTGCGCGCGATGCCGAAGGCCGAGCTGCACCTGCACATCGAAGGCACGCTCGAGCCCGAGCTGATCTTCGAGCTGGCGAAGAAGAACGGCGTCGCGCTCGCCTATCCGAGCGTCGAAGCGCTGCGCTCGGCCTACGCGTTCACCGACCTCCAGAGCTTTCTCGACATCTACTACGCCGGCGCGAGCGTGCTCCTGCACGAGAGCGACTTCGAGGCGATGGCGATGGCGTACTTGCGCCGCGCCGCCGCCGACCACGTCGTTCGCGCCGAGATCTTCTTCGATCCGCAGACCCACACGGCGCGCGGCGTCGACATCGGCATCGTCATCCGGGGGCTCGCCGCAGCGTGCCGGCGCGCCGGCGCCGAGCTCGGCATCAGCGCCGATCTCATCCTCTGCTTCCTGCGCCATCTCAGCGAGGACGAGGCGATCGCGACGCTGCGCGACGCGCTGCCGTATCGCGAGCACTTCATCGGCGTCGGCCTCGACAGCAGCGAGCGCGGCCATCCGCCCGAGAAGTTCGCGCGGGTCTTCGCCGAAGCCGGACGGCTCGGCCTGCATCGAGTCGCCCACGCCGGCGAGGAGGGGCCGCCCGAATACATCGAGAGCGCGCTCGACGTGCTCCATGCCGAGCGCATCGACCACGGCGTGCGCTGCGTCGAGAGCCCGGCACTCGTCGAGCGCCTCGCGCGCGAAGGCATCGCACTCACCGTCTGCCCGCTCTCGAACCTGAAGCTGCGCGTCTTCGACCGGCTCGCCGAACACAACCTCGCCGACCTCCTGCAGCGCGGCATCAAGGCGACGGTGAACTCCGACGATCCGGCCTATTTCGGCGGCTACGTCAACGACAACTTCCTCGCCACCTTCGAGGCGCTGCCGCAACTCGG
>JBBSBZ010000257.1:0-4941 GCA_038250795.1 Burkholderiales bacterium | reverse complement strand
GGCGACGCTCAGTGCAGGTCGCGCCGCTTGCCCTTGAAGGCCTTGGGCCGGTAGACGTTGCCCTCGCGCTCGGTCGAAGAGCGCCGGGCGCGCCGGATCGCTTCCTTCGCCTCGCGCCGTGCGCGCGCCTCGGCCGCCGGCCAGGCGACGAGGCGATGCAGGCGGCGGCTCCAGCGATCGCTGCCGTGGCGCACGGCGGCGTCGACACGTGCACGCGAGCGCGGCTTGAGCAGCATGCGCAGAAGAAGCAGCACGCACACCGCGACCATGACGGCGGCGAAGATTTTCTCGACCAGGTTCATGATGGCGTCGGTGCCTGTCGATCGTAGCGCGACTGGCCCGGCGCCGCGCGTTGCGCGCGACGGTCGGCGGCGACTTCTTGCCGGTGCCGGCGCATCCGAAGGGGCCTGAGCGGCGGCCCCCAGGATTTCTGCGCGCGGACGTGGCCGCCCGGTTGCCAAGACGACCCGCATGCCATGAACGCCCCGCCAGAACGCCCCGCCGCGGCTCCGCCCGATTTCGCCGAGACTTCGGAAAGGCTTCGTCTCGTCGTCGAGAACGCGCGCGAATACGCGATCGTCTCGATGGATCTCGAGCGCCACATCCAGAGCTGGAACACCGGCGCGCGCGAGCTCACGGGCCACGCCGAGGAAGACGTCCTGGGCCTGCCGGCCGACCTGATCTTCGCCGAGGAAGACCGTGCCCATGGAGCGCCGGAGCGCGAGTCGAGCCAGGCGCTGGCCGAGGGTCGTGCCGCCGACGAGCGCTGGCATCTGCGCAAGGACGGCAGTCGCTTCTGGGGCAGCGGCGTGATGATGGCGATGCGCGCCGGCGGCGTCGGCGCGCCGATCGGCCTGCTGAAGATCTTTCGCGACCACACCTCCCTGCGCGCCGCCGCCCAGGCGATAGAGACCAGCCGGGCCGAGCTCGTCCAGGCGCTTGTCGAGAATCGGCGCGCGCGGGCCGAGGCCGAAGCCGCGAGCCAGGCCAAGGACCGGTTCCTCGCCATCCTCTCGCACGAGCTGCGCACGCCGCTCACGCCGGTGGTGATGGCGCTCCACGCGCTCGAGCGCAACGCCGAGCTGCCCGAATCGGCGCGCAGCACCGTCGAGCTCATCCGGCGCAACGTGAGGGCCGAGCTGACCTTGATCGACGATCTCCTCGACGTGACCCGAATCGCCAGCGGCAAGTTCGAGATGGCACGCGATGAGATCGACATGCACGAGGTCGTGCGCGCCGCCGCGGGCGTGTGCGCACCCGATTTCGCGGCCAGGCGCCAGCGCCTCGACCTGGCGCTGCCTGCGGCGCGGCACGTTGTCGCCGGCGACGCGGCCCGCCTTCAGCAGGTGGTCTGGAACATCCTGAAGAACGCGTCCAAGTTCACCCCCGCCGAAGGCGAAATCCGTGTCGCCACCCGCGACGTCGGCGACCGCTTCGTCCTCGTCGTCGCCGACAACGGCATCGGCATCCCGTCCGAGTCGCTGACGATGATCTTCGACGCCTTCGCCCAGGAGGAGACGTGGGTGACGAGCGAGTTCGGCGGCCTGGGGCTGGGTCTGGCGATTGCCAAAGCCACGGTGGACGCCCACCACGGCACGCTCACCGCCGAAAGCGGCGGCCGGGGCAAGGGGGCCGCCTTCACCATCACTTTGCCGCTGGCCTGACGCTCGCCCCGCCCATGAGCTTTCCTCCCTCCCCCAGCCCCGCGTCCGCAACGGCCGAAGACCGCTCCGGCCGGCGCGGCAAGCTGCGCATCTTCATCGTCGAGAACCACGACGACACGCGCTACCTGCTCGGCCTGCTGCTCGAGCAGCTCGGCCACAGCGTGCGCGCCGTCGCGACCCTGGGCGAGGCGATCGAGCAGGCCGGCTCCGGCGAATGGGACGTCCTCATCTCCGACATCGGCCTGACCGATGGCAGCGGTTGGGAGCTTCTCTCCGCGCTCGGCGACCGTGCGCCGCGCTATGCGATCGCGATGAGCGGATTCGGCATGGCCTCCGACCGGCAGAAGAGCCTGGCCGCGGGCTACCGCCACCACCTGCTGAAGCCGGTCGAGCCGAACCAGCTCGAGAGCCTGCTCGAGGAAGCGGCGAGCGAGCTGGGTCGCTGAGTCGCCGCAGCGGCCGCCTAGGGTCACTCCGCTGGCCCGTCCCTGCCTTCGTGGGCACAGTCTGCCGAACACGAAACCGGGATCGGCTCATGAACATTCGCCATTCACTCATCCGACGGCTCGCCGTCGCGTCGCTCGCGCTCGCGGGCACGTTCGCCGGCCCCGCCGCGCACGCCGCCTGGCCCGAGCGCCCGGTGACGCTGATCGTGCCGTGGGGCGCCGGCGGCGGCACCGACGCGACCGCGCGCATCATCGGCTCGCTCCTCGAGAAGGAGATCGGCCAGCCGGTCACCGTCGTCAACCGCACCGGCGGCAGCGGCGTCGTCGGCCACCAGGCGATCAGCTCGGCGCAGCCCGACGGCTACACGATCGGCCTGATCACGGTCGAGATCGGCATGATGCACTGGCAAGGCCTCACCGACATCTCGGGCACCTCGTACACGCCGATCGGCCTGGTCAACTCCGACCCCGCCGGCGTGCAGGTGCGCGCCGACGCGCCCTACAAGAACGTCAACGACCTGGTCGCGGCGATCAAGGCCAACCCCGGCAAGTACAAGGCCTCCGGCACCGGACAGGGCGGGATCTGGCACCTCGCCATCGCCGGCATGCTGAAGGACCTGAAGGTCGATCCCGCGGCCGCGCCCTGGGTGCCCTCGAACGGCGCCGCGCCCGGCCTGCAGGATCTGGTCGCCGGCGGCGTCGAGATCGTGCCCTGCTCGCTGCCCGAGGCGCGCTCCCTGATCGACGCCGGCAAGGTCAAGAGCCTGGCGGTGATGAGCGAGACGCCGGCCGCGCTCTACCCGAACGTGCCGACGCTGAAGGCCGCGACCGGCAGCGACTGGAAGCTCGGCGCATGGCGCGGCATTGCCGCGCCCAAGGGCCTGCCGAACGACGTGCGCGACAAGCTGGTCGCGGCGATCAGGAAGATCGCGGCGAGCAAGGAATACAACGACTTCATGGCCAGCCGTGGCTTCGGCGTCGTCTACCTCGGGCCCGACGAGTTCGGCAAGTTCATGGCGAAGTCGGACACCGACCTCGGCGCGACGATGAAGGCAGTCGGCATCGTCAAGTAGCCGATGAAGTTCAACGACGCGGTGTGGGGCGCGCTGCTCGCGCTCCTCGGCCTCGCCATCGTCGTCCACGTCCAGGGATTCCCGCGCATCCCGGGCCAGAACGTCGGCCCGGCCCTCTTCCCCGGGATCGTCGCGGGAGCGCTGATCGTGTGTGGGCTGATCCTCGTCGTGTCGGGGCTGCGGGCGCGCCGCAGCGTCGCGTCGCCGTGGGCCGAGGCGCCGGGGTGGCTGCGCTCGCCGCCGCACGTGCTCGCCTTCGTCGTTTTCGTCGCGAGCAACGTCTTCTACCTGCTCGCCGTCGACAGGCTCGGCTTCGTGATCACCGCCTTCGTCTACCTGACGGCGCTGATCTGGGTGCTGCGCGTTCGCCTCGCGCTCGTCCTGCCGGTGGCCCTGGTGATGACGCTGCTCATCCACTATGCGTTCTACAAGCTGCTGCGCGTGCCGCTGCCGTGGGGCGTGCTGCAGGGGATCGCGTGGTGATGGGCCGCGTCCCACGGAGCGTGCGATGAATCCGGCCTGGTCGGAGGCGTTTCGCCTCGTCTTCGATCCTCACAACGTCCTCGTCATGCTGGGCGCGTCGGTGTTCGGCCTCTTCGTCGGCGCCGTGCCCGGGCTGACCGCGACGATGGCGACGGCGCTGCTCGTGCCGGTGACCTTCTTCATGGCACCGATTCCGGCGATCGCGGCGATCGTCACGGCGACGGCGATGGCGATCTTCTCGGGCGACATCCCCGGCTGCCTGCTGCGCATGCCAGGCACGCCGGCCTCGGCCGCGTACACCGACGAGGCCTACGCGATGACGAAGAAGGGCCAGGCCGAGCTCGCCCTCGGCGCAGGTCTCGTCTTCTCGGCCGTGGGCGGCCTGTTCGGCACCGCGGTGCTGATGGTCTCGGCGCCGGCGCTCGCCGAGTTCGCGCTGAAGTTCAGCTCGTTCGAGTACTTCTGGCTCGTGCTGATGGGCCTGACCTGCGCCGTCTTCATCTCGTCCGACGCGCCGCTCAAGGGCCTGGTCACGCTCTTCATCGGCCTGCTCGTCGCCAGTGTCGGCCTGAACAACCCGGCGGCGTTTCCGCGCTTCACCTTCGGCAACACCGACCTGCTCGGCGGCATCGGCCTGATCCCGCTGATGATCGGCATGTTCGCGGTCTCCGAGATCATCCGCTACATGGTCAACACGGAAGGCGAGGCGCTGATCGTCGACAAGCCGGTCGGCAACGTCTTCAAGGGCATGTGGCAGCTGGCCGTGAAGTATCCGCTGCAGATCCTGCGCGGCAGCGTCCTCGGCACCGTCGTCGGCGCCCTGCCCGGCGCGGGCGCCGACATCGCGGCCTGGATGTCGTATGCGATGAGCAAGAAGTTCTCGAAGGAGCCGGAGAAGTTCGGCACCGGCCACGTCGAGGGCATCGTCGAGAGCGGCTCGGCGAACAACAGCGCGCTCGCCGGCGCCTGGATCCCTGCGCTCGTCTTCGGCATCCCGGGCGACTCGATCACGGCCATCGTGATCGGCGTGCTCTACATGAAGAACATGAATCCGGGGCCGACGCTCTTCACCACCCATCCGGCGAACATCTACGCCGTCTACCTGCTCTTCATCATCGCCAACCTGATCATGCTGCCGATGGGCTGGGCCTGCATCAAGGTGGCCAAGCGCATCCTGCGCGTGCCGCGCGATATCCTGATGCCGGTGATCCTGCTCTTTTGCGTCGTCGGCGCCTTCGCGATCAACAACACCGCGTTCGACGTCGGCGTCATGCT
>JBBSBZ010000256.1:0-4946 GCA_038250795.1 Burkholderiales bacterium | reverse complement strand
GCAGGCGGGTCAGTTCCTGCACGGCTACAGCTCCACCTGGCTCCCCGTGTCGCTCCTGCAGCCGGCACGACGCGCCGCGCTCGCCGACGCGCTCGTCGCGGCGAGCCGACACTGGGGCGTGTCGCTGCACCTGAACAAGGGTCTCGCCGGCGCGCCGGCCGAGGCGGTGGCCGCGGCGCGCGACACGGCCACGAACCCGGCCGTGCTCGACGCCTTCGCGCTCGCGATCCTCGGCGCCGCGGAGCCACCCGCGTATCCCGGAGTCGCCGGCCACGAGCCCGACGTCGCCGCGGCGCACCGTGAAGCACAGCGCATCGCCAGGGCGGCGGGCGAGTTGCGCAAGGTCGTCCCTTCACCCGGGTCGTACGTCTCCGAAAGCGACTACTTCGAGGCAGACTGGCAGAAGGCGTTCTGGGGCGCGAACTACGCGCGGCTGCTCGCCGTCAAGGAGAGATTCGACCCGGACGGCCTCTTCGTCGTGCACCACGGGGTGGGAAGCGAGTCGTGGAACGAAGACCGACCCAGGCCGGAAAGCCAGGCTCGATGAACCGCGCGCAGGGATAGGCTCAAGCACCATGGTCGGCATCCATCTCGACAACCAGGCCCCCGAGCTCAAGGACTACAACGTCTACACGAGCGACCCGGTGCTGCGCCGCGCGGTCGAGCGGGGCGGTGCGCAATGGCGCGACGACGAGCTCGTGCGCCAGGGCGCGGAGTACGGTGCAGAGGCGACGTTGCGCGCGGCCGAGGACGCCAATCATTTCGAGCCCGAGCTGCACACCCATTCGCCGAGGGGCGAGCGCATCGATCAGGTGAAGTTCCACCCGGCCTGGCACGCCATGATGTCGATTGCGCGGCGCAACGGCATCGCCAACCTGCCGTTCGTCGACGCGCGGCCTTCGGCGTGGTCGGCGTACGCCGCGTCGTTGTACATGCACAGCCAGATCGAGTCCGGGTCGACCTGCCCGACGACCATGACCAAGGCCTGCATTCCCCTGATGCGTCTGAATGCGCCACTGAGCGCGGTCACTGCACCGCTGCTGGCTTCGCTGGAGCATGACCCGCGCGACGTGCCGCTGACGCACAAGGGCTCGATGACGGTTGGCATGGGCATGACCGAGAAGCAGGGCGGCAGCGACCTGCGCACCAACACCACGCGTGCCGTGCCCGCGGGCGAGGGCGCCTGGGGTCCCGAATACCTCCTCACGGGTCACAAGTGGTTTTTCTCCGCGCCGATGTGCGACGGTCACCTGGTGCTCGCCAGGACCGACGAGGAGGGTCCGACGTGCTTCTTCGTGCCCCGCTGGCGGCTCGATGGCATCAGGAGTCCCGTTCAGATCCAGCGCCTCAAGGACAAGGTCGGCAATCGCTCCAACAGCAGCAGCGAGGTCGAGTTCAAGGACGCCTGGGGCGTGCTCGTGGGCGAGCGGGGCCGCGGCATTTCCACCCTCATCGAGATGGCGACGTTCACCCGGCTCGACTGCGCGCTGTCGAGTGCGGGCTTCATCCGACAGGCGTTCGCGCAGGCGCTGCACTACACGCGCAACCGCTATGCCTTCGGCAAGGCCCTGGTCGACCAGCCGCTGATGACCGAACTGCTCGCCGACATGGCGCTCGAATCCGAAGCCGCCACCCTGCTGGCGATGGACCTGGCCGCCCGCTTCGGTTCCGCCGGCGCGGCAGACACCGCCTGGCGCCGCGTGATGACGCCGGTGGCCAAGTTCTGGAACTGCAAGCGCGCGGTGGCCCTGACCGGGGAAGCGATGGAAGTGTTCGGCGGCAACGGCTACGTCGAGACCGGGCCGATGGGACGCCTCTTCCGCGAAGCGCCGGTCAATTCGATCTGGGAGGGCTCGGGCAACGTGATGTGCCTGGACGTCGTGCGCACGATTTCGCGCACTCCCGGCGATGTCCACCTGGTGCTCGATCAACTGCAGGAGGTGGCCGCGCAGGCTCCCGTCGTGCTGTCGCAAGTGAGCAGGCTGCGCGACGCCATCGCCCGGCCGCCCGAGCAGCTTGAACGCGAGGCGCGCCGATTCACGCAGCGCCTGGCGCTGGTGAGCCAGGCCTGCCTGATGCTTCGCCACGCCAGCCCCGACGCCTCGGCCGCATTCATCGGCAGCCGCTTCGACCCGGACTGGGGCCCGGTCGCGGGAGTCACCTCGGGCACGAGCCACCCGGCCGCGCTGCTGCGCGACGCGTGGGCGTGAGAGACCCGTCGGGCGGCTGAGCCGGCGCGACGGCTCCCGGGATCCTGTCTCGAGGGCATCGCCACCCGATCGGCGAAGCGCAAGTCACGAGAACGCGCACGCGTGTGGCTCGCCACGAGCCCGAGAGTCGCGGGGGTTCTGATGTATTCCCGGCCCCAACTAAGGAGCATCACTTGCCGCCAGGCCGCCAAGCACGGCGCTCACGTGAAGGCGCTCCATCGGAGCGGCTTCCGGCGTACGTTCGACCGATCGTTGCAGCGAGCGCGCAAGCTCCGAAGGCTGTCGTACGAAACATTCCTGCAATCGCACGCGTTGCACCTTCAGATGATCGGCACGCGCCAATAGCGACTGGACCATGGCATCGTCTCCGGATTCCACTAGCGCGCGCTCCTCGAGCAGGAACGCGACACGGTCGAGCTCGCGTTCCCATCGCGCCGCAGTTGCCTCGATCGATTCGGGAAGCGGATATTCACGTTGCGGCGACGCGCTGGCACGGATGGAAGCCTCGACGCGCGCTCCCGCAGCGCGCGCGTCCGGGAGGGCAACCAGATTTAGGGCGACACCGAGCGGCAACATGATCAAGACGAGCGTTTTCATTGCGATTCCTTTCGTGGAAAGGGGGACGTGACGCTGACGGCGGGCCACTCAAAGGCTTTGCGCCGGCTCTTCGGCCTTCACGGCGCGACTGCCTCCGCGACAGGGCCGACGTCACGTCTGGCCAGCAGCACGCCTGCGTGGCTTTGGCCGAGTGCAAGCCATGTGGCCCGCGGCACGAACGCTTCGGCTCGGTCGAGGGTCTCTCGTGCGACCTCCGGGGAAGCCTCGGGAGTCTGGTCGACCGAGGTTCCAAGCAAGGCCGCGAGGCGTGCGATCTCGATCGCATCGACCTGTGCGAGACCCGCGCGCACTCGAGGGTAGCGTGCGCGGGAGGCGAGTCGGGCCTGCATGGCCTCCAACTCGCGTGCACGCGCCCGCAGGCGCGTCGCGGCAGCGTCGTCTGATGGCAAGAGGGCGGCGTCGCGATACGCGCTACCGGCCACGCGGTCGAGTTCCTTGCACCAGTTCGTCACCGCGTCCTGCAAGGCGTTGTCCCGGGCAGCTTGGGAAGGCTCGCGCGTCCAGCGTGCCTCCAATGCCGACGGCTCGGTCGACCACCCGGGAACCCATGCCGCCGCGGCAAATGCACCGACGATCACTACCGCAAAGGCCAGGATCTCGGGCTGGAATCTTTCGTTCATGTCGTTTCCTTCGTCAGGAGCCGTTCTCGGCGGCGTTCAGAGCCAGTTCACTCTAGAAAAAGATCGAGGCTGGCGCGACTCCCCGAAGGCCGGGGCGAGGCAGCCATCGGGCATATGCCCTCCGATGCCTACTCAGGTTGCTTCGGTTCGGACACCCTCTGGCGTCTCTTTTCCTACTCGACCGATGAACGACTCGACGCACCTCACCACCTTGCTGGGCTGGGGGTTTGCCGCCAGCAACTCGATCCGGGCCGTGTTCTACGTGCCGCAGATCCGCGCCGTTGCACGAAGCAACGACGGTGCGCGAGACATCGCGCTCTCCACGTGGTGGATGTGGCTGGTCAACAACCTGCTCGGCACCGCGTATTGCCTGCTCGTGCTCGACAACATGCCGCTCGCCTGCTCGTTCAGCGCCTCGATCGCGGGCTGCGCCTGCCTGATCTCCCTCACCCTGCACAAGCGAAGAGGTCCTCGCGCGGGCGTTTCGCTCGAAGCCTGAAGCATCCCGTGGCGCACTTGCATGGCGGCCGGGTTCGCGGTTGAATCGCTGATTCTCCCGGAGCCGATCATGGCCTTGGCTCGTATCCGCGTCGTTCGCCTCCTTGCGGGTCTGCTGATCGCGCTACCGGCGGTGGCTGGCGCGGTGCAGATGCAGATGGACGAGATCACCGAGGCGCTGCGCACCGTCGCGGGCTCCGAGACGATGGTCGCGCTGCCCGATTTCATAGAGTCGCCCCCGGGTGCCGCGGCACCCCTGCGCGCCACCTATCGTGCAACGTTCCGCCTGCAGGGCGAGCCGCGCCGGCTCGCCCTGTGCATGCCGGGACTGATCGCTCACGACCGCATCCGCGTCAACGGTCATGTCGTCGACGACCGCATGAGCGATCCGATGGCGCCGCTGCCGCGCAGCCTCTCGCGCATCAGATTCATCGAGATCTCGCAGGAATTCGTCCGGGCGGGCGACAACGTGATCGAAGTCGAGGTCGCCGGGCTTCCGTATGTCAGCCTCTCGCGGATGAACGTCGGCGACCCCCCTGTCATGCACCATCGCTACGAGAAGCGCCTTGTCGGCGCCGTGATCGGCCCCGCATTCGTCGCCGTCGTGGTGTTCAGCCTGAGCCTGTGCGTGCTGCTGTTGTGGGCGCGGCGCGGCGAGGCGATGTACGGCTACTTCGGTATCGGCACCCTGGGCTGGGCGCTCCATACCGGCTGGTCGGTGCTGCCCTACCCGATCGTGAGCGGGCTCGTCTACTCCATCGGCTGGACATCCCTTTACACCTTCTTCGTCGGCATGCTGGTCATCTTCTGCGTGCGCTTCGCGGGCTGGCAGTGGCCGCGCTTCGAACGAATCGTCATGACGCTCTCGATCGCCGGCCCGATCGTCCTGTATCTCGCCCACCGCGGCGGAGTCCTTGGCCAAGCCGAAGAAACCTGGCGGCTGCTGTTCATCGGCATCGTCGCCGTCGGCCTGGTGGCGGTCGGCCGATTCGCCTGGCTT
>JBBSBZ010000255.1:0-4965 GCA_038250795.1 Burkholderiales bacterium | reverse complement strand
TCGATCTCCTCGGGTGCGAACACCGGCTCGCGGGCGACCTCGGCGACGAGCGCGAGCGCGGCGTCGAGCTTGGGCGTGGTGACGGTGATGCCGACCGTCGCCTGGTTCCAGCCCGCGCCGCTGTCGAGCGAGCCGCCGAGCGCTTCGGCGGCCGCGGCGAGCTCGGGCGCGCTGTGATCCTTCGTGCCCTGCGTCATCAGTGCCGCGCTGAGCGAGGCCAGGCCGGCCAGACGCGGCGGATCGACCTCGGCGCCCGACAGCGCCACCAGCTCGGCACTCACCAGCGGCACACCCTCGCGCTGGGCGACGATCACGCGCAGACCGTTGGCGAGCCTGGCCTCGCTCGGCGCGGCGATGGCGAGGGGGCGTGGCGCGGCCGGCGGCGGCGGAGTCGGGTAGGGCTGGGCGGCGACTACGGCGCTGGCGAGCACGAGCGACGTCGCGAGAGTCACGCGCACGAGGCGGCGACGCGATGGAGAGGAGAAGCTCATTTCGCGGCGTTGTCCTGGCGGTATTCGATCTCGACCTTGTGCGCGTCGACGACATAGCGACGCATCACGCGCTGCACGTCGGCAGCGCTCACGCGCTGCAGATCGTCGAGGTCGCTGTTGACGCGCGCCGGGTCGCCTTCGAGCACCGCGGCCTCGGCGATCGCCGACGCCAGGCCCTGGGGCGTCTGCCTCGACATGAAGGTCTGCGTGATGAGCTGGTTCTTCACCTTGTCGAGCTCGGCGGCCGACGGCGGCACTTCGGTCAGGCGCGTCACCTCGGCGAGGAGCGCGGCGCCGAGCTCGGCGGTCGACTTGCCACCGGCCGCGATGGCGTAGGCGACCAGGAGACCCGGACCGACGCGCAGGTCGGCGTTGAAGCCGGCCTGCGTCGCGACCTGCTGCCGGTAGACGAGCGACTGGTTCAGACGCGACGACTCGCCCGCGGCCAGCACGGCGGACGCGACCTGCAGCGCCGCGCTGTCGGCGCTCGTCACCGTCGGTGCGAGCCAGGTGAAGGCGACTGCCGGCAGCGGTACCTGCGGCCCGGTGACGGTGACGCGGCGGTCGCTTTTCCAGGGCGGTTCCCTGGCGTCGAAGACCGGCAGGGGCGTCGCCGGCCGGGCGAGGGCGCCGAAGTACTTGTCGATCCACGCATCGAGCTGCGCCGGATCGAAGTCACCGGCGACGACGAGCGTCGCGTTGTCGGGCCGGTAGTAGCGCTTGTGGAAGGCGACGACGTCGGCGAGCGTCGAGGCCTCGAGGTCGTCGATATTGCCGATGCCCGGACGCTTGTAAGGATGCTCGAGGTAGGACGCCGACGAGAGCGCATTGAAGAGCCGGCCGTACGGCGAGGCGAGGACGCGCTGGCGATATTCCTCCTCGACGACGGCGCGCTCCGACTTGAAGTTCGCGTCGTCGACCTTGAGGTTGGCCATGCGCTCGGCCTCGGCCCAGAGCAGCGTCTCGAGGTGATTCGAGGGCACGACCTCGTGGTATTCGGTGACGTCGTCGCCGGTCGAGGCGTTGTTCGCGCCGCCGACGTCCTCGGTCAGGCGGTCGAACTGCTCGGCGCGCAGATAGGTCGTGCTCTTGAACATCATGTGCTCGAAGAGATGGGCGAAGCCCGAGCGGCCGGCCGGATCGTCTCGGCTGCCGACGTGGTACCAGACCTGCACGCTCACCGTCGGGCTCGTGTGGCTTTCGACCGTGATGACCTGAAGGCCATTGGCCAGGCGACGCTCTCGATAGGCGATCGGCTTGACGACCAGCGTCGTGCCCGGAGCGGTGGCCGCCGCCGTCGGCCTGTCTTTTGCCGGTGTGGCGGCGAGCGTCCCGCAAGCGGCGAACGCCAGCGCGGACAGGACCGCGAGGGTTGCTCGAACCGCGCGGGGAAGGTCGTGGCTGCTCATCCGCCAGATGATAGGAGTCGGTCGAATAGACCTACGACGAGTGCTTGGTCGCGCAGCAAGGCCAACCTGGCCGCGACGTCGCAGGCCGATGTCGAAGCCGTGGGCTACGCCAGCAACTCGCGCACGAGCAGCGCCGCGCTCGTGCGGTTCGTCGCCGCATCGACGACGAGCACGGCGCCGGCGACGCGGTCGCTTGCGAAGGGCTCGATCGGCAGCGCCTGCTGGGTCTCGAACACGACTTCGCCGATGTCGTTCACGCCGAGCGCGTCGGCCTCGCGGGCGGTGAGCGTGTCGATGTCGAGACGGCTCTCGATCGCCGCCAGGCGGCCCTGCAGCCAGTGGTTGCCGTGGCGCAGCCAGTACCTGCGACCGACCGTGGCCGGCTCGATGTCGAGCCAGGCGAGCGTTGCGCGGAACCTCGACGCCGGCGCCTGGCTGCCGGGAGCGGCGAGCCAGTCGCCGCGCGAGACGTCGAGCTGGCGGTCGAGGACGATGCCGGCAGAGCGTCCGGCGGCAACGCTCGCGACGCGACCGTCGGCCGAGTGCAGGTCGGCGACGCGCGCTGCCTCGCCGCCCGGAAATACCGCCAGCGTGTCGCCGATCGCCACCCGGCCGCGCGCGACCCGGCCCCAGAGCACGCGTGAGCGACGGCCGGCGCCGCCGGCCTCGTCGACGTCGCTGCCGACATACTGCACCGGCACGAGCGTCGGGCCCGGACTCTCGCTCTCGTCGGGAAGACCTTCGAGCAGCGCGAGCAGCGTCGGGCCGTCGTAGTTCCCGATCGCGCCTGCGCGGCTCACGTTGTCGCCGCGCAGCGCCGAGATCGGCACGATTCCGGCCGGCAGGAAGCCGGCGTCGGCGGCGAACGATTCGAGCGCGTCGCGCACGCGCGCGAACGCCGCCGCAGCGTCCGCGACCGCGTCGAGCTTGTTGACCGCAAAGACGATGTGCGGCACGCGCAGGAGCTGCGCGAGCAGGGCATGGCGGCGTGTCTGCGGCAGGAGCGCGATCGGCTGCGCGTCACTGCGCGCGGCAAGGTCGAGCTTGGTGACGTCGACCAGCACGACCGCCGCGTCGCTGCCCGCCGCCGCCGTGACCATGTTCCTCGTGTACTGCTCGTGGCCGGGCGCGTCGGCGATGATGAACTTGCGCTCGCGCGTCGCGAAGTAGCGGTAGGCAACGTCGATCGTGATGCCCTGCTCGCGCTCGGCCTCGAGGCCGTCGGTGAGGAGCGCGAGATCGATCGGCCGGCCGCTGCCGGCCTTCGCCTCGAGGGCGTCGAGCTGGTCGGCAAGGATGGCGCGGCCGTCCAGGAGAAGTCGGCCGATGAGCGTGCTCTTGCCGTCGTCGACCGAGCCGGCAGTGAGGAATCGAAGCGGCTTCTTCGGCGCTCGTGCCGAGGCGTCGTTGGCTGCAGTCACGGCGCAAGGGGCGTCGCCGGCCTCGGCAGCGAGAAGCGGGACGGCGATCATCAGAAGTAGCCCTCTTTCTTGCGTCGCTCCATCGAGGCGTCAGACGTGCGGTCGTCCATGCGCGTCGCGCCGCGCTCGCTCACGGTCGCGAGCAGCGTCTCGGCCACGACCTCCGTCGCGTTCGCGGCCAGGCTTTCGACCGGGCAGGTGCAGGTCATGTCGCCGACGGTGCGAAAGCGCACGTCGGCGGTTTCGATCGCCTCGTCCGCCTTCGGTGGCGTCACGTCGGTGACCGGCACGAGCAGGCCCCTGCGACGCACGACCTCGCGCCGATGTGAGTAGTAGAGGCTCGGCAGGGCGATCCGCTCGCGTCCGATGTAGAGCCAGACGTCGAGCTCGGTCCAGTTGCTGATCGGGAACGAGCGCATGTGCTCACCGGGCTTGAGCCTCGTGTTGAAGAGCGTCCAGAGCTCCGGACGCTGGTTCTTAGGCTGCCACTGGCCGAAGCTGTCGCGGTGCGAGAGGATGCGCTCCTTCGCCCGCGCCTTCTCCTCGTCGCGACGGGCGCCGCCGATCAGCACGTCGAAGCGGTGCGCGTCGACGGCCTCCATCAGCGCCACGCTCTGGTGCCCGTTGCGCGACTCGTCGGGCGATGCCAGGCGGACCGTGCCGCGCGCCATCGAGTCCGCGAGCCGGGCGACGACGAGACGCTCGCCGAGCTCGTCGACGATCTCGTCGCGAAAGGAGATCACCTCGGGAAAGTTGTGACCCGTGTCGACGTGCAGGAGAGGAAACGGCAGCCGGGACTTCGGCGCCCCGGCCAGCTTGAACGCCTTCCGGGCGAGATGGAGCACGACGCAAGAATCCTTGCCGCCGGAGAAGAGCAGCGCAGGCCGCTCGAATGCGGCCGCGGTCTCGCGCAGCACGAAGATCGCTTCCTCCTCGAGCGCGTCGAGCTGGGCAGCGTCGAGCTCGGGCGGCAGCAGGCGGTCGAGCGGTGTGGGCGCGTTCATGCCGCGGAGCTCTCGGGTGCGTTCAGGGGCTCGGCATGGAGGCCGCATTCCTTGGCCCCCTGCTCCCACCACCAGCGGCCGGCGCGAAAGTCCTCGCCGACCGCTATCGCGCGGGTGCATGGCGCGCAGCCGATGCTCGGATGGAAGCGGTCGTGCAGGGCGTTGTAGGGAACGTCGTGGCGCTCGATGTAGTGCCAGACGTCGGACCAGCTCCAGTTCGCGAGCGGATTGAGCTTGGTGCGGCCGTGCTCGTCCAGGGCTTCGTACGGCACCTCGCCGCGCTCGCTCGACTGCTCGCGCCTGAGCCCGGTGACCCAGGCGTCGCGGCCTTCGAGGAGGCGGCCGAGCGGCTCGAGCTTCCTCATTGCGCAGCAGGCCTTGCGCAGCTCGACGCTCTCGTACATGGCGCCTTCCCCGTGGCGGACAACGAACGAGATCGTCTGCTCCCGCACCGGCCGATAGCGCTCGATGGCGATCCCGTAGCGCTCGCGCACGACCTCGATCAGGTCGAGCGTCTCGGCGTGGAGCTTGCCCGTGTCGAGCGTCGCGACGACGATAGGCAGGTCGAAGCGCGCGATCAGGTCGGTGACGATCTGGTCCTCGGCGCCGAGGCTCGACGCCTGCACGATCCGACCTCGAT
>JBBSBZ010000254.1:0-4975 GCA_038250795.1 Burkholderiales bacterium | reverse complement strand
CGCTCACCTGCAGCTCGTGCGCGGCGAGCCCGACCTTGATCGCGGCGACGCCGAGCTTGAACGCCGGCTTGGCGAGATCGATCATCGCCGTCGGCGCCTGATAGTCCTTGCCGTCGAAGCGAAAGCTGCGCCACCAGGCGAGCGGCTCCTTCCAGCCCCAGGTGAAGAACGAGTACCACGGCGTCTCGCGGATCCGGCCACGCAGGGCGAGCACGCTCACGTAGACGTTCGGCCCCCAGGTCGGCTCGATCTTCAGCTCGACGGTCGGATCGTCGCCGCGCAAGGTCACGACCTGGGTCGCGATCACGCCTTCCCGCTCGACCGCGACCAGCGCCGTCGCCTCGCGAAATGGCATGCGCACCTGCAGCCGCGCCGTCTCCCCCGGCTCGTAGCGCTTCTTCTCGGGCAGGACGTCGATGCGATCGTCGTTGTCCTGCGAGAACCAGAGCTCGCCCTGCTTCGTGATCCACACGCTCGCCGCGGCTTGGGCCGCGTGGCCCTGCGCGTCGCTGGCTTCGGCGATCAGCTCGACCTGGCCGGCCGTATCGAGCGACGCCTCGCAGACGAGCAGGCCCTTGTCGTCGGTCGTGCCCGAGCAGAGCACGCCGAGGTCCTTCACGTCGGTACGGTTGTCGTAGGAATAGAAGCCGCCGACCAGGCGCTTGCGCGTCGTGATCACCTGGCTGACGCGGCCATGCACGGCGACGGTCTGGCCTTTCTTCGGCACGCCGCCCGTGTCGAGCGCGACGACCGTGAACTTCGCCCGGCCGCGGTTGCTCGCCCACGAACCGGCCTTCACGCCGAGGACGACGGCGCTCGGCCAGAGGTCGATCGTCGTCGCCACCGTCTGCGTTTCGCCGTTCGGGTCGTTGAAGGTCACCTCGGCCTCGATCCGGCCCGGCCGCGCGCTCGGCGGCAGGTCCTTCAGCTCGAAGCGCGCGGCGCCGCTTCGGTCGGTCGTGAGCGCGAGCTTGTCGGCGACGAGCTTGCCGTCGCGCGCGTTGTCGTCGCGCTCGTTCTCCTCGCTGTCCGGGTCCTGACCGACCTTCGGCTGTCGCGCCGGCTCGAAGCTGAATTCGTCGTAGCCGGTGAAGGCCGGCGTGCGCGGCTTCAGGAGCGCCGAGGCGCTGAGCGGCGCGCTCGCCATCGCGCCACCGGAGAAATAGCTCATCTGCACGTCGACCGCGACGCTCGAGGCGGCGATGGCCGGCGCCTTCGGCCCGGCGAGACGCGCGTCGATGAGCGGCAGGCGGAATTCCTCGACGCGGAAATCGCCGCTCGCCCAGGTGGTCGTGCGCGACCCGTCGTCGCCGTCGCCACGGCTGCGCCCCTGGCCCGTCGCAGCCTCGCGCTCGAGGACGACCTGGTAGACGCCGAGCCTGGCCGCCGGCGGGATGTTCCAGGTCGTGTTGGCGCTGCGGCCCGCGCCCGTCCACGTCAGCGGGAACGCGTATTCCTGGCCGCTGCCCTGGTGGACGATCTTGACGCGCGACGGCAGCCGCTCGGGCTTGAGGAGCGCGAGGCCGGCCGAGGTCTCGACGCGCGCGAAGTGCTTCATCGACACCGCCTCGCCGGCGCGAAAGAGCGTGCGGTCGAAGACCGTCGAGACGCGCACGTCGGGCTCGGCGCCGCGGCCGGTGGGCACGTTGAAGCGCCACGACTCGATGCCCTTCTGCCAGGTGCTGAAGACGAAGGCGACGTCGGTCGTGCCTGCGTCCTTGCCGCTCGCTCCGTCCGCCTTGCGCGCGGTGACGAAGTAGCCGCTGTCGGCCACGCACTGGTCGAAGTCGGCGTCGAGCGCCTTGGCCACGACGGCCAGGCCCTTAGCGTCGGTTCGCCCGCTCCAGAGCGGCTGACCGTTGCAGTCGTGGACGACGACGTCGGCGCCTTCGACCGGCTTGCCGCGATCGAGCGTGGTCACCCAGACGACGCTGTTCTCGCGCCCGAGCTTGAAATGCACGCCCAGGTTGGTGACGAGCACGCCGGTGCGCACGAACATCGGCGCGCGCTTGTCGAGCAGCGACTGGCCGAGCCGGAGCGACTCGATCTCGACGACGTGATAGCCGGGCTCGGCGAAGGGAATGCCGACGACCTCGAACGGGCGCGGATCGCCGCCCTCGACCTGCGGCAGGTCGAGCCGGCGCGCGCCGGGCTCCTTGGCCAGCAGCGAGATCTCGCGCGTGCCGACGGTCTTGTCGACGCGGTGCTTCACGACCTTGCCGTCGGCCCGCGTCTCTTCCTCGAAGGCGTACCACTCGCGCTCGGGCAGGCCGAGCTCGCGGGCGGTCATCTGCGTCTCGTGGTACTTCTGCAGCTTCGCGTACCAGGCGAGGATGTCGGCGTCGCTCTGCAGCCGCTTGACGCGCACCTGACCGCCGCTCGCAGCCGGGCGCAGATCGGACTGCACGTGACGCAGCGTCACCGGCAGCATGGCGTCGGCGTTGCGCTCGACGATGCCGAACGGTGCCGCCGCGAACTTGGCGATCGGCGGCGCGGCGCCGGTCTGCACCTTGAGCGGAAACGCCGACGCGTTGGCGAGCGGCCGGCCGGCGTTGTCCTTCAGACCGGCCGGCAGTTCGACGCTGAACGAAGCGTTCTCGGCCAGCGGCGTGCGAAACGAGACCTCCCTCACCTCGGTCGCCTTCTCGTCCTTGTCGGACACCGGCGCCAGCGCGTCGCCGCTGGCCGGCCTGAGGCGGATCTGCGCCGCGGACGCACGCGCGATCGGCGCGCTGAAGCGCACGCTCATCGGCCGGATCGGCAGGCAGGGCGCGTTGGCGCGCTCGCGCTCGCAGGTGAACTCGGCCGTGAAGGCGGCGCGCACGACGTAGCGAAAGCGCTGCTCGATCGTCGTCATCACCTTCGGATTGGCGCTCGCCGCGATGCCCTTGCCCCAGACAACCCGCATCGCCGAGCCGTTCGGCAGCGGCCGCTCGCAACGCGCGAGCAGGGTGCGACCGGCCTGCGCGGGCGCGATGCGGCGCGCCTTCAGGATCTCGTCGCGCACGGCGCCGCCGACGATGCGCAGCGGCAATCGCTCGCCGATGCCCTCGACCTCGCACCAGGCGTTGGCGACCACGCTCGCCTCGACGGCGGTGCCGTTCAGGCGCATCAGGAAGTGCTGGTCTTCCTCGATTTCGCCGCCGCCGGGCTGCATCGAGACGACCGCCGGGCCACCGGTCGAGAAGGTGAACCGGGTCTTGCCGTTGAGCGCCGCGGCGGTCGGGGCGCTGGCCGCGCCGGGCGTCGCCTTCGGCGCCGGCTTCCAGTCGGCGCGCACGGCGACGACGCAGCGCGCGCCCGGGCCGAGCGGCTCCCTGAAGTCGTAGAGCCAGACCCGGTCGTCCGACCATCGACCGCTGCCCGCGGGCACGCTGCCCTCGCAGGAGACCGTCGCCGGATCGGCCAGGCGCGGGTCGCCGAAGGCGACCACGCTCTCCGAGAACTTGACGACCACCTGGCGCACCTGCGCGACCTCGCCCTGCGGCGTCACGGCGACGATGCTCGCGCCGATGGCCGAGGTGGCCCCGAGGGCCGCGGCCACCGCCGCCACCGTCGCGCACGCGGCCCTGATGCCACTCTTCATCCCGCCTCCCGAGGTGTGGGGCGAGTCTAAGAGTGGTGCGTGAGACGAGCGCGAAGGCGCCGTGGCGATTGCGAGAAGAAGTCGCGCCGGCGCGCCGGTCAGCCCGAGGCGCGCTGGTCGGCGGCGATCTGCTTTCGCTGCACCTCGATGTCGCGCAGGCGCGAGTCGATCACCGAGGCGTCGATGAAGTCGACGCTGCCGCCGCCGCGAGCGAGCCGCTGGCCGGCGCGCAGCCGGTCGACGGCGCCCTGCAAGTCGCCGAGCGCGTAACGCGATTCGGCCTCGGCGCGCAGCGCCCGCAGCGGCGCGCCGAGGCGCGCCCATGTCTGCGCCAGCGCCGTCCAGGCGAGCGAGTCGATCGGGTGCAGCGCGACCCAGGTCTGAAGGTCCGACGCGCGCCCCTTGAGCACGGCGCTGTCGGGGCTTTGCGCCGGCGTGGCGGCGAGCGCGATCTGCGCCTCAAGCAGCAGGGTCGGCCGCGAGCCATCGCTCGCGTAGGCCTTCATCGCCTCCGCCGCCGGGCCGGGCGCGCCGCGGGCGACCAGCGACTGGGCCTGCATCAGCACGACGGCCCGCTCGGCGCGCGCGCTGCTGTTCGGGCTGCCGCGGACGATGCCGAGCGCGGTCTGGAACGCGGCGTCGGCACGCGCCCAGTCGCGCAGCAAGCTCGACGCGATCGCGCTCTCGCAGGCGGCGCGCAGCTTGTCGGCGGCGTTGCCTTCCTTGTCGGCATCTCTCGCCTGCCAGCGGTGGAGCGCGTCGACGCGCGTGTCCATCAGGACGCTCGCGCGCGCCTGCGCCACCGTGTGCTCGAGGACGCTGACGCGCGAGATCTTCGGCGCGATGCCGGCACGGGCGCGCGCCTCGCCGATGCGCTCGAGCGTGAGCGGATGGGTGCGCAGGTACGGAAAGCCGCCGAAGTCGTTGAGGCGCGAAGAGTTGTCCATCTTCTGGAACATCTCGGCCATGCCGCCGGGGGCGAAGCCGGCGTTCGTCATCACCTGGAAGCCGACGCGGTCGGCCTCGCGCTCGACCTCGCGCGAGAAGTTGAGGCCGCCCTGGATCGCGCCCGCCTGCGTGCCGGCGATGACCGCATTCACCGCGTCGGGGCTGTTGCTGCGCGCGGCGGCGAGCAGGCCGAGCACGAGCGCGGCGAGGCTGACGAGCGAGCGGCGCGAATCGCCGCTGATGCCGCGCGCGATGTGGCGCTGGGTGACGTGCGACATCTCGTGGGCGAGCACCGAGGCGAGCTCGTCGCGGTTGGTGGTGATCGCGATCAGGCCCAGGTGCACGCCGACGAAGCCGCCGGGCAGCGCGAACGCGTTGACGGTCGGGTCGCGGACGAGGAACGGCGTCCAGGCGAAGCGCTGGTCGATGTCGGACGTGATG
>JBBSBZ010000253.1:0-5068 GCA_038250795.1 Burkholderiales bacterium | reverse complement strand
CTTGTTGAGCTCGGGGATGACGACGCCGACGGCCTTGGCCGCACCCGTCGACGACGGGATGATGTTCTCGAGGATGCCGCGCCCGCCGCGCCAGTCCTTGTTGCTCGGGCCGTCGACGACCTTCTGCGACGCCGTCGATGCATGCACCGTCGTCATCAGGCCGCGCTTGATGCCCCACTTGTCGTTGAGCACCTTGGCGACCGGCGCGAGACAGTTCGTCGTGCACGAGGCGTTCGAGATGATCGCCTCGCCCTTGTAGCTCTTGTCGTTGACGCCGAAGACGAACATCGGCGTGTCGTCCTTCGACGGCGCCGAGAGGATCACCTTCTTCGCGCCGGCGTCGATGTGCTTCTGCCCGGTCTCCTTGGTGAGGAAGAGGCCCGTGCACTCGAGCACGACGTCGGCGCCGACCGCCGACCACTTCAGGTTCGCCGGATCGCGCTCCTGCGTCAGGCGGATGTTCTTGCCGTTGACGATCAGCGTGTTGCCGTCGACGGCGATGCTGCCCTTGAAGCGGCCGTGCACCGAGTCGTACTGCAGCATGTAGGCGAGGTACTCGGGTTCGAGCAGGTCGTTGATCGCGACCACCTCGATGTCCTTGAAGTTCTGGACGGCGGCGCGAAACACCATGCGTCCGATGCGGCCGAAGCCGTTGATGCCGATCTTGAGGGTCATGGGGATCTCCTGGGTGATGACAGAACCTTGCGCACCGTCGCAGCCACGTTCTCGGCCGTGAACCCGAAGTGCTTGAAGAGAACCGGCCCCGGCGCCGACTCGCCGTAGCGGTCAATGCCGACGACGGCGGCGCAGCCGTATTTCCACCAGCCGTCGCTCACGCCCATCTCGACGGCGATGCGCGGCACGCCGTCGGGCAGGACGGCGCGCTTCCACGCCTCGTCCTGGCGATCGAAGACGGTCGTCGACGGCATCGAGACGACGCGCACGGCGATGCGGCCGTTCTCGGGCCGGGCGAGCTGCTGCTGCGCGTTGAGCGCGACGGCGACCTCGGAGCCGGTGGCGATGATCACGGCGCGCGGACGTCCCGAAAGACCGACCTCGGACGGATCGGCGAGCACGTAGCCGCCCTTGCCGATCGCGCCGAGCGTGCCCTCGGGCCGGGCCGCGTCGAAGCCGGGCTTGGGCGCGTACGGCAGGTTGTGGCGCGACAGGAGCAGCGCCGTCGGCCGCTCGCGGCTCTCGATCGCCGCCGCCCACGCGCAGGCCGTCTCCATCGTGTCGCACGGCCGCCAGACATCGAGGTTCGGGATCAGGCGCAGCGACGCCGCGTGCTCGATCGACTGGTGCGTCGGCCCGTCTTCGCCGAGGCCGATCGAGTCGTGCGTGAAGACGTGGACGACGCGCAGCTTCATCAGCGCGGCCATGCGGATGGCGTTCCTGCTGTAGTCGCTGAAGGTGAGGAAGGTGCCACCGTACGGGATGAAGCCGCCGTGCAGGGCGATGCCGTTCATGACCGCCGCCATGCCGAACTCGCGCACGCCGTAGTTGATGTGGCGGCCGCGCCGGCCTTCGGTGTCCTGCGTGACGGTGCCGTCGCTCGCGAATCGCAAGGGCGGCGTGTGCGAGGTGTTGGTGAAGTTCGAGCCGGTGAGGTCGGCGCTGCCGCCGAGCAGCTCGGGAAGCGCCTTCGTGAACGGCTCGAGGACGATCTGGCTCGACTTGCGGCTCGCGACCGTCTCGGCCCTGGCGTCGGCCGCGAGCGCGGTTTGGCGCACGAGTGCCGGCCAGTCGGCGGGCAGGTCGCCGGCGATGCGCCGCGTGTACTGCGCGGCCATCTCGGGGAAGGCGTGCGTGTAGTCTTCGAACGACTGGCGCCACCCCGCTTCGGCGCTGCGCCCGCGGGCGACGGCGTCCCACTGCGCGTAGACCTCGTCGGGCAGCACGAAGGGCGCGTGCGGCCAGCCGATCGCCTCGCGCGTCGCCTGCACCTCGCCGGCGCCGAGCGCCTCGCCGTGCGCCTTGGCCGTGCCGGCGCGGTTCGGCGAGCCCTTGCCGATCGTCGTCTTGCAACAGATCAGGGTCGGCTTGCCGGTGTTCGATCGCGCCTTCGCGATCGCCGCGTCGACGGCGTCGACGTCGTGGCCGTCGACGTTGGCGATCACGTGCCAGCCGTAGGCCTCGAAGCGCCGGGGCGTGTCGTCGATGAACCAGGGCGCGACGGCGCCGTCGATCGAGATGCCGTTGTCGTCGTAGAGGGCGATCAGCTTGTCGAGCTTCCACGCGCCGGCGAGTGCCGAGGCCTCGTGGCTGATGCCTTCCATCAGGCAGCCGTCGCCGAGGAAGACGTAGGTGCGGTGGTCGACGACGGTGTGGCCGTCGCGGTTGAACTCGGCGGCGAGGAGCTTTTCGGCGAGCGCCATGCCGACCGCGTTGGCGAGGCCCTGGCCGAGCGGCCCGGTCGTCGTCTCGACCCCGGGCGTGAGGCCGTGCTCCGGGTGGCCCGGCGTCAAGCTGCCCAGCTGGCGGAAGTTGCGCAGCTCCGAGAGCGCGAGGTCGTAGCCGGTCAGATGCAGCAGCGAGTACAGCAGCATCGAGCCGTGCCCGTTCGAGAGCACGAAGCGGTCGCGGCCGGGCCAGCGTGGATTGGCCGGGTTGTGGCGCAGGTGGCGGCCCCAGAGTGCCACCGCGATCTCGGCCATGCCCATCGGCGCGCCCGGATGGCCCGAGTTGGCCTGCTGCACCGCGTCCATCGAGAGGGCGCGGATCGCGTTGGCCATCAGCGCCGAACCGTGCGCCTTCGGCGCTGCGCCATCTCCGGTGCGTCCGCCCGGGCCTGCGGCGGGCGGACTTTGCGGGGTGACGATCGCAGCCATGCTGAAGTCCGTTCGGTCGAGGGAAGCCCACCATTTTAAAGGGCGCTCGCAGGGCGTCCCGGACGTCGATAATCGCCCCATGCGCGGCCTGCACCTCACCGCCGACCTGCGCGGCTGCGCGGCCGACGCTCCGCTCATGACCCAGCCCCCGGCCTTGCGCAGCGCGTGCCTCGCCGCGGTCGCGAAAGCGGGCCTCACGCCGGTCGGCGAGCTGTTTCACGCCTTCGAGCGGGCGCCTCTCGCGCCCGCACCGACGGCCGGCGGCATCACCGGCGTCGTCCTGCTCGCCGAATCGCACCTCGCCGTCCACACCTGGCCCGAGATCGGCGCGGCGACGCTCGACGTCTACGTCTGCAATCTCGGTGCCGACAACTCGGCGCGCGCCGAGGCCGTGATGGCGATGCTCGTCGAGGCGTTCGCGCCGACCGCAGTCGAGCGCCATGCGGTCGAGCGCGGCGCGCTCGCGGCCGCACCGGCGTGAAGGCGATCGTCCTGGCCGCGGGCCGCGGCTCGCGCATGCGGCCGCTCTCCGACACGCGGCCGAAGCCGCTTCTCGAAGTCCACGGCAAGCCGCTCATCGCCTGGCACCTGGAGGCGCTCGCGCGCGACGGCGTGCGGGAGGTCGTGGTCAACACCGCGTGGCTCGAGGAGCAGATCGTTGCCGCGCTCGGTGACGGCTCGCGCTTCGGCGTGTCGATCGCCTATTCGCTCGAGGGCCGCGACCACGGCGGCGCGCTCGAGACCGCCGGCGGCATCGCGACCGCGCTGCCCCTGCTCGGCGACGCGTTCTGGATCGTCTCGGGCGATGTCTGGGCGCCCGACTTCCGATTCGACGCCGACACGGCCGCGCGGTTCGTCGCCCGGGGTCGCTCGGCACAGGTCTGGCTCGTGCCCAATCCGCCGTTCCATCCCGAGGGCGACTTCGGCATCGACGACGACGGCCTCGGCCTCGCCGACGGCACCGGCGCCGACGGGCAGCGCTGGACCTACGCCAACATCGCCCTCGCGCGCGCCGACCTGTTCCGCGGCATCGCACCCGGTGCCCACGCCAAGCTCGCGCCCCTGCTCTACGACGGCATGCGCGCGCGCCGGATCGGCGCCGCGGTCTATCGCGGCCGCTGGGAGAACGTGGGCACGCCGGAGCAGCTCGTGGCGCTCAACGCGGCGGCCTGAATCGCGCCGCTCAGGCGGCGAGCGGCAGGCAGATCGCGTCGATCCGCGAGAGCACCTCGGGCGTCAGCTTCGGGAGCACGTCGAGCGCGGCGAGGTTCGAGCGCAGCTGGGCCATCTGCGAGGCGCCGGTGATCACCGTCGAGACATGCGGGTTCTTCGCCACCCAGGCGATCGCCAGCTGGCCGACCGTCGTGCCGAGCTCGGCGGCGATGCCTTCGAGCTTGCCGACCGCGGCGTTCTTCGTCTCGTCGGTGAGGCCCTTGGCGAGCCAGGCCATGTTCTCCAGCGCGCCGCGGCTGCCGGCAGGAACGCCCTGACGGTACTTGCCGGTGAGCAGGCCGCTCGCGAGCGGGCTCCACGTCGTGAGGCCCAGGCCGATGTCCTCGTAGAGGCGGGCGTACTCCTGCTCGACGCGCTGGCGGTGGAACAGGTTGTACTGCGGCTGCTCCATCACCGGCTTGTGCAGGTGATGCCGGTCGGCGATGTCCCAGGCGGCGCGGATGTCGGCCGCGGCCCATTCGCTCGTGCCCCAGTAGAGCGCCTTGCCCTGCGTGATCATGTCGCTCATCGCCCGCACGGTCTCCTCGATCGGCGTGTGGGGATCGGGCCGGTGGCAGTAGACCAGGTCGATGAAGTCGAGCCCCATGCGCCCGAGCGACCCGTCGATCGCCTGCATCAGGTACTTGCGGTTGAGCGTGTCCTTCTTGTTGGTCGTGACGCCTTCGCGCCCGAGGCCCCAGAAGAACTTGGTCGAGACGATGTAGTCGAGGCGCGGCCACTTCAGCGCCTTGATCGCCGCACCCATCACCGACTCGCTCTTGCCGAGCGCGTAGACCTCCGCGTTGTCGAAGAAGTTGACGCCGGCGTCCATCGCCGCGGCGAGCATCTCGCGCGCGGCGCCGGTGTCGACCTGATTGTGGTAAGTGATCCACGAGCCGAGCGAGAGCGTGCTCACCTGCAGGCCGCTGGCGCCGAGACGGCGGTAGGTCATGTTCATGGGGAGGGCCGGAAGGCGTTCGACGAAGCCTTCGAGCCTAGCGGAAAGCCCGATCCCGCGTCGGCCG
>JBBSBZ010000252.1:0-5088 GCA_038250795.1 Burkholderiales bacterium | reverse complement strand
CCTTCAGGTCGGCGGTGATCCGGCGCGGGTCGTCGCCCACGTAGCGTGCCCAGGAAAGCGCCAGGCCGCGCGCGGCGAGCAGCTCGACGACCTTGGGCAGGTGCTTGTCAGCGCGCTTGCCCGAGAGGATCTCGTCGCCGACGATGAGAAGTCCGATGTTCATGCGAGCGAATTCTGCGGTTTGGAAGAGTCGACAGGGTGCGCGAGCGAGTCGTCGCCGTCGCGCATGACTTGAAGCGCGGCGAGCAGGTAGTGCGCGAACCACAGCGACGAGAAGGCGAAGACAAGCGTGTAGAGCCAGATCGACACCAGGATCAGGAAGGGTGCGAAGACGAGCGTCAGAGCGCTCATCGCCCAGATCAGCGACGGCGCCGCGCCGAGGTAGCCGCATGCGATGCCCATGGCCAGCAGCCCCCAGCGTCCGTCGGCGAGCAGGCGGCGGCGCTCGTCGCGGCTGGCATGGGCCGCGAGGACGTCGAAAGACAGCACGCGGTAGGTGAGCCAGCCCCAGATCAGCGGCGGGAGCACCAGGACCAGGGGCGGCACCAGCCAGAGCGGGATCGAGACGACGAGGGCGATCGCCGCGATCAGCGTGCTCAGCGCCGACCAGGCCAGGCTGCTCCAGAGCGAGCCGCCATGACGCCGTTCGAGCAGGGGAAAGCGGCGCCTGGCGACCAGCCGCGCGATCGCCGGCGTCATCAGGACTGCCGCGACGAGCAGCGAGGCCACGACGAACACCGGCAGCGCCAGCGCAACGACGACCAGCGGCGCGACGACGCTCGACCAGCCGGCGGCGCCGATCGAGCGAAGCCAGCCGAACGCGGCCTCGAGCAGCGGCCCTTCTTCGAGCGTCGCGCGCACCGCGGCGACGGCCGGCTCCCAGAAGAAGTAGCCGAGCAGCGCGGCCGCGCCGCCGACGAGCGCCAGCGGCAACAGCGAGGCGAGGACGACCTTCGGATGCACGCAGTACGCCAACGCGCGCCAGAACGCGTCGACGATCGGAGCGCTCGCAAGGCGCGGAGACGGGCGAGTCGGCAAGGCGGGGAGCAAAGCCCCAGTGTAAGAGTCGACATGCGCTCGCAGGGCCAGCGCGCGAGGCGTGCCAATTCGTAACGGTTTCTTCGGTCGCGGCTCGTCCGCCTGCCAGTTCGATCGACTGCGCGCAAGACCGCCTGCCTAGAATTTCGTCATGCTGGTCCATCCTCCGAGCGTCCTCGTCACAGTCGCCGCCCTGCTGCTGCTGGCGAGCGGCGCGGCGGTGTCTCTCGGATTCAGGCAGCAGAGCCGACGCGGCTCGCGCTGGTGGCTCGCGGCCAACGGCATCCTGATGACCGGTCTCATCCTGCAGGCGGTGGTCGACCCGGTCGGCGAGGGTGCGCCGATCGCCGCACTCTGCGCCCTGCAATGGCCGATCGTCACGCTCGCGGGCGTGCGCCGCTTCTTTTCGCGCGGCGCGACCCGGATGCCCGAATGGGCCGACCGCATGGCCTTGATCGTCGCGGCCCTGGTCGCCGTCGGCACCTGGCTCGCCCCGTTCGAGTTCGCCACGACGACGCAGATCTTCGTCGTCTGTTCGTTCGCGCTGACCTCCTACGCCGCGGTCGCCGTCTCGCGCCTCGAGGACTTCGCCTCCACCACGACGCTGCGCACGCTGCGCGTGGCCCTGCTCGCGAGCGCGATCGCGCAGGCGGCGTGGCTCGCGGTCGATGTCGCCTATCTGGGCAGCCTGATCGCGCCGGCCGATGTCGCTCTCGGCAGCATGATCGCGACCGGCGCGGTGGCCCTGCTGATGACGCAGCTCTCGCTGGTGATGAACCACGAGCGCCGGATCGCCCACCTCGTCGCCTCGCAGCGCAAGCTCAAGCATCTCGTCGACGTCGATCCGCTGACGCGCCTGCCGAACCGGCGCCACTTCCACGAGCTCGCGGAGCGCGCCGTCGAGGCCGCGCGAGACGCGGCGACGCTGATCGTGTTCGACGTCGATCGCCTGAAGCGTGTCAACGAGCTGCTCGGCCACGCCAACGGTGACGAGGCGCTGCGCCAGATCGGCACCGCGCTTCGCGAGACGCTGCGCCGGCGCGACGTCGCGGGCCGCATCGGCGGCGACGAGTTCGCCGCCATCCTGCCGAAGACGCGACTGGCCGATTCGGCGATCGTCGTCTCCCGGATCATCGCCCGCCTCGACGACCGACAGGTCGCGCCGCGCATCGCCAAAGTGGCCCTCAACGTCGGCTCCGTGCAGATGCAGCCGAACGAGACCATCGGCGAGGCCCTGCGCCGTGCCGAGGCGGCGCTGGTGTCGGTGCGCAACGAGGCCCGGCGCGGCGACACGATGCCGATGCCGCACGAGACGGCGCCCGACAGCGAGTCGCAGCCGGCCTCGACGCCATCGACCTTGATGAGCCTGATCCCGGTCGGCGAGGTGACCGTCAGCTGAGCCTGGCTCCGCGCGAGATCAGGCCCGGCGCAGGTGCCAGGCGCGCGGACGCGTGAAGGCCTGGATGCCGTAGGTCGAGAGCGTCACGCCCAAGCCCGAGTCGCCGTGACCCGACCACGGCAGTCGCGGGCTCACCCGATCGCAGCAGTTCCAGTAGACGCTGCCGGCGGCAACCTTCGAGAGCAGCTGCGCGGCGCGTGCGGGGTCGCGCGTGAAGATGCCGGCGGTCAGGCCGTAGCGGGTGTCGTTCATCAGGGCGAGCGCCTCGTCGTCGCCGCCGACCTTCTGGATGCCGATGATCGGCCCGAAGCTCTCGTCGCGCATCACGGCCATCGTGTGATCGACCTCGGTGAGGACGGTCGGCTCGTACCAGTTCCCGGCCTTCTCGACGCGCTTGCCGCCAGCGCGCAGGGTCGCGCCCTTGGCGAGCGCGTCGGCGACCTGGCCGTCGAGCACCGCGAGCTGGGGCGCTCTCGTGAGCGGGCCGATGTAGGTGCCGTCGACCAGCGGGTCGCCCGACTTGAAGCCCGCGACGGTGGCGAGGAAATGCTCGACGAAGGCGTCATGGATCTTCGCGTGCACGTAGATGCGCTCGACCGAGCAGCAGCTCTGGCCGGTGTTGTACATCGCGCCGTCGGCGAGCGACTCCGCCGCCGCCCTCGGGTCGGCGTCGTCGGCGACATAGGTCGGGTCCTTGCCGCCGAGCTCGAGCTGCAGGCGGATCATGCGCGGGCCCATCTGCGCCGCGATCTTGGCGCCGGTCGCGGCGGAGCCCGTGAAGAAGACGCCGTCGACCTGCTGGTCGAGCAGCGCCGCGCCGACCTCGCCGGTGCCCACGAGGGTGGCGAACACGTCGGCCGGAACGCCAGCGGCGTGGAGCAGCCGGTCGATGTGCCCGCCCGTGAGAGTGGCAAACTCCGACGGCTTGTAGAGCACGGCGTTGCCGGTGAGCAGCGCCGGCACGAAGACGTTGCCACCGACGAAGTACGGATAGTTCCAGGCCGAGATGTTGGCGACGACGCCGAGCGGGTCGTGGTCGATGCGCTCGGTGACGCTGGCGTCGTCGAAGACCGTCTCGGGCGCGGTGGCCCTGGCCACCTCGGCGATGAAGAAGTCGATCCGGCCGAGAAAGCCGTTGAGCTCATTGCGCGACTGCGCGAGCGGCTTGCCGACTTCCTGCGTCAGCGTCTTGGCGAGCGTCTCGAGCTCGGCCGCGACGCCGGCGCGAAAGCGCGTGATCACGGCGATGCGCTCGGCGAGCGGCTTCGCATTCCAGGACGGCTGCGCGGCGCGTGCGCGGTCCGCCTTGGCGGCGACGCTCGTCGCGTCGTCGGCCGGCACTTCGGCCAGCGGCGAGCCGTCGGCGGGATTGACGATCTTCAAGGTCTTCATGAGGCGGTGCGGACCGCGCGGGCCGCGGCGAGGAAGTCATCGAGCATCGGCCGGTCGTCGAGCGTGCCTTCGCCGGGCCGGTGGAATTCGGGGTGCCACTGGACGGCGGCCATGTACGAACCGCCGGGCTTTCGGATCGCCTCGATCAGGCCGTCTGCCGGGCTGCGCGCCTCGACGACGAAGCCCGGCGCGAGGTTCTTCACCGCCTGGTGATGGACGCTGTTGACCACCGGCGCCGCGACTCCTTCGAAGATCTCGGCGAGCCGCGTGCCCGCGACGAACTCGAGCGCGTGCAGGTTGCGGTCGTAGATCTCGGCGTTGCGATGCACGAGCGCCTTGGCGTGCTGCGTGCCGATGTCCTGGTAGAGCGTCCCGCCGTGGGCGACGTTCATCATCTGCAGCCCGCGGCAGATGCCGAGCACCGGCTTGCCGCGAGCGGCGAAGGCGCGCAGAAGAGCGACCTCGTACTCGTCGCGGACGCGATCGCCATGCCACTTCTCGTCCATCGGCTCCTCTCCGTAGCTCCCCGGCCAGATGTCGGAGCCTCCTTCGAGGACGAGCGCGTCGAGCCATTCGGCGTAGTGGTCGAGTGCCGCCTCGCCCTTCTGCGTGTCGCCGGCCGGGCTCGGAATCATCACTGCCAGCGCGTCCGTCGACATCACCCAGTGGGCGATGGACTGCTCGACGTACTGGAGCGTCTTGCCGGTGAAGATCGGGCGCTTCGCGTCGGCGTGGAAGAAGCAGGCCGAGATGCCGACCTTGACTCGATCGGCGTTCGGTCCGACCTTCACATCGCCTCCGCGAAGAGACGCTCGAAGTCCGCCGGCGTGACCTTCTGCGGATTGGTGAAGTGACAGATGTCGGCGGTGGCGACCTCGACCAGGCGCGGGATCGAGGCGCGCTTGACGCCGACGGCAGAAAGATTCGGCGCGATCCCGATCTCCTGCTTCAGCTTCTTCAGCCAGGCGATGAATCCGGCCGCGCCGCCGCTTGCGCCGACGGCGTGCGACAGCATCTCGAACTTCTCGGGCGCCGCCTTCACGTTCCAGGCCAGCACGGTGTCGATCATCAGCGCGTTGGCCAGGCCATGGTGCAGGTCGCAGACCGTGCCGAGCGCATGCGCGCACGAGTGGACGGCGCCGAGATCCTTCTGGAACGCGATCGCGCCCATCATCGAGCTCATCATCATGTCGCCGCGCGCGCCGAGGTTGTCGGGTGCACGCACCGCCAGTGCGAGTGCGCGCGCGGCGATGCGCGTG
>JBBSBZ010000251.1:0-5131 GCA_038250795.1 Burkholderiales bacterium | reverse complement strand
GAAGATCTTGTCGACCATGATCGGCGACAGGCCCATGGACGGCTCGTCCATCAGGAGCACCTTCGGTTGGGCCATCAGGGCGCGGCCCATCGCGAGCATCTGTTGCTCGCCGCCGCTCATCGTGCCGGCGAGCTGGTTGCGGCGCTCCTTCAGGCGCGGAAAGATCGTGAAGACACGTTCAATGTCGGTGGCGATGCCGGCGACGTCGTCGCGCACGAACGCGCCCATCTGCAGGTTCTCTGTGATCGACATCCGGGTGAACGTGCCGCGCCCCTCGGGCACCATCACGAGGCCCTGCTTGACGAGGTCCCACGGGCCCTGGCCGCGAATGCTTCGCCCGAGATATTCAATCTCGCCACTGGCGGCCGGCTGGATGCCGGTGATGGCTTTCAGCGTCGTCGTCTTGCCCGCGCCGTTGGCGCCGATCAGGCTGACGAGCTCGCCCGCGGCGACGTCGAACGACACGCCCTTGACCGCCTGGATGCCGCCGTAGGCGACTTTCAGGTTCTTCACGCTCAGCAGCGTGCGCCCCGGCCCGGAGGACATCGCGGCGGCGTCGACGGAGGCGGGAATGGCGGCCATGTCAGTGGGCCGTGTGGCCCGCGCCGAGATAGGCCTCGATCACCTTCTCGTTCTTCTGCACGTCGGCCGGCGTGCCCTCGGCGATCTGCTTGCCGTAGTCGAGCACGGTGACGCGGTCGCACAGGCCCATCACGAGCTTGACGTCGTGCTCGATGAGCAGGATGGTCCGGCCGTCCTTGCGGATCCGGTCGATCAGCTCGCGCAGCGTCACCTTCTCGGTCGCGTTCATGCCGGCCGCAGGCTCGTCGAGGGCGATCAGCTTCGGATCGGTCGCGAGGGCGCGTGCCACCTCGAGCCGGCGCTGGTCTCCGTAGCTGAGGGTGCGCGCCTTGTATTCGGCAAAGCCGCCGATGCCGACGTAGTCGAGCAATTCCTGCGCGCGTTTGGCGATCGCCGCTTCCTCGACCTTGAAGCCGCGTGTGCGGAACACGGCGCCGATCAACCCGGAGTGAGTTCGCACGTGGCGGCCGACCATCACGTTCTCCAGCGCGGTCATGTCGGAGAAGAGGCGGATGTTCTGGAACGTGCGCGCGATGCCGGCCTGGGCGACCTCGTGCACCGCGCTCGGCTTGTACGGCTTGCCGCCGAGTTCGAAAGTGCCGGTGTCGGGCGTGTAGAGGCCGGTGAGGACGTTGAAGAAGGTCGTCTTGCCGGCGCCGTTCGGGCCGATCAGGCCATAGACCTGGCCTTTCCGGATGGTGATGCCGACATCCGACAGCGCCTGGAGCCCGCCGAAGCGCTTGGACACGCCGGTAACGTGGAGGACCGGCGCCGTCTCAGGCATGACGCGTCCCGCTGGTCCGGTCGACGTTGGTCGCCTCGCTCGCGTCCGGATTGACCGGCTGCGGGACGGCCGGGTCGGCGTTCGCCTTGTCGAGATGGGCGGTCGAGGCGAAACGGCCATGCTCGGGCGCGGGCCAGAGGCCGCGCGGACGCGCCAGCATGATGCCGATCATCGCCAGCGCCACCAGCAGCTGACGCAGGATCGACGCGTCGAGGCGGCCGTCGGTCATCTGCTGCAGCGGGCCGGCGACATAGCGCAGCACCTCGGGCAGCGCCGAGAGCAGCAGCGCGCCGACGATCACGCCGGGCAGGTGGCCGATGCCGCCGAGCACCACCATCGCGACGATCATGATCGACTCCTGCAGGGAGAACGACTCGGGCGAGATGAAGCCCTGGAAGCTCGCGAACATCACGCCCGAAACGCCGCCGAAGGTCGCGCCCATGCCGAAGGCGAGCAGCTTCAGGTTGCGTGTGTTGATGCCCATCGCCTTGGCGGCGATCTCGTCTTCCCGGATCGCCATCCAGGCGCGGCCGATGCGGCTGCGCTCGAGCCGGTGGCAGATCACCACGGCGAAGATCACCAGGAGCACGAACAGGAAGTAGTAGTTCGTCGTCTTCGGCCAATCGAGGCCGAAGAAGTGATGGGTCTTGCCCAGGCTGACGCCGAGGATCGAGATCTCGTCGATGCCGCTGATCCCCTTCGGCCCGTTGGTGATGTTGACCGGCGCGTCGAGGTTGTTCATGAACACGCGCACGATCTCGCCGAAGCCGAGCGTGACGATCGCGAGGTAGTCGCCGCGCAGCTTCAGCGTCGGCGCACCGAGCAGCACGCCGGCACCGCCGGCGACGAGGGCGCCGAGCGGGATCACGATCCACCACGGCGTGTGCAGGCCGCCCGGGACCATGACGGCGATCGAGGCGAAGCTGTCGGTGAGCTGCGGCGAGGCGAGCAGGCCCAGCATGTAGGCACCGACGGCATAGAACGCGACATAGCCGAGATCGAGCAGGCCGGCGTAGCCGACGACGATGTTCAGGCCGAGAGCAAGCAGCACGTAGAGGAGCGAGATGTCGATGATCCGCACCCAGGCGTTGCCCGCGACCTGGACGACGAAGGGCAGGACGCAGAGCAGCACCGCCGCGCCGATGAAGACGACCAGCTTCTCCTGGCGAGTGGCGTCCCTGAAGTGCTTCATCCGGGGTCAGGCGCGATCGGCGACGCGTTCGCCGAGCAGGCCCTGGGGCCTCAGCGTGAGCACGAGGATGAGGACGACGAAGGCGAAGATGTCCTGGTAGTTGCTGCCGAGCACGCCACCGGTCAGTGCGCCGATATAGCCGGCGCCGAGCGACTCGATCAGGCCGAGCAGCACGCCGCCGACCATCGCGCCGGCGAGGTTGCCGATGCCGCCGAAGACGGCGGCGGTGAATGCCTTCAGGCCGGGCAGGAAGCCCATGGTGTGCTGCACGGAGCCGTAGTTGGCCGCGTACATCACGCCGGCCAGCGCCGCGAGCGCCGCGCCGATGACGAAGGTGGCCGAGATCACGGTGTCGGGGCGCACGCCCATGAGCGCAGCGACGCGCGGGTTCTCGGCCGTCGCGCGCATCGCGCGCCCGAGTTTGGTGCGGTTGACGAGGTACATCAGGCCACTGAGCGTGATGACGGTCATCACGAGGATCAGGATCTGCACGTTGTTGATCACCGCGCCGAAGATCTTGTGCGGCTCACCCGGCAGCAGGATAGGGAACGACTTGTAGTTCGGCTTCCAGATGATCATCGCCAGCGTCTGCAGGAGCAGGCTCATGCCCATCGCAGTGATCAGCGGGGCGAGCCGCGGCGCGTTGCGCAGCGGCCGGTAGGCGATCTTCTCGATCGCGAAGTTGAGAACCGAGCAGACGATCACCGCCGCGACCAGTCCGAGCAGCAGCAGCGCCCACCCCGGCAGGCCGAGGCCCGCAAGCGCCGTGACGACGGTCCAGCTCGTGAGGGCGCCGACCATCAGGACTTCGCCGTGGGCGAAGTTGATGAGGTTGATGATCCCGTAGACCATCGTGTAGCCCAGCGCCACCAGCGCATAGACGCTGCCGAGCACGAGCCCGTTGATGATCTGCTGGATGAAGATATCCATTCGCGGCGACTCTATTAGCAATTCGCTTGCCACCGGCTAGGGAGTGGCCCCATGGTCAGGCAGCGCTGCGGCCGTTGACTTCCGCACCGTTGTGGACAAGGCTTCGCCCCAGTGACCCAGGGTGTTCCATCATGAAATTTCAGGGCAAGACCGTGTTCATCTCCGGCGCCAGTCGCGGCATCGGCTTGGCAATCGCATGCCGCTTCGCACGCGACGGCGCGAACGTCGTCCTCGCGGCCAAGACGGCCGAGGCGCATCCGAAGCTGCCGGGCACGATCTACACCGCGGCGGCCGACGTGGAAGCCGCCGGCGGCAAGGCGCTGCCGGTCGTCTGCGACATCCGCGACGAGCAGCAGGTGCACGACGCGGTCGCGAAAGGCGTCGCCGCGTTCGGAGGCATCGACGTCTGCGTCAACAACGCCAGCGCGATCTCGCTGACGCCGACGCTCGCGACCGACATGAAGCGCTACGACCTGATGAGCCAGGTCAACGCGCGCGGCACCTTCCTGTGCTCGAAGACGACGCTGCCGCACCTGCTGAGCTCGGCGAACCCGCACATCCTCAACCTCTCGCCGCCCCTCGATCTCGATCCGAAGTGGTTCGGCCCGCACGTCGCGTACACGATGGCCAAGTACGGCATGAGCCTGTGCACGCTCGGCATGGCGGCCGAGTTCCGATCGCGCGGCGTCGCCGTCAACTCGCTCTGGCCCCTGACGGCCATCGACACCGCGGCCGTCCGCTTCGCGCTCGGCGGCGACGCCATGGCGGCCGCCTGCCGCTCGCCGGAGATCATGGCCGACGCCGCCTGGGCCGTCGTGTCACGGCCGGCGCGCGAATGCAGCGGCCACTTCTTCATCGACGAGGAGGTCTTGCGCGATGAAGGCGTCAGCGACTTCTCCCGCTATGCGCCGGGCGGGAAAGACGTCCCCCTGCAGGCCGACTTCTTCATTCCCGAGGCCGTCTTCGCGCGCACGCCGACGCGCCTCAAGCCCGCCTACTGAGGCTTCTTCGCGGCCGCGTCCTCGTTCAGGCGACGCAACTCGGCCAGGCGCTCGCCGATCGAGATCTCGAGGCCGCGCGCGACCGGGCGATAGAAGGCCTGGGCCTCCATGTCGTCGGGCCAGTAGCGCTCGCCCGCCGCGAAGCCGCCGGCCTCGTCGTGGGCGTAGCGGTAGCCCTTGCCGTAGTCGAGACCCTTCATCAGCGCGGTTGGCGCATTGCGCAGGCGCAGCGGCACCGGCCGGGTGCGGTCGGCCTTGATGAAGGCGCGCGCCGCGTTGTAGGCGGTGTAGACGGCGTTGCTCTTGGCCGCCATCGCGAGATAGACAACGACTTCGGCGAGCGCCAGCTCGCCCTCGGGCGAGCCGAGCCGCTCGTAGGTCTCGGCGCCGTCGAGCGCGAGGCGGAGCGCGCGCGGATCGGCCAGGCCGATGTCCTCGCTCGCCATCCGCACGAGCCGGCGCGCCGCATAGCGCGGGTCGACGCCACCGTCGATCATGCGTACGAACCAGTAGAGCGACGCGTCCGGGTCGCTGCCGCGCACCGCCTTGTGCAGCGCCGAGATCGTGTCGTAGAACTGCTCGCCGCCCTTGTCGTAGCGGCGCAGTTGCTCGCCGAGCGCCTGCTCGAGCATCGCCTCGTCG
>JBBSBZ010000250.1:0-5135 GCA_038250795.1 Burkholderiales bacterium | reverse complement strand
CGTCTTTCCGGCCGATGCCGCGGTCGAGGACGTCGCCTGCGCGACGATGGGCGTGTTCGCGCCGCTCGTGGGCATCGTCGGCAGCCTGCAGGCGGCCGAGGCATTGAAGCTGCTTGCGGGCGTCGGCACATCGCTGTCGGGGCGGCTGCAGATGATCGATGCCCGCACCACCGAGTGGACGTCGATGCGCGTCGACCGTGATCCTGCCTGCCCGGTGTGTGCGCCCGTCCGATGCGCCGGCGGCGCCGGATGACGAGGGCAGCGCCCGAGTCGCCCCGGTCGCCGAACCCCGCTGCCGCCCTGCTACCCTCGAAGGCGATGGACAAGACCCACCCGGCGGCGCCCGCGCGCTCGTTCCCCTCTGCGGAGGAAGACGCCCGGACCGAGCACGTCTCCCCGAGCGCGCGCTACGACGGGCCGGAGAGCGCCTACCGGCTCGCCTTCACCGACACCGACTTCCTACTGCGCGAGGAGCTGCGGCCGGTCCGCCTGCAGCTCGAGCTGCTCAAGCCCCAGCTCGTGCAGGACGAACAGGGCGTGGAGAGGACCATCGTGATCTTCGGCAGCGCCCGCGTCGTCGCGCCCGACGTCGCCGAGCGCGAGCTGGACGCGGCCAGGCAGGCCGGCGACGCGGCGGCGACGCGGGTCGCATCGATGCGCGTCGCGATGTCGCGCTACTACGAGGAGGCGCGCCGCTTCGCCGCCATCGTCACGACGCGCTCGGCCTCGCTCGAAAAGCCGATCTACGTCGTCACGGGCGGCGGCCCCGGGATCATGGAGGCCGGCAACCGCGGCGCGTTCGAGATCGGCGGCAAGAGCGTCGGCCTGAACGTCGTGCTCACGCACGAGCAGCTTCCCAACCGCTACATCACGCCCGAGCTCTGCTTCCAGTTCCACTACTTCGCGATCCGCAAAATGCACTTTCTGATGCGCGCCGTCGCGCTGGTGTGCTTTCCCGGCGGCTTCGGCACGCTCGACGAGCTGTTCGAGGTGCTGACGCTGGTGCAGACAGGAAAATCGCGGATGCGTCCGGTGCTCCTCTTCGGCCGCGACTTCTGGAGCCGGCTGATCGACTTCGATCTGCTGATCGAGACCGGCATGATCGCGCCCGGCGACGTCGACCTGTTCCACTTCGTCGAGACCGCCGAGGAGGCGTGGGCGTGGCTGGCGAAGGAATACGGCTACGACCTGCCGGACACGACAACGGGCGAGCTCGCCCTCGACATCTGAAGGCGGTGACGCGATGAACCCACGTGTCAGCCTGATCGGCGCGCCCACCGACATCGGCGCGGGCAGCCGCGGCTCGAGCATGGGCCCGGAAGCGCTTCGCGTCGCCAACATCGGTCAGGTGCTCGTGTCGCACGAGCTCGACGTCGTCGACCGCGGCAATCTTGCCGGGCCGGCGAATCCCTGGCAGCCGCCGGCCGACGGCTATCGCCATCTCGACGCCGTCGTCGAATGGAACCGGACCGTGCACGAGGCCGTCCACGCGGAGCTTGCCGGCGGGCGCATGCCGATCCTGCTGGGCGGCGATCACTCGCTCGGGATCGGCTCGATCAGCGCCGTCGCGCGCCACTGTCGCGAGACCGGCAGGAAGCTGCGCGTGCTGTGGCTCGACGCGCACGCCGACTTCAACACCAACGTCCTCACGCCGAGCGGCAACATCCACGGCATGCCGGTCGCGTGCCTGTGCGGCTTCGGCCCCAAGGAGCTGGTCGAGATTGGCGGCAAGGTGCCGGCGGTCAGCGCCAAGTGGGTGCGCCAGATCGGCATCAGGAGCGTCGACGCGGGCGAGAAGCGCCTCGTCCACGAGGCCGGCCTCGAGGTCTTCGACATGCGCTTCATCGACGAGGAAGGCATGCGCCACACGATGGAGCTGGCGCTGGCGACGATCGACGCGAACACCCACCTGCACGTGAGCTTCGACGTCGACTTTCTCGACGCCGAGATCGCGCCCGGCGTCGGCACCACCGTGCGCGGCGGGCCGACCTATCGCGAGGCGCAGTTGTGCATGGAGATGATCGCCGACACGGGCGCCCTCGCCTCGCTCGACGTGATGGAGCTCAACCCGGCCCTCGACGTGCGCAACCGCACCGCCGAGATCGCCGTCGACCTCATCGAGAGCCTGTTCGGCAAGAGCACGCTGATGCGCCGCTAGGGGCGATCGCAGCCGCGCTCCGCGGCCGCGGAGACAGGCGCCCGCGCGACCAGGCTGTGCGCCGGATGGCGCAGCGCCCCGTGCACTCGGATCGATCGGTCCAGGTTGAAGAGGCCGCCCTGCTTGGCTTCGGGCGTGAGGACGACATCGACGGTTCCGGCGGCGAGATCGATCGTGCCGCGGCCGATGGTGCGGGTCCGCTCGGTATCGAAGACGAGTTCGTGCAACCGCCCCGTGCCGCGGTCGATGTCGAGCACGGCGACGGCGCAGCGGATCGGGATCGGCTCGGCGCCGACGATCAGGCTCTTCACGATCTTGCCGCCCTGCAGGCCGATCTCGGCGTCGAGAAGGCTCGAGATCGTGCCGCCGGTGAGCGATGCGGTGACGCGGCCCGAGAGGCTGTCGCGCAGGCTGGCCGCCGAATCGCCCCGCCCCTTCAGGCTCGCGTGTCCGTGCAGTGCGCCGGTGAGCCGGCTCTTGCCCGAGGCGTCGCGAACGAAGGCCTCGATGCGCACGCCGCGTGCCGTGGCTTCGGCCTCTGCGCGCATCGGCACGTCGTCGAGCGCGAGCGATGCCCGTCCGTCGACCCGGCCGCGGGCCACGCCGATGTCGAAGCGCGTCACGGTGAGCTGGCCATCGAGGAGCTTTGCCTCGATTCGGCCGTCCTGCAGTTCCGGCACCTCGGCGACACGCAGGCGCCGCGCGACGAAGCTCAGCTCCGCATCCAGGCCGCGTCGCGCACTGTGGGGGTCGGTCGCGCTGCTCGCAGCCGAGGCGGGCGACGCAGGTGCGGACGCTGGGTGCGCCGGCGCGAGACCCGTCAGCCAGCGCAGGTCGGCGACATCGGTCGAGTCGCTCTCCAGCTTCGCCCGAACGACGCTGCCCTCGTCGCGGCGAGCCCAACTCATCACGCCGGCGACGTCGGTCCCGCCGACACGGGCCTTCATGGCCGAGAGCGCGTAGCGATCGTCACCGGTCTTCAACGTGCCCTCCAGGCGCAGCGCCTTCGCGCCTTCGCGGCGCGAATGAACGAAGGCGGAGAAAGGTGCGAGCGACGGGGCAGCGAACGAGAAGGTCGCGTCGACCACCGGGCGGCGAGCGATGTCGCCGGCCGTGCCATCGAGGTCGAGATGCGCACCGCCGGCTTCGAGGCGGCCGCGCACCGGAAACGTCTCGCCGGTCTCGAGGAAGGTCAGCACCGGTCCGGTGTCGGCGCTCGTCGAGAAGGCGAGCCCGCGCCAGTGGCCTTCGAGATCGAGATGAGTTGTCCGCGGCGCCGCGCCGCTCGCGGCAGTGGAAGCGGCCAAAGCGGCGGGCGCGGCGCTCGCAGTGGCGCGCAGGTCGAGGTCGATGCCGCGGTGCCGGAAGCGCACCGTCGCCCGTTCGCCCTGGACGGCGAGCACCTTCCATCGACCCGGACCCCGATAGTCGGGGTTCGAGAGCCGCCAGTTGCGCAGCCCGTCGGCGGTGCGTTCCAGGTCGATTTCACCGTCGGTCAGGATGAAGAGCGCGATCACCGGACGACGCTGCGCGACGCTCTTCCACGAGAACATGGCCGTCGCGCCGGCCAAGGCGGCAAAGGGATGGTCGGCATCGGCCCACGCCGCATTGGCGATGCGCACGCCTCGAAAGTGCAGCACCGGCGCGAGCGACGACGACAGCCCGACCCACATCGTGTCGACATGGACCGCGCGCCCCGAGCGGGCCGTCAGGTGGTGACTGAGCAGCGGCGCGAGCCAGAGCACCTGCGTCGCCAGCGCCACGGCCACCGCCGCGGCGACCGCGAGAAGCCCGAAACGCACGACGCGCCACGGCGAAAGCGCCTTTCGCGTCATGGCGTTTGGGCGCGAGCGAAGATGCGCATGCGGGCGTGACGATTGCCCGACCGTCGACCGACCCCCCGAGGAGACAACGACCATGGCCGAACCGAAGATTCCCGCCGACATGCCGAAAGGCGTTCCGGCACGCAAGCCGCAAGCGGAGCCCGATGCGGTGAAGGCCGACGACAACCTCGACGAGAACGGTGACCCTTGGCGCCATCCGCCGGTCGCGCCGAAGGACCAGGGCATCCTCGAATCGCTGGGCCGATCGATCTCGGACCCGGTGCTCGCCCCGCTCGAGGACAAGGACGGCAAGCCGAAGCTCTGAGCCGATGGCCGGTCGCGCGGCCTTCGCGTAAGCTCGCGTCCGCCCGCTCGCGCTCCGTCGCGGGCCCGACAGGAAAGCGGACGCGATGAGCGACATCTTCATCAGCTACTCGAGCGCCGACCGCGAGCGGGCACGGCTTTTCGCGCAGGCGTTCGAGCAGCGCGGCTGGTCGGTCTGGTGGGATCGCGAGATTCCACCCGGACGGGCCTACGACGACGTCATCGAGGAGGCGCTCGGCGCGGCCAAGTGCGTCGTCGTGCTGTGGTCGAAGACGGCGACCGCCTCCGGGTGGGTGAAGAACGAGGCGAGCGACGCGATGCAGCGCAAGGTGCTGATCCCGGCGCTCATCGACGCCGACCTCAAGATCCCGCTCGAGTTCCGCCGCCTCCAGGCCGCCGACCTTTCCCGTTGGCAGGGAGAAGCCTCTCCCGAGTTCCAGCAGTTCTGCGACGCCATCGCACGCAACGTCGGCGGCGACGGGCCGAGTCCGCAGCCGCAGCCGCAGCCGGTCCCGCGTCCGGCGCCCGCGCCGCAGCCCTTCGTGCCGCCGGCGCCGCCACCCGGCCCCGTCCCGCCGGCGAAGGCCCGAAGCTCGAAGGCGATGTGGATCGGCATCGGCGTCGGCGTGCTCATCCTCGGCGGCATCGCTTCGATGGTCTCCGAGCAGCAGACCGACCGGCACGATCCGGTCGAGCCGCGCGGAAACGTCGCACCGACACCCGCTCCGTCGCAGGATTTCAGTGCCGCCGCCGGTCCGGGCATGGCGCTGAGCTTCCGCGACCACGCGCTCACCTATCAGGGCCGCTTCACGATGAACGGCGTCGGGTCG
>JBBSBZ010000249.1:0-5150 GCA_038250795.1 Burkholderiales bacterium | reverse complement strand
GCTCTTGCCGATGTACAGACCGATCAGGAACTTGCCGACCGTGAACAGCACCGCGGTGACGAGCGCGCCCAGCCAGACGTCGTGCCACTGCACGTGCACGCGCGGCATGAGCTTGTAGATCATCGCGAAGACGACCGTGGTGATGCCGAAGCCGACGAGCAGGTTGACGACTTGCGCCGTGATCTCCCAGCCGCCGAAGGCAGGGCCCCACCACTTCCCGAGCGCCGAGAAGACCGCGCCGAAGACGAGCGAGACCATCAGCAGGAAGGCCAGGCCGAGGATGATCCCGAACGACAGCACGCGCGCCCGCAGCAGGCTCCACAGGCCGCTCGACTTGTGCCGCGTCGGCGCGCGCCAGATGCGATCGAGCGCATCCTGCAGCTCGCCGAAGACCGTGGTCGCGCCGAAGAGCAGCACGCCCACACCGAGCACCGTGCCGAAGACGCCTTGCGCGGGCTTGTTGACGCTCGCGAGCAGGCCCTGCACCGCGCCGGCCGCTTGGCTGCCCATCAGCTGGCGCAGCTGCTCGAACAGCTCGCCTCGCACGGCCTCCTCGCCGAAGACGAGGCCGGCCACCGAGACGACGATCAGGAGCAGCGGCGCGAGCGAGAAGACGGTGTAGTACGACAGCGCCGCACCCATGCTCGGCGCGTAGTCGTCGATCCAGGATCCGACGGCGTCGCGGACGAGCTGCCACCAGACTCGCCAGCCGTGCCTGGGCACCTCGGCCATCGCGGTGGCGACGCCCGCCATCGCCTGTCTTACTTCGCCGGAATTCGTAGCATCTGCCCCGGGTAGATCTTGTCCGGATTGGACAGCATCGGCTTGTTCGCCTCGAAGATCTTCATGTAGGCGTTGGCGTCGCCGTAAGCATCGCGCGCGATCTTCGAGAGCGTGTCGCCCGACTTCACCTCGCGGTAGGTCGATTCGGGCCCGGACGGGGTCGCGACGGTGAGCATGTCGTTGACCTTGGCGACCGACGAGACGTTGCCGCAGCACAGGACGATCTTTTCCTTGGTCGCCTGGTCGGGCGCGACACCGCTGACCGTGACGGTCTGCGACGCACCGTCGTAGGCGACGTCGAGCCCGTCGGCCTTCAGGCCTTGCGAGCCGATGTATTTCTCGATCGCCTGCCCTGCCGTGGCGTTGAGCGCAGCGACATCGGGCTGCGGAGCGGCACCGGACGCCGCCGGGGCGGACTTGGCGTGACCGAAGAGCTTTTCTCCGGCGTCCTGAATGAAGCTGATGAGACTCATGGCGATTTCATTTCGGGCATGTTGCGATCTTTCGATTGTCGCCGTCACCTTCGGCCCGCCGATGCGAAGGCGCACCCGTCACGCCGTAGGACGATGCCCCGCCAGCAGGCCGACCATGGTGCGCGCGTTGCGCTGGCCCTGGTCTTCCATGTTGTTGTTGAAGATCACGTGGGTCTGCAGCGCCGTCAGTGCCAGGCGCTCGATGCGTGGCACGAGATCGGCAAGCTCCCGTTCGGGGTAGTCGTAGTTGAAGCGGTCGGAGGCCGAGGTCGCGCCCTTGATGTTCCAGGTCTTCGTGTTGCGGCCATGCAGGCGCAGCAGCGCGAAGCGCGGATGCGTCGTCTCCCACACTGCGGGCACGCTGTTCGAGAATCCCTGCGGACCGTCGACGACGGTGTGGACTACGCCCATCTCGCGCAGGAATGCGATCGTCGCGCGCGTCTCGTCGCCGCTCGCGAACCAGCTTTTGTGACGGAACTCGACCGAGAGATCGTGGCCCGCCATCCGGTCGACGCAGTGCTCGATCTGCGCCCGGCCGGCCGCATCGGCCGTCACCCAGGGCGGGAACTGGAAGTGGACGAGGCCGAGCCGGCCCGCCGCGCGCAGCGGCAAGAGCGCCTCTCGAAAGCGCTGCCAGAGCTCGGCCTGGATCTCTGTCGGCACGTCGCCGTAGAAGCGTGCCGGCGCGCTCGCGCCGCCGAGCGCCTCGCGAAGGTCGGCGTGCAGCACGCGCGGCTCTGTCGGGTGGCCGGTGAAGAGGCGAAATGCCTTCACGTTCATGACGAAGCCCTCGGGCGTGCGCTCGGCCCACAGCTGCGCCGTCTGCGGCGTCGGCATCGCGTAGTAGCTCGAGTCGACCTCGACGATCGCGAATTGCGATGCGTAGAAGCGCAGCCTGGCCTCGGCGGTCGACGCCCCCTTCGGATAGAAGCGGCCACTCGCGATCAGCGTCTTGTCGGTCCACGACGCCGTGCCGACGCGGATGCGCGACACGGCCTCGCTCGCACCGTCGTCCGTGATCGTCGCCTCGCCCATCGTCGAGCCGCAACGGGTTAAGCGACCGCCTTGAAGTGCTTGCTGAGCTTGATGCCCTGGCCCTGGTACGACGACTTCACGCCCTGGCCATAGAGGATCTGCGGCGTCGCTGTCAGTCGTTCGTAGGCGAGGCGGCCGACGAGCTGGCCGTGCTCGAGGACGAAAGGCACCTCGTACGAGCGCACCTCGAGGACGGCGCGCGAGCCTTCGCCGCCGGCCGCGTCGTGGCCGAAGCCGGGGTCGAAGAAGCCGGCGTAGTGGACCCGGAACTCGCCGACCAGCGTGTCGTAGGCGATCATCTCCGCGGCGAAGCCGGGCGGCACGCGCACCGCCTCCTGCGAGGCGAGGATGTAGAACTCCGCCGGGTCCAGGATCAGCCCGCCGCGCCGCGGCGCATGCACCGGCTCCCAGTAGTCGGCGACGTCGTAATGGCCGATGCGGTCGATGTCGACCAGGCCGGCATGGCTCCTGGCCTTGTAGCCGATGACGCCGCCCGACTGGCGGCCGGCCAGGTCGACGCGCACGGGCACGCCGTTGACGATCTCGACCGACAAAGCGCCGTCGGCGGACGGGTCGAGCGGCTGCACGAGCCCGTGCTCCTGCTGCAGCCGCTTCATGAACAGGTCGCTCGCGATCGGCCGGCCACGGCGCAGGCGCAGCTGGGAGAGGCGCGACCCCTTCCTCACCAGGACGCTGAAGGTGCGCGGCGAGACCTCGGCGTAGAGCATGCCGCTGTACTGTTCCTTCACCTGGTCGAACGCGGTGCCCTGGTCGGTGATGAGGCGCGTGAAGATGTCGAGCCGCCCGGTCGAGCTCTTCGGGTTGCCCATCGCCGAGGTGCGATGGCGCAGGTCGAGACCTTCGAGCAGCGGGATGATGTAGACGCAGCCCTTCTCGAGCACGCCGCCCGCGGTGATGTCCATCTCGTGCATCGCGAACTCGTCCAGCTTGGCCTTCACCGTGCCCTTGCCGGGCAGGAAGCTGGCGCGCACGCGGTAGGCCACGGGGCCCAGTCGCAGGTCGAGGCTCGCCGGCTGGAACTGCTCGTCGGTGATCGGCTCGAGCGCAAAGATCTCCTTCCTGGCCACCATCGCCCGGAGCTCCTGGCTCGGCAGGATGCCGGTCGAGTGGGCGTCGGCCGGAGCGGTCTCGGAGGTGAGGTCGAAGCCGGCGTTTTCGGAAGGGGTGGACATGGGCAGCGCGCGTGGCGCGGCCAGTCTAAGCGAGGGCCATCGCGCCGCGCCTGCGCCGGCGGTCGCCGCGCAGCAGGAAGAGCGCGATGCCCAGGTTGAGGAGGTTCCAGGCGATGCCGTTGAGGAACGCGGCGTGGTACGAGCCGGTGAGGTCGAAGACCTTGCCGGACATCCAGCCGCCGAGGGCCATGCCGAAGAGCGTGGACATCAGGACCGTGCCGACGCGCGCGCCCGCCTCGGCGGCCGGGAAATGCTCGCGCACGATGATCGCGTACGACGGCACGATGCCGCCCTGGAAGAGGCCGAAGAGCGCCGAGACGACGTAGAGCGAGACGAGCGAGTCGAAGGGCAGGAAGAGCAACAGCGCCGTGCCCTGCAGGAGCGAGCCGAGAAGGAGCGTGCGCACGCCGCCGATGCGGTCGCAGATGGCGCCCGAGACGAGCCGGCTGACGATGCCGGCGCCCAGCATCAGCGAGAGCATCTGCGCGCCGCGCGCCGCGCCGTAGCCGAGGTCGCCGCAGTAGGCGACGATGTGGACCTGCGGCATCGCCATCGCGACGCAGCAGGCGACGCCGGCGACGCACAGCAGCGCCTGTGCGGCGTTCATCGACAGGCCGAACGGGCGCGTCGACGGCGTCGGCGCGCCGCTGCGCAGCGGCGCCGCCTCGGCCGCCAGCGCGGGCGGCCGGCCGCGCATGAAGAGCGCGAGCGTCGCCATGACGACCGCCGTGAACACGCCGAGGCCGAGATAGGTCTGGCGCCAGCCGACGGTCTCGACGAAGTGCTGGACGATCGGCGGCCAGATCGCGCCGGCCACGTAGTTGCCGCTGGCGCAGATCGCGACGGCGATGCCGCGCCGGCGCTGGAACCAGAGCGAGGTGTCGGCGACGAGAGGAGCGAAGCTCGCCGAGCTGCCGACCAGCCCGATCAATACGCCGTGGACGGCGGCGAACATCCAGATGCTGGTCGAGAGGCCGGCGGCGACGAAACCGCCGCCGAGCCCGGCGGCGCCGATGAGCAGCGGCAGGACGATGCCGCGCCGGTCGGCGAGCCGCCCCATCAGGACGCCGCCGATACCGAAGCCGATCATCAGGAGCGTGTAGGGAAGCGAGGCGTCGGCGCGCGCGACGCCGAACTCCGCCTGCACGCTCGGCAGCACGACGGCGACGACGTACATCGCGCTGCTGCCGACGGTCATCAGCGCGACCGCGATGCAGAGGCGCCCCCAGGCGTAGCGGGAGTCGGCACCGCGCGGCGCCGCGGCGTCCGCGAGCGAGGTCACGGCGCGACCGCCGGCGGCTGCGCGCGACGTCGGCGCAGCAGCGGCGACAGCCAGACCAGAACCGTCACGGCGCCGAGCGTCGCTGCGATCGGCCGGGTGAAGAAGGCGACCGGGTTGCCATCGGCCTTGATCATCGACGAGATGAAGTTCTCCTCCAGCATGCCGCCGAGAACGACGCCGAGGATGAGCGGCGTGATCGGGAAGCCGTTCTCCTCGAGCATCCAGGCGACGATGCCGGCGATCAGCATGACGCCGACGTCGAACGCGGTGTTGTTGATCGCGAAGGCGCCGACGACGCAAAAGAGCAGGATCACCGGCATCAGGATATCGCGCGGCACGCGCAGGATGCGCTTGGCCACCTTGATGCAGGCCCAGCCCATCGGC
>JBBSBZ010000248.1:0-5204 GCA_038250795.1 Burkholderiales bacterium | reverse complement strand
GTCTTGCTGCTCGAACCGGTGGTTGGCCCCGGCTTCGCAGCAGCGTCCGACTTCGCAGTGGCTGCTGTCATGGATTCACTCCTCGGTGATGCACAAAATTCGGTATTTGCCGTCGACGACCTCGACGCCGTGCGTGTCGTGTGCGAAACCCGGCATCTCGGCGTCGAAGCGCTCGAGCGCCTTCAGGTAGCCGAGCATCGGCCCGGTCGCCTCACCGGCGTTCTCGCCCGGCATCAGCAACGGGATTCCGGGCGGATAGGGAACCACGCCGGTGGCGACGGTGCGGCCGGTGAGCTGCTCGAGCGGCAAGGACTCGACGTGGCCGTTGACGAGCCGTTCGTACGCGCCCACGGGCGAGAGCACGGGGACCGGCAGGACGCCGAAGGCCTCCGACATGAGCTCGGTGGTCCGGTGCTTCTTCGTCGCTGAGAACATGGATGCGGCCAGGTCGGCCAGACCGAGCGCGCCGTAGCTCGCTGGATGCGCCGCGACGAGCGCAGGGATGCATCGTTCCAGCGGCGTGTTGGCGAGAACGTCGCGATGAAAGCCGAGCAGGGCGTTGATGAGCGTTCCCCACTTGCCGCGCGTGACGCCCATCGAGAACAGGAAGAGGCAGGTGAAATCGGTGGTCTTCTCGACGACGATGGCCTGGGCGTCGAGATAGGCAGTGAGCAGCGGTGCCGGGATGCCGGTGGCCTTGAGCCGGCCGTCGCGCCCCATGCCCGGGGTCACGACCGAGACCTTGATCGGGTCGAGCATGCAGTAGCCGTCCTCGAGCCCGGTGAAGCCGTGCCAGTCGTCGCCGGGATGGAGGACCCACGCGTCAGGGTCGTGCGCCAGCTTCTTCGGATCGGCGAGGTGGAACGCGGTCTTCCGATGGCCCTTGCCCTCGCCTTTCCCGTCGCCCACCGCGTCGGGCTGCCATGCGCTGAAGAACCACTCGCCCTTGGCTTCGAACTCGGCGTTCAGGCGCGCCAGCGTCTGGCGGAAGGCGATCGCCTCGTCGATCGACTCTCCGGTGAGGGCCTCGCCCGAGGGGCCGTCCATCATCGCGGCGGCGATGTCGTTCGAGGCGATGATCGCGTACTGAGGCGAGGTCGAGGCGTGCATCATGAACGCCTCGTTGAAGCGCGCGTGGTCGATCGGCCGGCGTCCGTCGCGGATGTGGATGTACGAGGCCTGCGAGAGCGCCGCGAGCAGCTTGTGCGTCGACTGGGTTGCAAAGAGCGTCGGGCCGTCCGCCCGCGGTCCGGATGGATCGCCACGCATCGCATACCGCCCGGCGTAGAGCGGATTGAAGCGGGCGTAGCCGTACCAGGCTTCGTCGAAGTGGAGGCGATCGATCGATTGGCCGATCAGCGCCTCGACGCGTTCGACGTCGTAGCAGAGACCGTCGTAGGTCGAATTGGTGATCACGGCATGCACGGCAGCGGGGCTGATGCCCTTGGTCACGAGCGGGTTGACCGCGATGCCCTTGGCGACCGCGGACGCCTCGAGCCGTTTGGACGGGATCGGGCCGATCAGCCCGAGGTAGTTGCGCAAGGGCATCAGGTAGGTCGGGATCGCCCCCGACAGCGTCAACGCTTGCTCGACCGACTTGTGGCAATTGCGGTCGCAGAGCGCGATCTGGTCGCGCGTCACGCTGGCCATCACGATGACGCGGTTCGAGGTCGACGAGCCGTTCGTGACGAAGTACGTGCGGTCGGCGCCGAACACGCGCGCCGCGTTGTGTTCCGCTTCTCCGATCGGGCCGGAGTGGTCGAGCAGGGAGCCGACCTCGCTCACCGAGATCGAGAGGTCGGAGCGAAACAGTTCCTCGCCGAAGAACTCGACGAAGGCGCGGCCTGCCGGGTGCTTCATGAAGGCCGTTCCGCCGGCATGGCCGGGCGTGTGCCACGAGTACTCGTACCGGTGCGCGAAGTTGGCGAGCGCCTTGAACATCGGCGGCAGCAAGGTGGCGCGATAGCGATCGATCGCGGCCACGACACGGCCGCCGATGAAATCCGGCGTGTCCTCGAAGAGCCAGACGTAGTCGTTCACCTCGGACAGCACGTCAGCGGACATGTCGCTGACCGCGCCGCTCGCGGCGAGCAGGAAGATGGGCAGCCGCGCGGCGCGGGCTCGCACCTCGGCGATGACGCCCCGCGCGGCTTCGTGTTGCTGGTGGCCGGCCAGGTCCCAGTCGAGTAGGACCGCCTGCAGCAGCGAATGCATGGCGATCTGGGCCCGGGCCTCGCTGGCGGAGGAGGCGTCGATGACGTCGATGTCGCGATCGCGCAGCGCCCCGATCAGTGCAGCCGTGGCGCGCCCGCCCGCGGTGGCAGCACCCGTTCCGTTGTGGACGACAAGGACGCGGCGGCGATAGAGGATGCCGGGAACGACCTTCGCGACCGGTTCGGCGGCGATGCTCATTTCGGCTCCTGCACGACATAGGTGTGGAACACGACGCGGTCGTCCACGTCGTCGGCATAGACACCCTGCACCTCGAACTCGAAGCCGGGAAAGCGGTTGAACGCTTCCTCGAAGACGAGAAAGTAGTCGAGCATCGGCTGGGCGCGATCGTCGTAGCGCTCGCCGGGCACGACGATGCCGATGCCCGGCGGGTAGATCAGCGCCAGCGTCGCCGAGATGCGGCCCTTGCACTGCGAAAGAGGGAGGTAATCGACCCGGTTGCCGACGAGTGCTTCGGTCGCGTCCTGCACCGACATGGCCTGCTCCGGGAAGTGTTCGCCGCGAAAGCACAGTCGTTGCAGGGAAGAAATGTCGTGCTCGCGATAGAAGCCGTGCATCTCCCCACACAGGCGCCGGAGGGTGTAGCCCGCATAACGCAGCGGATAGCGGGAAAGCATCGTCGGTAGCACGTCCTCCAGTGATGCATCGGCGTCGTACAGCTGCTTGAACGCGACGAGCCGCGAGATCAGCGACGCGCACTTGCCCGCCTCGATGGCCGGCGTCAGCAGGAAGAGGATGCTGTTGAGGTCGCACTTCTCCGGCACGATGTTGTTCTCGCGCAGGTAGGCCGCCAGCAGCGTCGCCGGAATGCCGCTCTCGGCGTACCCGCCGGTCTTGCGATCGAAGCCCGGCGTGATGAGCGTCAGCTTGTTCGGGTCCGTCATCGCCCAGCCGGGCGAGGCGTGCCGGAAGCCATGCCAGCGCGCATCCGGCGCCAGCGCCCAGCAGGCCGGCTCGCGTGCGAGGACGTCGGTGGGGATGTCCTCCCACTTGACGCGAACGAGCGGCGCGGTGAACTTCGAATCCTCGATCGTCACCACGTCGGGCACGAAAGGGTCGAAGAACCAGGCCGTGCTCGCGTCCTTTGCGGCCGAGACGAACTGTGTCTGGAGCGCGCGCAGTTTCTTGCGTGTCTCGATGCCGACGCGAACGGCGTCGTCCCAGAGCACCAGGCCGTTTCTCCCCTTGTGCATCTGGGCGTCGACGTCGAGGCTGGCGAACATCGGATAGAACGGCGACGTCGAGCAGTGCAGCATGAACATCTCGTTGAAGCGCCGGTGCCCGGTGCGTCGCAACTGTCCCTTGATGTGTTCATCGCGCACGTGGATCTGCGAGGCCTGCGAGAAGCCGGCGAGCTGCTTGTGCGTCGACTGCGTGGCGACGATGCCGGGGCTCGAAGCGTCGAGGTTTTCGAGACCCATCGCGAAGTGGCCCGCGAACAGGGGATGGAACTTCATGAAGCCGGCCCAGGCTTCGTCGAAATGGACGTATTCGCAGAGGTGCCCGATGCGCTCGATCAGACGGCCGGCGTTGTAGATGGTGCCGTCGTAGCTGCACTGCTCGATGATGGCCAGCCGGAACGGCCGCTCGCGTTGCCAGGCATCCTTGTCGGTGACGAGCGGATGATTGCGGATCTGCTCGCGCAGCTTCTTCTCGTCGAGCGCGTCGTAGTCGATCGGACCGATCAGTCCCTGCGGGTTGCGGTCGGTCTCGAGATAGATGGGGATCGCCCCCGCGAGTTGCAGCGCGCCCTGATGGTTCGACTTGTGGTTGTTGCGATCGAAGAGCACCAGATCGCCGCGCTCGAGCAGCGCTGCCGTCACGACCTTGTTCGAGGTCGAGGTTCCGTTCAGGATGAAGTAGGTGCGATCGGCGCCGAAGACCTTGGCCGCTTCCTGTTCCGCGGCCAGGGCCGGGCCGAGGTGCGTCAGCAGATCGCCGAGCTGCGGCACCGAGTTGTCGATGTCGTTGCGGAACACGGCATCGCCGAGGTGCTCGACGAACAGGCGCCCGGCCGGGCTTCGGCGATAGAACGCGCCGCCCTGGTGACCCGGGCACGTCCACATCTGGTTGCCCTCGTATTCGTAGTCCATCAACGCGCCGAAGAACGGCGGCTTCAGGCTTGCGGCATAGCGCTCGAGCGCGAAGATCGTTTCCTTCGCCGAGAAGGCGGCCGTCTCGTGGTCGAGGTAGATGTAGCCGGTGACCTCGCCCATCGGCGCGAGCGACAGCGATTCGACGCCCTTGAGCTCGCTGACGAGGTAGATCGGCGTATCCAGGCCGCGTCCATGACGGATCGTTTGGATCAGCGCCTGGACCTCGTCCTCGTTCGGGCCGTCGATGGCGAGCAGGAAGCAACCGATCGACATGTCGCTTTCGGCCGCGACCAGGGCGCCAGTCAAGGTCGGAACGACATCGGTTCGATAGTCGTAGCCGGCGAGCGCATCGAGCAGGCGTTGCATCAGACGGGCTTCGTTGCCTTTGGGTGCTTCGGAAAACACCGGGCTGTAGAGCAGCAGGTGAAAGAGTGCGGAGTACGGGACAGACACGGTGATTTCCTCTGCGACGCGGTTGCCGGGGCGTCGCTTCGTCAGGCGATGCGGACGCTGAGGTTGTATTCGTCGCTCGTCGGTTCATCTGTGCGGCACCGAACGCAGACGCGAAAAAGATGAAGACGCTCGACGACAGGGGCGCCGACCACGGTGGTGCCCGAATCGGAAGTCGTGGTGCCAAGAGTGTTCTGTGCTTCGGCGCAAAGAGGCCGCGCAAGGCCGGTCCCACTCTTTGCGATGTCGAACTCGAGCGGACCTGTTCCATGGCCATTTCCAGCGGCGTGCCGCAGACGCCGCAGGGGTGATGGCCTACGACCGGAACACCTACAGCAACACCTTGCTGCGCAAGGCCGGCGTCGAGGTCATCACCATGCCCAGCAGCGAGCTCGGCCGCGGCCGCGGCGGCAGCCACTGCATGAG
>JBBSBZ010000247.1:0-5237 GCA_038250795.1 Burkholderiales bacterium | reverse complement strand
TGCTCAAGCTCTCGAGCTGGGTGCCGGCGCAGCACCCGCTCAACCCGGCGCTGGCCGCCTGGGGCGCCGACATCACGAAGCAGTCGAACGGCAGCATCACGACGCAGCTCTTCCCCTCCGAGCAGCTCGGCAAGGCCTTCGACCACTACGACATGGCCAAGGACGGCATCGCCGACCTCGCCTACGTCAACCCCGGCTACCAGCCGGGGCGCTTCCCGTTGATGGCCGGCGCCGGGCTGCCCTTCATCTTCTCCAACGCCAAGGGCGGCTCGGCGGCGATCGACGCCTGGTACCGCCCGTACGCGGCCAAGGAGATGAAGGACGTGCACTACTGCTTCGCCTTCATCCACGACCCCGGCACCTTCCACAGCAAGAAGAAGCTGCTCTCGCCGACCGACATCAGGGGCATGAAGATCCGGCCGGCGACGAGCACGATCGGCCAGATGGTGACGCTCCTCGGCGGCACCAACGTGCAGGCCTCGGCGCCCGAGGCGCGCGCCGCGCTCGAGCGCGGCGTCGCCGACGCGATCACCTTCCCGTGGGGCTCGATGATCCTGTTCGGCATCGACAAGGTCGTCACCGAGCACATGGACGTCCCGCTCTACACGACGCCCTTCGTGTGGGCGATGAACAAGGACAAGTACGACTCGATGTCGCCGGCGCAGAGGAAGGTCATCGACGACCACTGCACGAGCGAATGGGCCGAGAAGATCGCGAGCCCGTGGGCCGACTTCGAGTTTGCCGGCCGCGCCAAGCTCGCTGCCGAGCCCGGCCACGACTCCTACAAGCTCACGCCCGCGCAGCTCGACGCCTGGAAGAGGGCGATCGCGCCCACCGAGACGGCCTGGGCCGAAGGCGCCGCCAAGGCGGGCTACGACCCGAAGGCGGTGATGGAGTCGCTGCGCAGCACGGCGGCAAAGTACAAGGCCGGTCTCTGAGCCTGCCGCCGCACGCGAGCCGGCCTTGAGCGACGACGGGGCGCGGCCGCGGCACGGGCCGCAGCGTCGGCTCATGGATCGCATCATCGATGCGATCGAGTGGTGCGCCGCGACCTTCGTGGGCCTGGTCGCGCTCAACATCTTCCTCGCCGTCGTCCTGCGCAAGTTCTTCGCCTGGCAGATCCCGGACAGCTACGACATCGGCAAGATGATGCTCGGCACGCTGATCTTCTGGGGCATCGCCGCGACCAGCTATCGCGGCGGCCACATCACGGTCGACCTGCTCTGGTCGGCGGCAAATGCGAAGTGGAAGCGCGCCATCGACGTCTTCGCGACGCTCGTGCTGCTCTTCGTCGTCGCCGTGCAGACGATCATGCTGTTCGACAAGGTGCGCGCGACCTTCGTCGACCACATCGTCACCTACGACCTCGGCATGCCGACCTGGCCCTTCTATGCGGTCGCGTGGCTCGGCGACGCCTCGGCCGTGGTCCTGATCGCGATCCGCACCTACCGGCTCGTCTTCTATCCCGAGGACCTCGTCGAGATCCACGAAGCGAAGGTCGTCGAGTGAGCTCGGGTCTCGCGCCTGGCGTGCGTCACGACGTTGACGAGCCGGCCCGGGGGCTGCGTTGAGCAACGACTGGATCGCCTTCATCGCCTTCGTCGCGCTGTTCGTGCTGATGGTGCTGCGCGTGCCCGTCGGCATGGCGATGGGCCTCGTCGGCGTCACCGGCTACAGCGTCATCGTCGGCCCGGGGCCGGCGCTGAAGCTGGTCGGCCAGACGTCGCTGCGCACGGTCACCGACTACACCTTCGGCGTGATCCCGATGTTCATGCTGATGGGCGCCTTCGTCTCGGTCACCGGCCTCTCGCGCGAGATGTTCAAGGCCGCCGACGCCTTCCTCGGCCACCTGCGCGGCGGCCTGGGCATCGCGACGGTGGTCGCCTGCGGTGGCTTCGCGGCGATCTGCGGCTCGTCGGTCGCGACCGCGGCGACGTTCTCCACCGTCGCCTACCCCGAGATGCGCCGCTTCGGCTATCCGCAGTCGTTCTCGACCGGCGTGATCGCGGCCGGCGGCACGCTCGGCGCGATGCTGCCGCCCTCGACGGTGCTCGCCGTCTACGCGATCCTCACCCAGCAGGACATCGGCAAGCTCTTCATGGCCGGCGTCCTGCCCGGCCTCCTCGCGATGGCGATGTACGTGGTGACGGTTGCGCTCATCGTGCGCCTGCGGCCGAGCTTCCTGCCGGCCGGCACGACCAAGACCTGGGCGCAAAGGCGCGGCGCGCTGAAGCTCGTCTGGGCGCCGCTCCTGCTCTTCGTCTTCGTCATCGGCGGCCTCTACGGCGGCTTCTTCACGCCGACCGAGGCCGGCGGCGTCGGCGCGAGCGGCGCCTTCCTGCTCGGCCTCGCGCGCCGAAAGCTCGACGGCGCGAAGATCCGCGAGGCGCTGCTCCAGGCGACCCGCACGGCCGCCGCCGTCTTCACGGTGCTGATCGGCGCCCTTCTCTTCGGCTATTTCCTCACCGTCACGCAGACGCCGCAAAAGCTCACCGACTTTCTCGTCGGCCTGGGCATCGGCCGCTACGCGATCCTCGCCCTCATCATGCTGATGTACCTCGTGCTCGGCTGCCTGATGGACGCGATGGCGATGATCATCCTCACCGTGCCGATCATCTTCCCTGCCGTCGTCGCGCTCGGCTTCGACCCGATCTGGTTCGGCGTCATCATCGTCATGACGGTCGAGCTCGGCCTCATCCACCCGCCGGTCGGCATGAACGTGTTCGTGATCAAGAGCGTCGTCAAGGACGTCAGCTTCACGACCATCTTCAAGGGCGTGTTGCCCTTCGTCGCGACCGACATCGTCCGTCTGATCATCCTGATCGCGTTCCCGATGATCGCGCTCTGGCTGCCGTCGCGGATGGGGTGACGGCGACCGCTCCCGGCCGAATTCCAGGCGCGCGCGGGCAGGCGCTCAGCGCGCGCGCGCCTCTGCGTGCAAGGTGCGAATCAGCGCGGCGATCGAGGCGTCGAAGAACTCGCGGTTGTCGACATCGTCGCCGGCGAAGGCCCGGCGCGCTTCGTCGAGGTCGATGGCCTTTTGCACCTCGTCGAGCGCGAAGCCACCCCCGTTCTTCTCGAGCAGGTCGTTCACCTGCTGTCGCAGGTTGCGCAAGAGCGCCGCGACGCGCTCGATGTAGCCCTTGCCCTGCAGCGGCTCGCCGTGCCCCGGCAGCACGATCGCCGGATCGAGCGCGGCAAGCCGATCGAGGGTGGCAATCCAGTCGCTCGGATAGCCGGCAAAGGCATAGGGCACGGGATGGTCGACGAGGTCGCCGGCGACGAGGATGCGTTCGGCCGGCAGCCATGCGACGACGTCGCCGCCGGTGTTGCCGCGGCCGAGGTGCTTCAGCTCGACGACGCGGCCGCCGAGGTCGATGCGCAGGCCGGTCTCGAAGGTGACGGTCGGCGCCTCGATGACGATGCTGCGGAATTCGCTCACGGCGCGCTCCTCGCGCGCCAGCGACGCGGCGGCCGCGGCGCGCGCAGTCGCATCGACCGGCTGGCCCTTCGCGTCGATGCCGGTCGTGGCAGTGCGGCGCAGCGTTTCACGGTGCTGGCCGAAGGTCGAATCCGGCAGGACGAAGCGGCGCACGTACGAGCGCACGCGGGCCTCGATCATTCGCCGCGTCTCGTCGTGGCCGACGACTTCTGCGCCCGGCCACGCCAGGCGATAGCGCCGGTTGCCGCCGACATGGTCGTTGTGCCAGTGCGTGTTCAGCACCCAGCGCACGGGCTTGTCGGTCCAGCGCCGGATGAGGGCGATGTCGGCGTCGGCGCTCGACGGCAGGTAGCAGGTGTCGATCACCAGCACCTCACGCTCGCCGATCACGACGATGGTGTTGCCGTCGGGGAAGTCGTCGGTCGGATCTGGGTGGCGGATCCAGTAGACGCCGCGCGCGATCTCGCGAACCTGGAGCGAGCGGGTGTTGACGGTGTCGGGACGCGCGACCGAGACGGCGAGCATCGCCATCAGGACCACGAGCGCCCGGCGCATCACTTGGAGCGGCCGTCGAAATGAGTGACCGGGATCGCGTCGAGGTCGATGTCTTCCAGGCAGCGGATGTTGATCGCTGCCATGTCGTTGCCCTTCGGGTCCTTGCCCTCGGCGTACGGATGGATGCCGCAGACCGGGCAGAAGCGATGCTTCAGGTGGTGCTTGTTGAAGGTGTAGACGCGGGTCGCGTCCTCAGGCGTCGACAGCTTCAGCGTGTCCCTCGGTACGAACCAGAGGAGCGAGCCCTTTCTCTGGCACATCGAGCAATTGCACGCCATCGCGCTCTTGATCTCGCCGTCGACCTCGAAGGCGACGGCACCGCAGTGGCAGCTTCCCTTCAAATGCATGGCTGTCTCCTTCTTGCGAGCCCGTGGCTCAACCGACGACGAGCGACCCCAGCGCGATCAGGCCGAGACCGAGAGCGGCGAGCGCGTCGCCAGCGATGAGTCCGCCGCCAAAGAGCGAGGTGCCGGTCATGTCCGACGGCAGCTCGCCGTCGCCGCCCGGCGCGTTGCGTTCCTTCCTGCGCGCGGCGCGGACATCGATCAGGCTGGCGACAACGCCGCCGGCGCCGAGCCAGAGCGAGGTCGCGAAATTGACGAAGCCACCGAACGACATCGCGTAGGGCGACGACAGCACGGTCGAATCGAGGACGAAGTCGACGGCGCCGCCCGTGCGCGTCTTCTTGTACGCGAGCCAGCGCTCGCTCGTGAACGCCGTCTTGCGCACGAGCTCGATCAGCAGGCCGGTGGCGACGCCGATCCAGATTGCCGTGCGCTGGTAGGGCTTGTCTTCGGTGAGGCTCTTCAGGATGCCGACGAACTTGAAGGTCATCGCTGCGTTCCACTGGGCCGGCTGCTGGCCTTCGCTCATCGCCGTCTGGTCGAGCAGCAGCACCGGATAGGCGGCCATGAAGAGGCGCGCGAAGCCGACGGCGAGGAGCGCGCCGACGAAGATGCCCGCCGCCTGGTAGCGGAACTGGATGACCCGGTTGGTGCCGAGACGCGAGCCGGTCGAGCGGTCCTGCTGCATATCGCAGGCGACGCTGGTCGAGACCAGCAGCACCGTGCCGGCCATCAGGCCGACCGCCGGGTCCTTCAGGCCGATCGCGGCGAGGATGACGATCGAGACGACGAACGCCGACGAGATCGGGTTCGAGTCGCTGATGCCGAGCGAGATCCCGTTGACCAGCGCGAACACCATCACCAGCCCGAGCGCGACGACGAGGTAGAGCACGGGC
>JBBSBZ010000246.1:0-5257 GCA_038250795.1 Burkholderiales bacterium | reverse complement strand
TCGGCCGGGATCTCGACGACGACGATCTTCATCGATGCCGCCAGGTCGCGCAGCGCCGACACGCCGAGGCCGGCGGACTGCAGCGTCACGTCGAGCTGGCGGTTCTTCATCAGCTCGACCGATTCGCCGAACGGCAGGTACTCGACCTTGCCGAGGTCCTTGTACGAGAGGCCCGCGGCCTTGAGCACGGCGCGCGCGTTCAGCTCGGTGCCCGACTTCGGCGCACCGACCGAGACGCGCTTGCCCTTCAGGTCGGCGAGCGTCTTGATGCCGGAGTCGGCACTGGCGACGATCTGGATGTAGTTCGGGTAGATGCCGGCGATGCCGCGCAGCTTCTTCAGCGGCGTGGCGAAGCCGGCTTCGGCGTCGCCCTTGTACGCATCGGAGAGCGAGTCGCCGAGGGTGAAGGCGATTTCGCCGCGACCGGCCTGGAGCAGGTTCAGGTTCTCGGCCGAGGCCTTGGTGGCCTGCACCGAGACCTTGGCGCCGGGCAAGGCCTTGCCGTAGATCTGGCTGAGCGCCACGCCCATCGGGTAGTACACGCCGCTGGTGCCGCCGGTGAGCACGTTGATGAACTCGGCCGCGTGGACGGGGAGGGCGAGCAGGGCGGCCGCGGCGAGGGCCGCCGCGGCCTGGGACAGGATGCGCTTCATCGAGGGTTTCTCCACAGGGAAAAGACAGTGAGATCGAACCGCGAATCCTATCGGCTGGCGCTGCCGGGTCGCACGGGGCTTACGCGGGTGCCGGCTTCTTCAAGGGACGGCCGGCGTTCGACGGTCGCGCTGCCGAACAGCCATCGATGCGACAGGACCAGACCGCAGACGATGTACACCAGGCCCGACGGCACCCACATGATGATCCCCCCGAGCTGCTGATCCTGCAGCGGCGTCAGGCCCCAGACGGGCGCGGTGGCGGCGTAGATCGGGTACCAGACGACGGTCGACAGCGTGAGCAGCGCGCCGAGCGCGCCGGTGTGCACCATCGTCGTGAACACGGACAGCAGGGCGATGCCCCGGTCGCGACGGCTCGCCCCGCCCAAGACGCTCCACCAGAAGAGGAGCGCCGTGCCGAGGAAAAAGAGGTGCTGCAGGGCATGCACCGACTCTTTCTCGAGCGCAGCCTCGAACAGCGCCGGCACGTGCCACAGCCAGAGCGCCAGCGCGTGCAGGGCCCAGGCCGAGAGCGGCCCGGTCAGCGCCCGCCATGGCCGACGCCAGCCTGGCCGGCGAAAGAAGGCGCCGATCGACTGCCGGCCGCGCTCAGGGATCGCCCAGACCCAGGCGGCGAGCGGCCGGCCGAGCACGAGCAAGGGCGCGGCGACGATCATCAGCAGCTCGTGCTCGACCATGTGCGCCGAGAACAGGGCGTCGCCGAGGGCGTCGAGCGGGCTGACGAGTGCGACGACGATGCTCAGCAGGCCGGCGAAGTAGGCCGCCGCCTGGCCGACCCGCACGCCGTGGCCGATGCCGGCGCGAAGCCACAGGCGGCCGATGCCGACGCCGTAGAGGACGGCGCTGATCAGCAAGCTGCCGATCTCCCACGGCTCGAAGGTCCATGCCAGGCTGCGCGGCGGCCGCGACGACTCACCGAACCCGTGCGCCGCAGCGCCGAAGGTGGCGAATGCAAGCAGCGCGAACGCGATGGCCCATCCCGGTCGACGCCCTGGGTGCCGAAGGGCGGAGCACATCGCTCGATTCTCTCGTGTCTCGCGCCGGTCGGCCGATCGGCGGGCCTCCCGATCGGGCACATGCATTGCTACCAATGCATTATCGAAAATCAGTCGCCGAGTCGGCCGACAACCCGTCGCCCACGGCAGAACGGCAGGAGAAGGTCCGTGACGCACCTGGAACCTCAATGAACATCCCCGATCCCGCGCGACCGCGGCCACTTGGCTGGAGCGCCGCCGGCGTGCTCGTCGCGCTGCTGTGCCAGCCGCTCGCCGCAGGGGCTCGGGCCTCGGCACCGGCGTCGCAGCCGCCTGGCCTGCAGCTCTCGGCACTGGGCACCGGCACGGCGCCGCCGCTGCGAGCCGATCCGACGATTCCCGAGCCGCAGACGAAAGCCTCGCCGACGCTGACCCAGGGCCAGCCGCTGAACGACGCTCGCGCGAACTTCGCGCCGGGCGACCCTCCCGGCGAATGGCACAGCCAGGCGCGCGACTACGCGAACACGCGCTACAGCCCGCTCGACCAGATCACGGCCGCCAACGTCGCCAAGCTGCGCGTCGCCTGGAGCTTTTCCGACGGCACGCCGAACGGCCATGAGGCGGCGCCGCTGGTGGTCGGCGACACCATGTACATCGTCACGCCGTTTCCCAATCTTGCCTACGCGCTCGACCTCACCAAGGCGGGCGCGCCGATCAAGTGGTCGTTCGATCCGAAGCCGACGCCCCTGGCCATCGGCAAGGCCTGCTGCGACACCGTCAACCGCGGCGCCGCCTACGCCGACGGCAAGCTGATCTACAACCTGCTCGACGGCCACACCATTGCCGTCGATGCCAAGACCGGCAAGGAGATCTGGCGCACCAAGATGGGCGACGTGACCACCGGCATGACGATGACGATGGCGCCCTTCGTCGTCGGCGACAAGGTCTACGTCGGCAACAGCGGCGGCGAGCTGGGCGTGTGGGGCTGGCTCGCAGCGCTCGACGTCAAGACCGGCAAGGAGCTCTGGCGCGCGCACAGCAGCGGCACCGACAAGGACGTGATGATCGGCGCCGACTTCAAGCCCTTCTACTCGTGGATGAAGGGCAAGGATCTCGGCAAGACGTCGTGGCCCGCGGGCATGTGGAAGACCGGTGCCGGCGCCGTGTGGGGGTGGGTGTCGTTCGACCCCGAGACCAACACCATCTACTACGGCACGAGCAACCCGGGGCCACGCGTGCCCTCGCAACGGCCCGGCTACAACCTGTGGACGAGTGCGGTGTTCGCGCGTGACGCGACGACCGGCATGGCCAAGTGGGCCTACCAGTTCACGCCGCACGACCAGTGGGACTACGACGGCGTCAACGAGAACGTGCTGCTCGACCTCACCTTCGACGGCAAGCCGAGGAAGGTGCTGGTCCACTTCGACCGCAACGCCTTCGCCTACACGATGGACCGCACGACCGGCGAGGTGCTGAGCGCGACGCCCTTCGCGTACCAGAACTGGTCGCACGGCATCGACCTGAAGACGGGCATGCCGAAGGTCGTGGCCGAGATGCAGCCCAAGCCCAACGTCAAGCTCTCGAACGTGTGCCCGCCCGACATCGGCGGCAAGGACTGGCAGCCCTCGGCCTTCTCGCCGCGCACGGGGCTGGTCTACACCGGCATCTTCAACCTGTGCATGGACGTGACCGACCACCCGCAGTCCTACATCCCGGGCACGCCGTATGACGGCATGGAGATGACGCGCCACGCCGCGCCCGGCGGCAACTGGGGTGAATTCATGGCGTGGGACCCCGTCGCCGGCAAGAAGGCGTGGTCGATCAAGGAGCAGTTCATGGTCATGAGCGGCACCCTCGCGACCGCCGGCGACGTCGTCTTCTATGGCACCGTCGACGGCTGGTTTCGCGCCGTCGATGCGAGGAGCGGCAAGGTGCTCTGGTCGCAGAAGCTCAGCTCGGGAATCATCAGCCAGCCGATGACCTATCTCGGCCCCGACAAGCGTCAGTACGTGGCGGTCTATTCGGGCGTCGGCGGCGCAGCGATGGTGAGCTCGGCGCAACCGGGATTCCCGCCCCGAGGCGGCGTGCTCTACGTCTTCTCGATCGACGGCGACTCGCCGCATTCCGGGCCCGGGATGCTGACGACGGACGGCTCGGTGTCGGCGGTGCGCAGCGACCGCGGCATGGGCAGCAAGCCATGAACGCGCGGCAACGGCGTCTCGTCGGGTTGGCCGTCTTCGCCGCCTCGTCGCTGGTCGCGTCGTGCGGCAAGAGCGGCGGCGGCAGCACCGCGTCGGCGCCGCCGCAGCCCGAGCCCGGCGCCGCCGCCGTGGGCGACGTGCCGCTCGGCGATGTCGCCGGTGCGGCGCAGAGCCGGCTGGCGGCGCAGTTCCCGAATCCCTACGGGACCGAGCCCGAGGCCGTGCGGCAGGGCCACGACCTCTTCGTCAAGATGAACTGCGCGGGCTGTCACGGCTACACCGCCAAGGGGGCGATGGGCCCGAACCTCACCGACGGCTACTGGCGCTACGGCGGCGTGCCGGCGTCGATCTTCAACTCGATCTACCAGGGGCGGCCGCAGGGCATGCCGGCGTGGAACCTGGCCCTGCCGCCGCAGGACATCTGGAAGATCGTCGCCTACATCCAGTCGCTCGGCGGCAGCTACCCGGCCTCGCAGTACCAGGCGCAGCTGCAGGGCGACAAGCACGGCGACAACGTCGCGCCCGAGGTTGCCGCCGCGTTGCCTCCCGACCACGCCGCCAGCACGCCCGAGCCCCAGGGCCCCACCGCCCACGCGCCCAGCGTGGCGCCGCAGGCCGACGTGGCGCCGGCGCCGGGAACCGGCAAGTGAGAACGATCCGCCGGGCCTGCGCTGCCGCCCTCGCCGGCGCGCCGTTCTTGGCTGTCGCCGAGCCGGCGATGTCGTATCTGCACACGGTCGGACCCGCCGGCGATCCGGCGACGCGGCTCGGCTGGGGCCTGGGGATCGTCTCGATCGTCGTCGTCGTCGTCATCGCGGTGCTGCTGCTCGGCGCCGTGCTGCGACGGCGCGCGCCCGGCGCCGACCCCGCGGCGCTGGCCGTGAACCGCGACGAAGGCGGCATGCCCTGGCTCTACATCGGCGTCGGCGTGTCGACCGTGGTGCTGATCGCCTGCGCGGTGTGGACGATGTTCACGGTGGCCGCGGTGGCGATGCCGGCGCGCACCGACCTGACGCTGCAGGTCACGGCGGCGCAGTGGTGGTGGAGCGTGCGCTACGAAAGCCCCGAGGCGGACCGCGTCTTCACGACGGCCAACGAGATCCACATTCCGGTCGGCCGGCCGGTGCGGATCGAGCTGAAGAGCCAGGACGTGATCCATTCGTTCTGGATCCCGCGCCTGGCCGGCAAGATGGACGTGATCCCGGGCCAGACCAATGTCACCTGGCTGCAGGCCGACCAGCCGGGCACCTACCGCGGCCAGTGCGGTGAGTACTGCGGGGCGCAGCATGCCCACATGGCGATGTATGTCGTCGCCGACACGCCGCAGGACTACGCGCTCTGGGTGCGCGACCAGCTGCGCGACGCGGCGGCGCCGACCACGCTGCCGGCGCAGCACGGCGAACAGGCCTTC
>JBBSBZ010000245.1:0-5303 GCA_038250795.1 Burkholderiales bacterium | reverse complement strand
GGCGATGCCGCGCTCGTGGCCGAGGAGGACGTGCATCGCCTCGTCGAGGTTGCCGAGCGTGGCCGACAGACCCCAGACGACGAGGCCGGGATTCCAGTGCTTCAGGCGGGCCAGCGCGAGCTGCACCTGCACGCCGCGCTTGCTGCCCATCAGCTCGTGCCACTCGTCGACGATCACCGTGTGAACGCCTGAGAGCTCGTCGCGGGCGCCCTCGCGGGTCAGCATCAGCGAGAGCGACTCGGGCGTCGTGACGAGGGCGCTCGGCATCCGCCGGTCCTGCTTCGCGCGCTCGGCCGAGGGCGTGTCGCCGGTGCGGATGCCGACCGTCCAGGCGATGCCGAGGTCGTCGAGCGGCGCGCGCATCGCGCGGGCCGAGTCGGCGGCGAGCGCGCGCATCGGCGTGAGCCAGAGGACGCCGAGCAGCGCCGCCGGGCGAGATGGCGCTTCGGTCGCCAGGGCACCGAGCGCCCGTGCGCGCTCGAGCGCGCCGAACCACACCGCGTAGGTCTTGCCGGAGCCGGTGGTCGCGTGCAGCAGGCCGCTGAGCCCGTCGGCCATCGCCGCCGAGACCTCGCGCTGGAACGCGAACGGCTGCCAGCCGCGCGCGACGAACCAGGCCTCGGCGATGGCGCCGAGACGCTCGGTCTCGCGACGAGGCGATGGGAGCGGCCGCGCGCTCATTGGCCGCGACGAAGCGTCCTGCGGCCTTCGTAGAGGCTCATCAGCGGCGTGACCGAGACGCCGTGGACGACGATCGAGACGACGACGACAGAGAGCACGAGCGCCGTCATCTGGGCGGCCATCGCCTTGTCGAGGCCGTGGTCGGCGGCGTACATGAGGTAGTAGAGCGAGCCGACGCCGCGGATGCCGAACCAGCCGATCAGGGCGCGCTGCGACCTGGAGGTGCGCGAGCCGACGAGGCCGATCGCCGCCGAGAGCGGCCGGATCACGAGCAGCAGGAGCGCCACGAACGACCAGGAGGCCTGCGGCCAGTCGACCGCCCAGAGCATCATGCCGATCGCGACCACGGCGGCGACCTCGGCGATGCGCTCGATCTGCTCGTTGAAGCTCAGCATGGCGTGGGCCATGAACGCAGGCGCATGCCTCGCGTCGGTCGCCGCCCGCTCGGCATGCGACAGGTCGGGGTCGGCGTGCGCCTCGGCGGCGATCTCGGCCGAAGCCGAAGCACCCTGCGACCCCCGGGTCGCGCGCTGCTCGACACGCCGCAGGGCGACGCCGGCCGCGAACACGGCGAGAAAGCCGTAGCCGGCGGCAAGGCTCGCGGCCCCGTAGGTCAGGCCGATCAGGCCGAGAGCGAGGAAGTTGTCGAGCCCGACCGCCTCCTTGTGCGTGCGGCGGAAATAGAGCACGAGCCGGCCGACCAGCGTGCCGAGCACGGCACCGATCACCAGGCCGGCACTCACCGCCCAGAGCACGTCGACCGCGAGCCAGCGCCTGAACGAGTCGCCCAGGTCGTGCAGGCCGAGCAGGCCCAGGCCGAGCAGAACGAAGGGAAAGGCGGTGCCGTCGTTGAGCCCCGCTTCGCCGGTCAGAGAGAAGCGCAGCCGATCTCGATCGTCGGGCCGGGCAAGCTGGACGTCGGACGCGAGCACCGGATCGGTGGGAGCGAGCAGGCCGCCGAGCAGGACGGCGGCGCCGAGCGACAAGCCGAGCCAGGCCATGCCGGCGAGGGCGACGAGGGCGATGGTGGCGATCATCGAGACCACCGCCAGGCGCACCGGCAGCAGCCAGCGTCCGTCGGTCAGACCCAGGCTCATCTTCAGGCCCGAGCCGAACAGCGAGACCAGGACGACGACCTCGGCGAGGTGCTCGACGGCCTTGCCGTCGAGGACGGCCGAGAGCCGCGTCAGGCCGAGCCAGAACGGGCTGATGGCGACGCCGACCGCCAGGTAAAGCATCGACGTGCTGAGCGGCAGGCGCGACAGCAGCGAGTCGCCGAGCGCCATGACGAGGAGAAGCAGGCCCGCGACGGCGGCCCAGGAAGCGATGTCCATCGAGAAAAGTGAAGACCGGCGAGGGAGCGAAACACCTTAGCAGACGGCGCGCCGCACGACCCCGTAGAGTGGCGCACCTGATTCAAGCGACGCCATGACCTCCTCTCACCTCGACTTCCAAGCGCGCCGCACCGTGGCGACCGCCGCGCTGCTGCTTTCGGCGCCCGCCTTCGCGCAGGATGCCGCACCGCGTCCGGCCGGCAGCGCCACCCTCGCGCCGGTCGTGATCACGGCCACCCGCACCGAGGCCGCGCCCTTCGACATCCCGGCGTCGATCGACCGCATCGGCTCGGAGACGATCCGCGACGGCCGCGCGCTGGTCAACATCTCGGAAAGCCTCGGCGGCGTGCCGGGCCTGTTCGCGCGCGACCGCCAGAACTACGCGCAGGACGTCCAGATCTCGGTGCGCGGCTTCGGCGCTCGATCGACCTTCGGCATCCGCGGCGTCCGCCTCTACGTCGACGGCATTCCCGCCACCTTCCCCGACGGCCAGGGGCAGATCTCGAACGTCGACCTCGGGTCGGCCGATCGCATCGAGGTGCTGCGCGGCCCGTTCTCCGCGCTCTACGGCAATTCCTCGGGCGGCGTGATCCAGGTCTTCACCGAAGACCCGACGCCTCGACCGACCGTCGACTTCAGCCTGGCCGGCGGCAGCGACGGCGTCGTGCGCCTCGGCGCCAAGGCCACCGGAACAGCCGCCGGTCTCGGCTACGTCGTGGCCGCGAGCCACTTCCGCACCGACGGCTACCGCGACCACAGCGCCGCCGAGCGCACCATCGGCAACGCCAAGCTGAAGTTCGCCAACGACCTCGGCGGCTCGATCACGGTGGTGATCAACAGCCTGAACCTGCCGCGCGCGCAGGATCCGCTCGGGCTGACGCGGTCGCAGTTCGAGGCCGATCCGCGCAGTGTCGACGCGGCGGCGCTCCAGTTCGACACGAGGAAGAACGTCGACCAGACGCAGGTCGGGGTCATCTACGAGCAGCGCATCGACAGCGCGAACTCGCTGCGCGCGCTCGTCTACACCGGCCACCGCAACACGACGCAGTTCCAGTCGATCCCGGTCGCGGCGCAGGGGAGCGCGCTCCATCCGGGCGGCGTGATCGTGCTGTCGAGCGACTACCGCGGCACCGACCTTCGCTGGACGAACCGCGGCCGGCTCGCCGATCGCGCCTACACGGTGGTCGCCGGCCTGGCCTACGACACGCTCGAGCAGCACCGCGTCGGCTACCGGAACTTCGTCGGCCCGCTGCTCGGCGTGCAGGGCGCATTGCGGCGCGACGAGCTCGACACCGCCTCCGACTTCGACCCGTACCTGCAGGCGACCCTGGAGCTGTCGTCGCGCTGGTCGCTCTCGGCCGGCGTGCGGCGCAGCCACGTGCGCTTCGATTCGGCCGACCACTACGTCGCGGGAGCGAACGGCGACGACAGCGGCGCAGCGCAGTACGCGGCGACGCTGCCGGTCGTGGGCGCCCTGTTCGCCGTGAGCGACAAGGTGCACCTGTACGCCACCGCCGGACGGGGCTTCGAGACGCCCACGTTCAACGAGCTCGCCTACAGCCCGAACGGGGCGACCGGCCTCAACTTCGCGCTCCAGCCGGCCCGGAGCGACAACCTCGAGATCGGCGTGAAGTCGCGCTCGCCCGACCTCGGCGACGCGACCCTGGCCCTCTTCGAGACGCGTACCCGCAACGAGATCGTCACCCTCACCAACAGCGGCGGGCGGTCCACCTACCAGAACGCCGGCGCGACCCGGCGACGCGGCGTCGAGGCGGCGTGGTCCGCGACCTATCGACAGAACCTGCGCGCGCAGGTCGCCCTCACCTGGCTCGACGCGGTCTACCGCGACAGCTTCCTCACCTGCAGCGGCACGCCCTGCCAGGTGGCGAATCGACAGCTCGTCCCCGCAGGCAACCGCATTCCGGGCGTCGCGCGCGGCACGGCCTACGCGTCGCTCGCCTGGTCGCCGCCGGTCGGCTGGCGCGGCGCGGTCGAGGTTCGGCGGACCAGCGGCGTGCCGGTCAACGATGCGAATTCCGACTCGGCCGCGGGCGCGACCCTGGTCGGCGCCAACGTCGGCTACGTCGCCCGACTCGGCGCATGGCAGCTCACCGGCTTCGTGCGCGGCGACAACCTCCTCGACCGGCGCTACGCCGGCTCGGTGATCGTCAACGAAGGCAACGGCCGCTACTTCGAGCCGGCGCCGGGCCGGACGTGGCTGATCGGCACCTCGGCGAGCTACGCGTTCTGACGGAGCGGCGTCGAAGGGCTCCGCGGTCGCGGGCGCCGCCCTATCTCGCGGCCAGATCGGCGACCACGAGAACGAGTTCGCCGACGTCGAAGGGCTTGGCCATGTGCGCCTGGAACCCGGCGAGCAGGGCGTGCTTGCGATCCTCTGCCCGCGCGAACGCGGTCAGCGCCAAGGCAGGGATTCGCCCGGATCGACCCTCTTCGGCGCGCAAGGCGCGCATCAGCTGCAAGCCATCCATCCCCGGCATGCCGATGTCGCAGATCAGGACGGTGGGCCTGGAGGTCTTCAGCGACGCGAGGACCTCGCCGGCCGAGCCAAAGCTCCTGACCTCGGCGCCCTGATCCCTGAGCACCCTTTCCAGGATCTCGCGACCATCGGATTCGTCGTCGACGATGAAAGCGTGAACGCCGTCGAGACGGGGCAGCGGGACGAGCTCGGCGCCTTGGCTCGCGCTCGTCGGATGGATGCGCGGTGCGGACTCGTCCTCGAGCTGGACGATCGACTGCGGCAGCGTGACGAAGAACGTCGCGCCGAGGCCTTGTCCCCGACTCGTCGCCCGGATCGTTCCGCCGTGAAGTTCCACCAGTTGCTTGGCGATCGCCAGGCCCAGCCCGAGCCCTCCGAAGGCCCTCGTGGTCGAGCTGTCCCGTTGCGAGAAGCGGTCGAACACATGCGGCAGGAAGCTTGCCGGAATGCCGATGCCGTTGTCGCTGACGCTGACCTCGAGATGCGAGTTCACGCGCTGGAGGATCACCTGCACCTGGCCGCCTCGGGGGGTGAACTTGATCGCGTTCGTCACCAGGTTCCATGCCACCTGCTGCAGACGCGCCGCGTCCGCGTTGACCGTGCCTTGCACCGGGTCGACGATCGCCTGCAGGCGAATCTCCTTCGCGTCTGCGGCCGGCCGGGCCGATTCGACGGCGGCCTCGATCACCGCCGGAAGCGACTCCTGCCGGAGGTCGAGCCGGATCTTGCCGGTCATGATCCTGCTCAGGTCGAGGAGATCGTCGATCAGCTGCACCTGCGCCCGGGCGTTG
>JBBSBZ010000244.1:0-5319 GCA_038250795.1 Burkholderiales bacterium | reverse complement strand
TCAGAACATCAGCTTCGGCAGCCACAGGGTGATTGCCGGAACGTAGGTCACAAGGACCAGGAAGGTGAGCAGCACCATCGTCCAGGGCAGCGCTGCGCGCGTGACCCGGGCGATCGACATGCCGGTGATGCCCGAGGTGACAAACAGGTTCAGGCCGATCGGTGGCGTGACCATGCCGATCTCGAGGTTGACGACCATGATGATCCCGAGGTGGACCGGATCGATGCCCAGCCGGCTCGCGATCGGGAACAGGATCGGCGCCATGATGAGGATGATCCCGGTCGGCTCCATGAACATGCCGGCGATGAGCAGCAGCACGTTGACGACGACCAGGAACTGCCACGCCGGCATGCCCCAGCTGACGATGGTCTCGGCGATTGCCTGCGGGATGCGCTCGGTCGTGAGCACGTGGGCGAACAGGAGGGCATTGGCGATGATGAACATCAGCATCACCGTCACCTTGCCGGCGTCGACGAGGACGCGCGGCACGTCCTTCAGGCCGATGTCGCGGTAGACGAACACGGCGATGAGAAAGGCGTAGACGGCGGCAACGGCGGCCGCCTCGGTCGGCGTGAAGATGCCGCCGTAGATGCCGCCGAGGATGATGACGATCAGCATCAGCCCCCAGAGCGACTCACGCCCCGAGACGACGATGTCGCGGGCCGAGGCTCGCGGTTGCTTCGGCAGCTTCAGCATCCGCGCCCGCACGTAGATCGCGACCATCAGCATCAGGCCGAGAACGATCCCCGGGACGACGCCGGCGAGGAACAGCTTGCCGACCGAGGTCTCGGTCGCCGCGCCGTAGACGACCATGACGATCGACGGCGGGATCAGGATGCCGAGCGTGCCGGCGTTGCAGATCACGCCGGCGGCGAAGTTCTGCGAGTAGCCGGCCTTGACCATGCCGGCGATGACGATCGAGCCGACCGCGACGACCGTCGCCGGCGACGAGCCCGACACCGCCGCGAACAGCATGCAGGCGAGTACCGAAGCCATCGCCAGGCCGCCGCGCAGGTGGCCGATGCAGGCGTTGGCGAAGCGGATCATCCGCTTGGCGACGCCGCCGGTGGTCATGAAGGTGCCGCCGAGGATGAAGAACGGAATGGCGAGCAGCGTGAACTGCTCCGAGGTGTCGTAGAGCTTGAGCGTCAGCGAGGCGAGCGAGTCCTGGGCAAAGATCAGGATGGTGAGCAGCGACGACAGGCCGAGCGCCACCGCGACCGGCATGCCGAGCACCATGAACACGAACAGCATCGCGAACAGGGCCGCGGTCGTCATTCGCGCACCTCGCCGAGCGGCACGGGCCTTTCCTGCAGCTTGAGCGCCTCGGCCGCCTCGTCGTGCAGGAGCTGGGTCTTCTCGCCGCGCGCCAACTGGACGAGAGCCTGCCCGAAGCGCAGCGCGAGGAGGGCGAAGCCGAGCGGCAGGATGAGCCTGGGCACCCATTGCGGCACGGGGAGGTCCTGCATCTCGATGCCGACGTCGTACATCTTCTTCACATACTGCCAGCCGCCGACGGCGACGATCAGCGCGTAGACGATGCACAGCACCGTCGCGACCATCGCGACCACGCGCGCCGTGCCCGGGCGCAACAGGCGCACCACGGCGTCGATGCCGATGTGCGCGCCGACGCGAACGCCGTACGACATGCCGATGAAGATCAGCCAGGCGAACAGCACGCCGTTGAGCTCGAGCGCCCAGACGAAGCTGTAGTTGAAGACATAGCGCGCCACGACCTGCACGAAGGTCGTGAGCGTCATGGCCGCCATCAGGAAGGCGACGATGCCTTCTTCGAGGTGTTCGAGCCAGCGCATGACGGACGAGCGGCGCGAAGTTCCGGGCGCCGCGTCGTTGCTACTTGTTGGACTTCAGCGCGGTGTCGATCAGGTCGCGCCCGATGTCGCCCTCGAACTTCTTCCAGACCGGCTCCATCGCCTTGCGCCAGGCGGCCGTGTCTTCCTTGCTGAGCTTCTGGATCTTGGCCTTGCCGGCGTCGGCGATCTTCTTCTTGTCGCTCTCGTTGATGTCGTTGGCGAGCTTGTTGCCGTAGGCGGTGGCTTCGGCCATCGCTTCCGACAGGCCCTTCCTGATGTCCGGCGGCAGGCCGTCCCACCACTTGGCGTTGGTGACGACCATGTAGTCGATGACGCCGTGATTGGTCTCGGCGATCGTCTTCTGAACTTCGTAGAACTTCTGCGAGTAGATGTTCGACCAGGTGTTCTCCTGGCCGTCGACGACGCCGGTCTGCAGGGCCTGGTAGACCTCGCTGAAGGCCATCTTCTGCGGGTTCGCGCCGAGGGCCTTGAACTGCGCCTCGAGCACGTCGGAGGCCTGGATCCGGAACTTGAGGCCCTTCACGTCCTCGGGGCGCTTGAGCTGGTCCTTGTTGGTGGAAAGCTGCTTCATGCCGTTGTGCCAGTAGGCCAGGCCGAGCAGCCCGCGGCTCTTCATCGATTCGAGCAGGCCCTTGCCGGCCGGGCTCGACTGGAAGTGGTCGACGGCCTCGATGTCGTCGAACAGGAAAGGCAGGTCGAAGACCTGGATTTTCTTGGTGTAGCGGTCGAACTTCGACAGCGACGGGGCGATGAACTGGACGTCGCCGAGAAGGAGCGCCTCGAGCTCCTTGGCGTCGCCGAAGAGCTGCGAGCTCGGGAACACCTGCACCGTCACCTTGCCGGGCAGCTTCTTCTCGGCCAGCTCCTTGAACTTCAGGGCGGCCTGCCCCTTGGGCGTGGCGTCGGCGACGACGTGGCTGAACTTGACGACGATCTGCGCCTGGGCGGCGCCGGCGGCCAGCGTCAGGGCGAATGCTCCGGCGGCGAGGGTGGCGAGAAACTTCATGGCATGGGGCTCCTGGGCTGGCCTCGGCGACGAGGCCCGGACTGATCGAAAGATGCGCGGCTGCGCATGGCGTTCATCGACCACGATAACGGACGGTTCGAGCGCGGCGCAATCGAGGCGAACCCCACGCCGTTCGCCGGCACGGCGAACCGTCACCGCTGCCGCCGCCGCGCCAGAAGGGCCTGGGCGCGCAGCAGGACTGGCCGGTCGATCATCCGGCCGTCGACGGCGACGGCCCCGCCCGCTGCCGACCCCGCCGCGGCGACGACGCGCTCCGCCCATGCCAGCTCCTCGGCCCCTGGCGCGAACCCGGCCTGCACGGCGGCGAGCTGGCGCGGATGGATGCAGAGCTTGGCACCGAAGCCGAGTCGCAGGGCGCGACGGGTCGCCGCGCCGAGCGCCTCGGCGTCGTCGATGGTCGTGCTGACGCCGTCGACCGGTGCGGCCAGCCCGGCAAGGCGCGACGCGAGCACGATCTGCGAGCGAAAGAGCAGCAGCTCGTCGTCGTCGCCGTCGATGCCGAGGTCGAGCTGGAAGTCGATCGAGCCGAAGACGAGGCGCTCGACGCCAGCCGCCCCGGCCAGATCGCGCACGCGGTCGATGCCGCGCGCCGTCTCGATCAGCGGCAGCAGCGTCGCCTGCGCGGCCGCGGCGCGGACCCGGGCCAAGTCGTCGGCACGCTCGGCCTTGGGCAGCATGATCGATGCCACGCCCGGGTGAGCGGCGACCGCCAGGTCGGCGGCGAAGCCGGCGCTGGCCGCGTCGTTGATGCGAACGACCACCGGGCCATGGCCGGCGTTCAACCACGCCGAGAGGGCGCTTCGGGCAGCGTCCTTCGCGGCCGGCGCCACGGCGTCCTCGAGATCGACGATGACGGCATCGGCGCCGCTCGCCATCGCCTTGGCGAAGCGCTCCGGCCGATCGCCGGGGACGAAAAGATAGGTGCGCGGCAGCATCCTCAGCCGAGCAGCCGGCCGACGCGCGGCGATGCGCGCAGCGAGCGGATGAGCGCGATCGCTCGCGCCGTCTCGGCGGCGCTGGCGCCGTCGCGATAGGCCGCCAGCCGCTCTGCCTTGGCCTCGATCTCGGCCCGGCTCAGGCTGTTGCCCGGATCGCCCTTCGGCTCGTCGACGCGTGCCGTGAACGTGCGGCCGTCGGTCGTGCGGAGCTCGACCTTGCCGATCCAGCGCGCCGGATAGGCGGCGTCAACTTCGAGGTCGAGCCGCATCGCGACACGATCGCGAAACGAGGTGACCTCGGGGTCCTGCCAGTGGGCGTCGAAGTCGGCCAGGCTGGCGCCGCCCCGAACGGCGACGAGGCCGAGCACCGTGCCCATCGAGAACTTCGACTGGTGCACGGTCTGCGGGTCGGTGACCGGGCCGAGCACGTCGAGGGCGCCCTGGTGGACGCGGGCGGTGACAGCCGCGATGTCGCCGGCGGCAAGATGGTGGGTGCGCATCGCCTCCTGCAGCGCGTCGGCCGCCGGATGCGTGTGGCGGCACGAGGCATGGAATTTGAACGAGGTCTCGGGCAGCGCCCAGCGCACGCCGAGGCGATCGGCGAGGCGGGCCGGATCGGCGTCGCTGGACAGCCCCGCGGCCATGCCCTGCTTGCCGTCGAAGATGCGTCTCGCGCCGGTGAAGTCGTCGGCGGCCAGATAGGCGGCGGTGAGCCCGGCCGAGGCGGCGTGCGCGGTGTGCAGCTGCTTCGAGTCGGCGGCGTCGCGCAGGAACTCCCAGAGACCCGCCGCCTGCGTCCCGGCCGAGCCAAAGGCGTGCCCCATCTGCGCTGCATCCAGGCGCAGCAGCGAGCCGGTCGCCGCCGCGGCGGCCAGCGTGCCGGCGGTGCCGGTGGTGTGGAAGATCGTGTAGTGCGAGCGGCCGAGGAATTCGCCGACGCGGATGCCGACCTCGTAGCCGGCGACGACCGCCGTCAGCAGCTCGGCGCCGCTGCGGCCGAGCGCCTGCGCGACGGCCAGCGCCGGCGGGAAGACGACCGTCGCCGGATGAAGCACCGAGGCGTTGTGCAGGTCGTCCTGCTCGGCGACGTGAGAGGCGGCGGCGTTGGCCATCGCCGCCATCAGCGGGCTCGTGCCGCGCCGGTGGATCAGCAGCTCGCTCGGCCCGTCGGCCGGCCCCATGCGCTCGGCGAAGCGGGCGATCGCCTCGACCGGGCGCGCGCCCTTGCCGGCCAGCGCCGAGCCGAGCCAGTCGATCATCAGGTCCTCAGCGCGATCGAGGACGGCAGCCGGGATGGCTTCGGCGGCGAGGGTGGCAGCGAACTCGGCGAGTTGTCGGCCGGGATCGGACGCGGTGCTCATGGGGTGATCCTCGAGGGAAGGCCGGCAGGACTAGACCGCGCCCTCGGCGTGGAGACGGGCGATCGCCGCCGCGTCGAGGCCCAGCTCGGCAAGCAGCGCGTCGGTGTGCCCGCCGAGCGCCGGCACGGCGTCCATGCGGACCTCGGCGGCGTCGCGCG
>JBBSBZ010000243.1:0-5353 GCA_038250795.1 Burkholderiales bacterium | reverse complement strand
TCGAGCGCGGCCGGCTCGGCCGAGATGACGTGATTGACGAGGAGCACGACGCGCTCCATCACCGAGCGCTGCGCCAGAGCCTTGGCTGCTTCGAGCATGGCCGGATTGTAGGATCGGGCCGTCACTTCCATCGCGACGACCATGATCCTGCTCACCGGTGCGACCGGCTACATCGCCTCGCACACCTGGCTCGCGCTGGAAGCCGCGGGCTACCGGGTTGCCGGGCTCGACGATTTCTCGAACAGCTCCCCGGAGGTTCTGACGCGACTCGCCGCGCTCGGCGCCGACGTTTCCCGTTTCACTCGGGCCGACGTGCGTGACCGCGCGGCGCTCGAGAACGTCTTCGCCGGCGCGAAGATCGACGCCGTGGTCCATTTCGCGGCGAAGAAGGCCGTCGGCGAGAGCGTTGCCGAGCCGCTCCTCTACTACGACGTCAACGTGGGCGGCCTGGTCGCGCTCGCCCGGGCCATGCGCCAGCACGGCTGCAAGACCTTCGTCTTCAGCTCGAGCGCGACGGTGTACGGCGATCCGCAGCGCCTGCCGATTCCGGAGGACGCAGCGCTGTCGACGACCAACCCCTACGGCGCGACCAAGCTGATCAGCGAGAACATCCTGCGCGACCTCGAGCGCTCCGATGCCGAGTGGCGGATCGCGCTGCTGCGCTATTTCAATCCGGTCGGCGCTCACGAGAGCGGAACGATCGGCGAGGACCCGCGCGGCACGCCGAACAACCTGATGCCCTACGTCGCCCAGGTCGCCGTCGGCAAGCGGGCGCGCCTGCAGGTCTTCGGCGACGACTATCCGACGGCCGACGGCACCGGCGTGCGCGACTACCTGCACGTCGTCGATCTTGCCGAAGGACACGTCGCCGCCCTGCGTCACTTGCTCGGCGGCGCCGGCTCGCTCACGGTCAACCTGGGCACGGGCCGAGGCAGCAGCGTCCTCGAGCTCGTCCACGCCTTCGAGCGCGCGAGCGGGCGGCCGGTGCCCTACGACATCGTGCCGCGTCGTCCCGGCGACGTCGCAGCCTGCTACGCGGATGCGGCCCTGGCAGAACGCCTCATCGGCTGGAAGGCCAGGCACGACCTCGACGCGATGTGCGCCGACACGTGGCGCTGGCAGACCGCGAACCCGAACGGCTACGCGGGCTGAACGCGGGCTAGAAGAGCGCCTGCTGGCGCGCGAGGCGCCAGGACGGCGAGCCGTCCTTCTCGCAGGCGAGCATCCACAGCTCGCGAAACGGCACGGCGCCCTGCTCGACCGATTCGCGGATGAGCCCCGAGAACTCGACGCTCGCGAGGTAGGCCGCGCCGAGCTCCTCGAGCCCGACGAGCTCGGCGTGCAGGGAGATGACGTCGGTGCGGGTGGCGCCGGCGACGCGCGCCGTCAGCATCGGCAGCAGCTCGCGCAGCATGTCGGGCGTCGTCAGGTGGCCGAGCGCCTGCACGTCGCCGGCGTCCCAGGCGGCCTGGAGGCGAAGGAAGCGCGAGCGTGCGACCTCGAGCACCTCGGCGCCGTCGAGGCCGGCGGGCGCCGGCGCGGCGAAGGCGCCGTCGGCGATGCGGCGGGAGACCAGCGGGCCGGACGAACGAGCGCGCAACGCCGCCTCGCGCTTGGCGCGCTGCCGGCGCCAGGTCCAGATCGCGCTCATCAGGACGAGCGCGCCGAAGGTGGCGACCGTCGCCGCGCCGCTCAGGTCGGCGGGCTTGCGCGGCGCGAGCAGCGCCCAGAGCGCGGCAAGCAGACCGAGCCACGGCGCGACGCCGCCGAGCACGATCCCGCCCGTACCGGCCGCCGCGGCCGGCGCGCTGCCGAGCAGGAGCGGCACGCCCAGGCCGACCGACACGGTCTGGCGCCAGCCACGCGGCAGGCGCGGCGCCGGTCGGCCGAGCGTCAACACTTGATCCCCACGTGGAGGGCGACGACGCCGGCACTCAGGTTGTGGACGTCGACGTGGCCGAAGCCGGCGCTCTTCATCATCGACTTGAGCGCTTCCTGGTCGGGGTGGACGCGGATCGACTCGGCGAGGTAGCGGTAGCTCTCGCCGTCGCCGGCGACCCACGCGCCGATCCGCGGCAGGACCTTGAACGAGTACCAGTCGTACGCCTTCGACAGCGGCGCGGCGACTTTCGAGAACTCGAGCACGAGCAGCCGCCCGCCGACGCGCAGCACGCGTGCCATCTCGGCCAGCGCCTTCTCCTTGTGGGTCATGTTGCGCAGGCCGAAGGCGACGCTCACGAGGTCGAAGCTGCCGGTCGCGAACGGCAATGCCTCGGCGTCGCACAGCGTCGTCGGCAGGACGATGCCTTCGTCGAGAAGGCGGTCGCGGCCCTGCCTCAGCATCGCCTCGTTGATGTCGGTGAGGACGACGGTGCCCGTCTCGCCCGCCGGCTTGACGAAGGCGCGCGCCAGGTCGCCCGTGCCGCCGGCGATGTCGAGCACCTTGTCGCCGGGCCGCACGCTCGCGACGGCGACCGCGTAGGCCTTCCAGACCCGGTGCAGGCCCATCGACATCAGGTCGTTCATGACGTCGTACTTCGGTGCCACCGAGTCGAACACGCCGCGCACGGCGTCGGCCTTCGCGTTCTCGTCGACGCTGCGAAAGCCGAAGTGGGTCTCGCTCATCGCCTGGGCCGTCTCAGTGCGAGTGGCCGCACGACGAGGCCGGCGCCGCCGGGGATGGCGTCGCGACGTCGCGGCTGGCGCCCGCCTTGGCGAGCCGCTCCTCGTACTTTCGCCACAGGTCGTCCTGCGTCGAGCCGAGGAAGTAGAGGTAGTCCCACGAGAAGATGCCGGTTTCGTGGCCGTCGGAAAAGCGCGGCAGCACGGCATAGTTGCCGACCGGCTCGAGCGCGGTGACGTCGACGTCGCGCTTGCCGGTCTGCAGCACTTCCTGTCCGGGGCCGTGGCCCTGGACCTCGGCCGAGGGCGAATAGACGCGCATCAGCTCGAACGGGATGCGAAAGGTGCGGTTGTCGTCGAACCCGACCTCCAGCACGCGCGAGGCCCCGTGGACGGTGATGGTCGTCGGTCGACGTGGCGCGGTGCGAGGGTTCATGGTCCTGTCTCGATGGCCGGCGCAGTTTAGCGAGTGGCCTGCATCCCCGGCACCGATGGGGAGAAGCGGTGTGGCTCGGCGTCCACGTCGTTTCCCTTACGTCGGCCCGGACTCGACCCTGGCCCTGAACACACGTGCTAGGCGCTCGACGTTGGCCGCGAGGTCGTAGTGCTCGACGACACGCTGTCGTCCGCTCGCGCCGAGGCGCCGGCGCAGCGCGGGATCGTCGATCAGCGACCGGAGCGCCTCGACGAGCGCGTCGACGTCCGAGGGGGCGACGAGCAGCCCGTCGACGCCGTCGCGGATCAGCTCGGGAATGCCGGTGATGCGCGTCGTCACGCAGGCGATCTCCATCGCCATCGCCTCCATCAGGACGATCGGGATGCCTTCGGCGAAGCTCGGGATGCAGAAGCAGTCGGCCATCCCGTAGAAGTCGCGGATCCGGTCCTGGTTGACGGCGCCCTCGAAGCTCACCCAGCGGGTGGCGGCGGCGCGCGCGGTCTGCCTCTCGAGCGAGTCGCGATCGATGCCCGCGCCGACGACGTGAAGATGCACGTCACGGCCCTCGGCGCCGAGCCGCGCCACCGCGTCGACGAGGAGATGCTGGCCTTTGGCCGGTGTGAGTCGGCCGACGCAGAGGATGCGAAAGGGCGAAGGCTGGCTCCGCGGCTCGGCAGGACGAAAGACCTGCGGATCGACGCCGAGTCGGCAGACGACCAGCTTGCTCCAGTGCTCGTAGGGCGAGAGCCGCATCAGCTGGCTGCGCGCGTAGTGGCTGATGCAGCAGACGAAATCGGCGGCCGCCACCTTCTCGCTCAGGTACTGGCCGGGCGCGTCGTAGAACTCGTCGGGACCATGCACCGTGATCGACAGGCCGACCCCGAAGACCAGCTTCACGAACATCCCGACGGTTGCCGGCTGCGACCCGAGGTGGACATGGAGATGGCGCAGCGACTTCGCGCGCATCCAGCGGCCCACCATCAGCGCCTCTGTGAAATAGGCAAGGTTGAAGGCGAGCCGGCGCAGGTCGAGCCGGGCGAGGCGGAACGCGAGCGCCCAGCCGCGCAGGTAGCCGCCGGGATGGGTGAAGAGCGCCGACGCATGCCCCGCGAGGGCGCCGACGACGCCGTGCGGCTTGAGGGCGTAGGTGCGAGCCGCCTCCGAGCGCTCCTCGGCGGTCATGGCCTCCGGCGGCCGGTCGGGCGCGCTCACCGACACGGTCTCGATGCGAAAGCCCGATCGACGCAGCTGCACGATCTCGCGCAGCACGAAGGTCATCGACAGCGCCGGGTGCAGGCTCGACAGGTAGGCGAGCGCGGGCGGCGGACGATCTCCCTGGGCCGTCATCGCAGGCGGCGACCGCGGCGTCAAACCAGGACGCGTTCGATGCCGCCCTCGTTGGCGCGGGCGATGTACTCGGGCATCCAGTCGTCGCCGAGGATGCGGTTGGCCATCTCGACGACGATGTAGTCGGCTTCGAGCAGCCCGTTGGCAAGGTCGCCCTTGTAGCGCTGCAGCCCCTGCAGGCAGCTGGGGCACGACGTCAGGATCTTGAGGTTGCCTTTCGGCGGAACGTCGCTGCCGACCATGGTGCGCAGCGCCGCCTCGTCCTTGCGAAGCTCCTCTTCCTTGCGAAAGCGCACCTGCGTCGCGATGTCGGGCCGGGCGATGCCGAAGGTGCCGCTCTCGCCGCAACAGCGGTCGCTCTTCCTCACGTTCTCGCCGACGAGCGCCTTCACGGTCTGCATCGGCTCGCGCAGCTTCATCGGGCTGTGGCACGGGTCGTGGAAGAGATAGCCCGGCGCCGCCGCATCGGGTGCGCCCGGGCCGCCGAGCGTGATGCCCTTCTCGAGCAGGAACTCGTGGATGTCGATGATCCGCGAGCCTGGGAAGATCTCTTCGAACTTGTAGCCCTGGAGCTGGTCGTAGCACGTGCCGCAGCTCACGACGACGGTCTTGATGTCGAGGTAGTTGAGCGTGTTGGCGACGCGGTGGAACAGCACCCGGTTGTCGGTGATGATCTTCTCGGCCTTGTCGAAGTCGCCCGAGCCGCGCTGCGGATAGCCGCAGCAGAGATACCCGGGCGGCAGCACGGTCTGCACGCCGGCCTGCCAGAGCATGGCCTGGGTCGCCAGGCCGACCTGCGAGAAGAGTCGCTCCGAGCCGCAGCCCGGGAAGTAGAAGACGGCCTCGGTGTCGGCGTTGGTCGTCTTCGGGTTGCGGATGATCGGCACGTAGGCGCCGTCCTCGATGTCGAGCAGCGCGCGCGCCGTCTTCTTCGGCAGGTTGCCCGGC
>JBBSBZ010000242.1:0-5357 GCA_038250795.1 Burkholderiales bacterium | reverse complement strand
GTGGTGTAGTTGATGCCGCCCGGATGGGCGACGTGGTACTGGCAGCCGCCGAGCGAGCGGTTCATCCAGGTGTCGACGAGGTCGAACACGAGCGGCACGTGGGCCGCGATCGTCGGATGCAGCGACGACGGCGCCGTCCAGGCGCGATATCGGACTGCCGCGACGTACTCGCCGGCGACGCCGGTCGGCTGCAGCGGAAGCCGGCGGCCGTTGCAGGCGAGCAGATGCCGGTCGCCGACGAGGCCGCTGACGAGCACCTCGATCCGCTCGACCGTCGAGTCGACGTAGCGTGCGGTTCCGCCCGGCCCGCTCTCTTCGCCGAGCACGTGCCACGGCTCGAGCGCCATGCGCAGCTCGACCGACACGCCGGCGGCCGAGAAGTCGCCCAGAAGCGGGAAGCGGAAGTCGCGGTGCGCCGCGAACCAGTCGAGCCGGAACGGATAGCCGGCGTCGTCCAGCTCGCCGACGACGTCGTCGAGGTCCTTCCAGATGAAGTGCGGCAGCATGAACCGGTCGTGCAGTTCGGTGCCCCATCGCGCCAGCCGGACAGGCCGGTACGGCGCGGCCCAGAAGCGCGCCACGAGCGCACGCATCAGGAGCTGCTGGACGAGGCTCATGCGCGCGTGCGGCGGCATCTCGAAGGCGCGCATCTCGAGCAGGCCGAGCCGGCCGGTCGGGCCGTCGGGCGAGTAGAGCTTGTCGATGCAGAACTCGGCGCGGTGCGTGTTGCCGGTGACATCGGTGAGCAAGTTGCGCAGCAGCCGGTCGATCAGCCACGGCGGCGTCTTTCCGTCCTCGACTTCGGCGACCCGCGCCAGCTCCGCGAACGCGATCTCGATCTCGTGGACGGAGTCGTTGCGAGCCTCGTCGATGCGCGGCGCCTGGCTCGTCGGGCCGACGAACATGCCCGAGAACAGATAGCTGAGCGCCGGGTGGTTGTGCCAGTAGCCGATCATGCTGGCGAGCAGGTCGGGCCGGCGCAGGAAGGGCGAGTCGGCCGGCTTCGCGCCGCCGAGGACGAAATGGTTGCCGCCGCCGGTGCCGGTGTGGCGGCCGTCGAGCATGAACTTCTCGGTCGTGAGCCGCGTCTCGCGCGCCGCGGCGTAGAGCTGCGTCGTCTGGTCGACAAGCTCGCTCCAGCTCGATGCCGGGTGGATGTTGACCTCGATCACGCCCGGATCGGGCGTGACGCGCAGGACGACGAGGCGCGGGTCCTTCGGCGGCTCGTAGCCTTCGAGGATCACCGGCAGGCGCAGCTCGCGCGCCGTCTTCTCGACCGCCGTGACGAGCGACAGGTAGTCGTCGAGCGTCGAGGTCGGCGGCATGAAGACGTAGAGCCGGCCGTGACGCGCCTCGGCGCTGATGGCGGTGCGGACGACGAAGGCGGCCGACTCGTCGGGCGCGAGCGGCTCGACGGCGAGAGGCTCGTCGCTCGGGTCCTCGCCGGCGGCGTCGTTCGTTCCCGCCGGCGTCTCGTGCTCGCGGGAGCGGGCGCGGCCGGCGTCGTCGAGCGAGTGCCAGGACGGGCCGGCTGTGCCGTCTTCAGCGAGACCGCCGGCGAGCGGCGGAGCGTCCTCGTTCGGGTCGGGCGGATAGATCCACGGCAAGTCGGCCGCGCGCACCCACGGCAACGAATCGAGCGGTAGCCGGAAGCCGACCGGCGAGTCGCCCTGGATCAGGTAGCAGTGGTCGCCGCGCAGGTACCACGGCGAAGAGCGCCAGCGCCGGGAGTCGCGCTCGTCGCGCGCGATCGGCAGTGCGTAGCCGACTGGCTCGCCGAGGCCGCGCGCGAAGACCTGACGCAGGCGGTCGCGCTCGGCGCGGTCGGCCAGCTTGGCATCGCCGGGCTCGACGTTGATCGGCAGGCGGCCCTCGCGCCAGAGCCAGTAGCCGACGTCCTCGTAAGCGGCGAACACGTGGCGACGATCGACGCCGACGCGCACGGCCAGCCGGCGCAAGAACTCGCGCGCATGCGCCGTGGTCGCGCCGTGCTCTTCGCGCTCGCTGGCGATGAGCCTGTCGTCGTGCCAGATCGGCACGCCGTCGCGACGCCAGAAGAGATTGAGCGACCAGCGCGGCAGCTGCTCGCCCGGATACCACTTGCCCTGGCCGAAATGGACGAGGCCGCCGGCGCCGTAGTGCTTCCTGAGGCGCTCCATCAGCTCGACACTGAGGACGCGCTTGGTCGGGCCCATCGCCTCGGTGTTCCATTCGCCGCCCTCGCGGTCGTCGACCGAGACGAAGGTCGGCTCGCCGCCTTGCGTGAGGCGCACGTCCAGGCGGCGCAGGTCGGCGTCGACCTGCTTGCCGAGCTCGTCGATCGCGCCCCACTGCAGCTCGCTGTACGGCATCGTCACGCGCGGCGCTTCCCACACGCGGCGCACCGACATGTGGTGCTCGAAAGTGGTCTCGCACGCCTCGAGCTCGCCGCTGATCGGCGCGGCCGACGACGGCTCGGGCGAGCACGCCAGCGGGATGTGACCTTCGCCGGCATAGAGGCCCGAGGTCGGGTCGAGGCCGATCCAGCCGGCGCCGGGCAGGTAGACCTCGCACCACGCGTGCAGGTCGGTGAAGTCGACCTCGGTGCCGCTCGGGCCGTCGAGCGACTTCACGTCGCTTTTCAGCTGGATCAGGTAGCCCGACACGAATCGCGCCGCCAGGCCCAGGTGGCGCAGGAGCTGCACCAGCAGCCACGCGCTGTCGCGGCACGAGCCGCTTGCGTTCTGCAGCGTCGTCTCCGGCGTCTGCACGCCGTGCTCCATGCGGATCAGGTAGGCGATGTCCTGCTGCAATCCCTGGTTGATGTCGACCAGGAAGGTGCTCGTCGACCTCGGGCTGCGATCGACACGCGCCAGGTATTCGGCGAAGAGCGGCGTCGCCGGCGCCTTGCGCAGGAAAGGCGCGAGCTCGACGAGAAGATCGGGCTCATAGGTGAACGGAAAGGTCTCGGCGCTCGGCTCGAGGAAGAAATCGAACGGGTTGAACACCGCCATCTCGGCGACCAGGTCGACCTCGATCCGGAAGTGGCTGGTGCGCTCGGGAAAGACGAGCCGGGCGAGGTAGTTCGCCTGCGGGTCCTGCTGCCAGTTGATGAAGTGCGTGCTCGGCTCGACCTTCATCGAGTAGCTGAGGATGCGGGTGCGCGAATGCGGCGCCGGACGCAGGCGCACCGTCTGCGGCCCGAGCATCACCGGCCGGTCGTAGTGGTAGTGCGTGACGTGGTTCAGCGCGACGTGGATCGACATGCGTGAGCTTTCGGGAGGTTCGGCCGATTCTCGGCCGTCGCGTCAGGCCGCCACGGGGACGAGGAAGTCGCGACTGATGCCGGCGCCGAGCGCGTTCACCCGTTCGAGGAACTGCGTGAGGTAGGCGTGCAGCCCGGTCGCGAGGATTTCGTCGATGCGCCCGTACTTGAGATCGGAGTCGAGCCGGCCGGCCAGTCGCAGCGTGTCCTTCGACTGCTCGTTGGCCACACGCTGAAGGTTCGAGACGACCTCGTGCATGCAGGCGGCGAGCGAGCGCGGCATGTCAGGCCGCAGGATCAACAGCTCGGCGACCCGCTCCGGCCGGATCACGTTGCGGTAGACCTTGCGGTAGATCTCGAAGCCCGACACCGATCGCAGCACCGCCGACCAGTGATAGAAGTCGAACTCGACGTCCTTGCCGCCGTTCTCCTGGCTTTGGCTCTGGCTCTGGCTTCCGCCACCCGACTGGCTCTGGCTCTGGCTCTGGCCGGCGCTCAGGCTCATGCCGTAACGCAGGCGCGCCGCTGCGGCGTCCGGTCCATAGCCGACGAATTCGTTGTCCACGGCATGGAACTTCACGTCGATCATGCGCGCCGTGTTGTCGGCCCGCTCGAGGAAGCTGCCGATGCGCAGGAAGTGGAAGGCCTCGTCCTGCAGCATGGTGCCCACGGTGACGCCGCGCGACAGGTGCGAGCGGAACTTGACCCACTCGAAGGCTTCGCTCGGGCTCTGCTCGAAGGCGCCCTCGGCGACCATGCGCTGGAACTCCAGCCAGGTCTGGTTCTGCGTCTCCCAGACTTCGGTGGTGAGCGTGCCCCGCACGGCCCGTGCGTTCTCGCGCGCGGCCATCAGGCAGCTGCGGATCGACGAGCCGTTCTTTGGATCGCCCACCATGTAGTCGATGACGCTGCGCGCCGTCACCTCGCCGCGACGGCGGGCGAAGTCGCCGCCGATCTCGTTGATGCTCAGCAGGCCGCGCCAGCCCCGCTCGGCCGCGCCTTCGGACTGCGGCAGCAGCGACATCTGGTAGTTGACGTCGAGCATGCGCGCCGTGTTCTCGGCGCGCTCCATGTAGCGCGCCATCCAGTAGAGGTGGTCGGCGGTCCTAGACAGCATGGCGCGAACTCGTCCTCATGCTTCCAGGATCCAGGTGTCCTTGGTGCCGCCGCCCTGCGACGAATTGACGACGAGCGATCCTTCCTTGAGCGCGACGCGGGTCAGCCCGCCGGGCACCATCTGCACCGTCTTGCCGGAAAGCACGAACGGCCTGAGGTCGATGTGGCGCGGCGCGATGCCGCTCTCGACGAAGGTCGGGCAGGTCGAGAGGGCCAGCGTCGGCTGGGCGATGTAGCGGTTCGGGTCGGCCTTCAGGGCGACGCGGAATTCCTCGATCTCCGCCTTCGTCGAGGCGGGCCCGACGAGCATGCCGTAGCCGCCCGCGCCGTGCACCTCCTTGACGACGAGCTCGCCGAGGTGGTCGAGCACGTAGGCGAGGTCGCCCGGGTCGCGGCAGACGTAGGTCGGCACGTTCTGCAGGATGGGCTTCTCGCCGAGGTAGAACTCGATCATCTTCGGCACGAACGGATAGATCGACTTGTCGTCGGCAACGCCGGTGCCGATGGCGTTCGAGAGCGTGACGTTGCCGGCGCGGTAGGCCGAGAGCAGCCCTTCGCAGCCGAGCGTGGAGTCGTCGCGGAAGGCGAGCGGGTCGAGGAAGTCGTCGTCGACCCGGCGGTAGATCACGTCGACCCGCTTCGGCCCCTGCGTCGTGCGCATGTAGACGAAGTTGTCGTCGACGAATAGATCCTGTCCCTCGACCAGCTCGATGCCCATCTGCTGGGCGAGGAAGGCGTGCTCGAAGTAGGCGCTGTTGTACATGCCCGGGGTGAGCACGACGACGGTCGGATCGTTCACCGCCGCCGGCGCCACGGAACGCAGCGTCTCGAGCAGCAGGTCGGGATAGTGCGCGACCGGCGCGATGCGGTGCTGGCTGAAGAGCTCGGGGAAGAGCCGCATCATCATCTTGCGGTTCTCGAGCATGTACGAGACGCCGCTCGGCACGCGCAGGTTGTCCTCGAGGACGTAGTAGCTGCCGCTGCCGTCGGCATTGGC
>JBBSBZ010000241.1:0-5381 GCA_038250795.1 Burkholderiales bacterium | reverse complement strand
GAAGCTGGCCGGACTCTGCGTGCGGTAGTAGGTCGCGTTGATTTCGATCGCCGTGAGCCGACGGCTCAGGTAGGCGAGCTCGTCGGCCTTCTTCAGACCCGGCGGATAGAAGGTTTCGCGCCAGGGCTCGTAGACCCAGCCCCCGACGCCGACGTGGATGCGAGCGGACACTTTCGCCATCCGCGGAACGCTATCACGTCGCGCGCGATGGAACGACTGTGCGTCGAGCCGGACGCGGTCGCCCACGCGAAGGTCGCCGACATGCGGGCGGTCGAAGACGCGGGTGTGGCCGCTTGTCGGGGCGGACGACGGCGTTGGTCGATTCCGCAAGCCGCTGTCGGATCCAGCCGACACCCCCTGGCCGGCCCGGTAGGCGCGGTCCTACCCCGCGTCGAAGCGGCTTCCGATGGCCGTGCCGAAGCGGTCGTCGGACAGTCGGACATGCGGGTTGCGGCATCGCCTTCGGAGAGACGACATGGCCAATGAACAAGAGTGGGTCGACGACGTGAAGCGCTGGTATTTCGGTGGGCATCCGCCGGCTGGCGAACTGGCACCGGACGGCTCGGAGCGTGGCGACGAGCTCGCGGTCGGGTACGAGGCCAGCTGGCCCGGTTTGCCCGGGTCGCGCTGGCCGGACGCGTTGGTGCCCGGAAGCCGGTAGTCCCTCGGACTCTGCCGGGCCTGCCCGTGCCAGAATTGTCGAGCGCATCGAAAGAGCACCATCAATCTCAAGGTTCCCATCGTCATCGTCGACGAACTCGCGGAGGAAGTCATCCGCTCGACCGGCTCGCTGGATCTGGCCAGCGGCGAGATCTTCGACGTTCGCTACGACGTCGACCGGGCTGGCCCGCTGGCCATGCCGGCGGCCGACGATCAGTACGAATTCACCAGCGGCACCCTCACGAGCGACGGCAAGGACGTCGAGTTCCGCATCGACGTCGACGTGATGCGGGGCACCTACTTCGTCAACCCGACCGAGCTGCTCGAATTGAAGGTGCGCGCGGCCAAGCTGTTCGCCGGCCTCGACGGAAAGGCGCTCGCGCTGGCCACTCCCGGACGCGCCGGCAGCGCTGCCCCCGACTCCCAGAATCCCGCGCCTGGTGATCCGGCGCGCCGGCTGCACTAGCCGACGCGATCGCGCCTCACCAGGCGTCGACGAACCGGTCGCCCGCTCGATCGGCGACGCGCGAGGAGGCGAGCATCGACGCGATCCACCGACGACTTTCCGCTGGATCGATCACGGCGTCGATCTCCAGCGTTTCCGCGAGGTGAATCGCCTTGCCCCTTTCGTATTGCTCAGCGACCAGGCGCTGGCGCAGGGCGTCGCGCGCGCCCGCGGCGGCATCGAGTTCCTTGCGATAGCCCAGCTCGACCGCGCCTTCGAGGCCCATCGCGCCGAACTCGCCGCTCGGCCAGGCTGCCGTCGCGACTGGCGCGTGCAAGCCGCCGGCCGCCATGGCCATCGCGCCGAGGCCGTAGGCCTTGCGCAGCACCAGCGCGACGACGGGCACGCGCAGCTGGGCGGCCACGATGAACATCCGACTCACATGGCGCACCTGGGCCCGGGCCTCGATTTCGGGGCCGACCATGAAGCCGGGCGTGTCGATGAGCGAGACGATCGGCAGACCATGCGCATCGCAAAGCTGCATGAAGCGCGCCGCCTTGTCGGCGGCGTCGGCGTCGATGGCGCCGCCCAGATGCGCCGGATTGCTCGCGAGCAGGCCGACCGGCCGACCCTCGATGCGCGCCAGCGCCGTGACGACGCCGGCGCCGAAGCCGGCGCGCAACTCGAGCGTCGAGTCGGCGTCGGCGAGCGCCGAGACAACGGTGCGGATGTCGTAGGCGCGCTGACGGTTCGTGGGCAGCAGGTCGCGCATCGAGGCGGGGTCGCGTCGGTCTTGCGGGACGGCGACCGTGCCGCGGAAAAAGGCGAGATAGCGTCGTGCGATCGAGACGCCCTCGGCCTCGTCCTCGACGAGCACGTCGATCACGCCCGAGCGCGACTGGACGTCGCTCGGCCCGATCGCCTCGGGCGCGAAGACGCCGAGCCCGCCGCCTTCGACCATCGCCGGCCCGCCCATGCCGATCGAGCTGGCGCGCGTGGCGATGATCACGTCGCAGCAACCGACGAGCGCGGCGTTGCCGGCGAAGCAGCGGCCGGCGACGACGGCGACGAGCGGCACGCGGCCGCTCAGACGCGCGAAGCTCGCGAAGGTGGGCACATGCAGGCCGGCAACGATCGGCAGGTCGACGTCGCCTGGACGTCCGCCGCCGCCTTCGCCGAAGAGCACGACCGGCAACCGATGCGCGGCCGCGATCGCGAGCAGGCGATCGGTCTTTTGGTGGTTGCGAAATCCCTGGGTGCCCGCGAGCACCGTCGCGTCGTAGGCCAGGACGACGGCGCGCGAGCACTCCGGGCCGAAAGTGGCAGCGTCGATGCTGCCGATGCCGGTGACCATGCCGTCGGCCGGCGTGTTGCGGATCAGGTCGTCGAGCTCGCGCCGGCCGCGCTGGGCGGCATAGGCGAGCGCGCCGTATTCGACGAAGCTGCCCTCGTCGCAGAGGTCGGCGATGTTCTCGCGCGCCGTGCGCAGGCCGAGCGCATGGCGCTTGCCGACCGCCTGCGGCCGACTGGCGTCGGCGAGCTTCGCCTCTCGCATCTGCAGCTCGAGCAGATCGGCGCGCAAGGGCGCGCCGGAGGGCGCGGCCGAGTGCGCCACCGCCCGGGCCGCATCGGGCGTGCTGCCGAGATCGAGGATCGCGAGCAGGTCGCCCGAGGCGACGACGTCGCCGATCCGCGCTGCCAGCGAGACGACCCGTCCGGATCGCTCGGCACGGACCTCGTGCTCCATCTTCATCGACTCGATGACGACGATCACGTCGTCGCGCTCGACCATGCGCCCGGCCTCGACAGGATGCGCGACGATGCTGCCGGCAAGCGGCGAGCGAACCTCGCTGCGACGCGCCACGGTCAGGGACGGCCGGCGCCGCCGCGGTAGCGCGCGACCGTCAGGCCGTCGAGGTCGATTGCCGGCGGGCGGCCGGAGATGACGTCGGCCATGACGCGGCCGGTTCCCGCTGCCATCGTCCAGCCGAGCGTGCCGTGGCCGGTGGCGAGGAAGAGATTCGCAAACGGCGTCCGGCCGATGATCGGCGTGCCGTCGGGGGTCATCGGTCGCAGGCCGCACCAGAACTCGGCCCGGCTGACGTCCCCGCCGGCGGGGAAGAGATCGCTGACCACGTGCGCGAGCGTCCTGCGCCGCGCCTCGTGCAACTTGAGCGAGTAGCCGGCGAGCTCGGCCGTGCCACCGACCCGGATGCGGTCACCCAGGCGCGTGACGGCGACCTTGTGGGTCTCGTCCATCACCGTCGATTCGGGCGCGCCGCCGGCATCGACGATCGGCACGGTGATCGAGTAGCCCTTCACCGGGTAGATCGGCAGGCGCAGGCCGAGCGGCGCGACGAGGAGCGGCGAGTAGCTGCCGAGGGCGACGAGGTAGGCATCGGCCTGCAGCACGGCGCCGTCGTCGACCACGACGGCGCCGACGCGATCGCCGCTGCGGCCGATCGAGCGGATCGTCGTGCCGAAGCGGAACTCGACGCCGCGCTCCGTCGCGAGCGCCGCCAGCCGCTGCGTGAACTTGAAGCAGTCGCCGGTCTCGTCGCCCGGCAGCCGCAGGCCGCCGACGAACTTCTCGCGCACGCGAGCGAGCGCGGGCTCGTGGCGAATGCAGTCCTCGCGGTCGAGCGACTGGAACGGCACGCCGCTCTCCTGCAGGATGGCGATGTCGCTGGCGCTGCCGTCGAGCTGCTTCTGGGTGCGAAAGAGCTGCAGCGTGCCCTGCATCCGCTCGTCGTAGGCGATGCCGGTGGCGGCGCGCAGGTCGCGCATGCAGTCGCGGCTGTATTCGGCCATGCGGACCATGCGCCGCTTGTTGATCTCGTAGCGCGCGGCCGTGCAGTTGCGCAGCATCGCCAGCACCCAGCGCACCGTCGCTGCATCGATGTGCGGCCGGATGACGAGCGGGCGGTGATGCATCGCGAGCCACTTGATCGCCTTCAGCGGCACGCCCGGGCCGGCCCAGGGTGCCGAATAGCCGGGCGAGACCTCGCCGGCGTTGGCGAAGCTCGTCTCCAGTGCCGGCGCGTCCTGGCGGTCGACGACGACGACCTCGTGCCCGGCGCCGGCGAGCTCGTAGGCGGCGGTGACGCCGATGACGCCGGCGCCGAGCACCAGGATCTTCACCGCGAGGCCCGGCGCACGCCGGTCAGCGACCGCACACAGGCCGGCCGACGCGGCTGGAGGCCAGGGCAGGCGGAGTCGTCATCGAGGTGCGGCATCATCGGCGTTGCGAGCGATTTTGCACGCCCCGCCGAGGAGACAGTCCATGGTTCACGTGATGGCTTCGATCGTCGTCAAGCCGCAGCATGCGGAGGCCGCGAAGACCCAGCTCGCCGAGCTCGCTGCCAAGACGCGGGGCGAGGCCGGCTGCGTCTCGTACGAGCTCTTCCAGCGCGCCGACAAGCCGCATGTCTTTCGCACCGTCGAGGCGTGGCGCACCCAGGCCGCCGTCGACGCCCACATGAAGACGCCGCACGTCGCCGCGGCCGTCGCCGCGGCCGGACCGATGTTCGCGGAGCCGCTCGACATCGTGAGCTTCGCGAAGGTCGGCTAGACGGCTGAGACCTGGAACCGCTGTGGCCCTCGTTCCGCCCTTCATCGCTCCGGCGCTCTTCGACGACGCCGCCGCGGCGCTTGCCCGCGTCCGCGAGATCTACGACGGCAGCGTCGACCACCTGCGCGGCGCGCTGCAGAGCTTCGTCAACGGGGCGGCGCCCGAAGGCCGGGTGCGCGGCTGCTATCCCTTCGTGCGCGTTCGAACGGACACCGTCGCGCGGGCCAGCACGCGCCTGAGCTACGGCTTCGTCGCCGGCCCGGGCACCTACGAGACGACCGTGACGCGGCCCGATCTGTTCGCGAGCTACTACCTCGAGCAGTTCCGCCTGCTCATCGAGAACCACGGCGTCGCGCTCGAGGTCGGCACGAGCCAGCAGCCGATCCCCGTCCACTTCTCGTTCGCCGAGCACGATCACATCGAGGGCAATCTCGACGCCGATCGGCGCCTGCTGATGCGCGACCTGTTCGACCTTCCCGACCTGGGCGCGATGGACGACGGCATTGCCAACGGCACCTGGGTCGCGCGCGCCGGCGAGGCGCACCCGCTCGCGCTCTTCACCGCGCCGCGCGTCGACTACTCGCTGCATCGCCTGCGTCACTACACGGGCACCGACCCCGAGCACTTCCAGAACTTCGTGCTCTTCACCAACTACCAGTTCTACATCGACGAGTTCGTGCGCCTGGGCCACGAGGCGATGGCCGG
>JBBSBZ010000240.1:0-5384 GCA_038250795.1 Burkholderiales bacterium | reverse complement strand
GGTCGCCGATCTCTACACGACCTGGTCGGCGTCGCGCGCCTACGTCTACGCCGTCGGCCAGGCGTGCGATCGGGGCGACCACTCGCGCACCCTGCGCAAGGACGCTGCGGGCGCCATCCTCTATTCGGCGGAGAAGGCGACGTGGATGGCCGGCGAGGCGATCCAGGCGCTCGGCGGCGTCGGCTACACCAACGAGTACCCGGTCGGGCGGCTTTGGCGCGATGCCAAGCTCTACGAGATCGGCGCCGGCACGAGCGAGATCCGGCGCATGCTGATCGGCCGCGAGCTGTACGCCGAGAGCATGTAGGTCGCCGCCCAGGTCGGGGCACCCCGGGAACCGGGGATAGGTTCGATCGCCGCCCGGTGAGATCTTCGGTTGCCGCCAGGAGCGGCGAGACGCGCACATCAGCGCGCCGTCGTTCAACCTTCGAACAGGGAACTCTCCATGCACAAGATCATCATTGCCGCCGCGCTTGCCGCGTGCGTCGGCACGGCCTCGGCCACCACGTGGATCATCGGCGACAACGACGGCTACGGCATCGGCATCCCCGACAACGGCGACCACGCGTTCAACGGATTCACCGCCAACTACGACGGCCGCAGCGCGGCCGAGGCGGCTGCCACCAACGGCGCACAGTACACCGACACCTACAGCACGACCCACCCGACCTACGGCCCGCAGGCGGGCACCGTCGCGACGTTCACCTTCGACGGGCTCGGCAGCGGCTGGACGGTCGGCACCATGATCTTCGACATGGCCGACTTCCAGGCCACGACGTTCGGAGCCGTCATCGCCACTTACAACGGCATCGTCCAGGACTGGGCCTTCAACGACGGATTCCCGCACACCGCCATCCACACCTTTGCCCTTGGCGCGGATGTGCTGACCTCGATCAACCTCACCGGCAAGCTGATCGTCGTGGTCGACCGCAACCGGTCGTCGGATTTCTACGGTTTCGACTACGCAGCCCTCAGCGACACGGCGCTGAACCCCGGTGACGTGCCCGGTGTGATCCCGCCCGTGAATGCCGTTCCGGAGCCGGAGACCTACGCGTTGATGCTTGCCGGCCTCGCTGCCATCGGCACCCTCGCCCGGCGCCGGCGCGCTCGGCGCTGAGTCGCGGCGCGGGCTCCCACGCCCGCGGATCTGCAGCACCGCCGATCGACCAAAACGCCCCGTTCCGGGGCGTTTTCGTTTCAGTTCGACGCAGCCCTGCCGATAGGCCTTCGGTGCACGACGCCCGTTCGCGTCGGCCGAGGGAATCCATGAAGCATCTGCGGCAACTTCGAATCGGCACGCGCCTGGGCGCGACCTTCGCCGCCATCCTGACCATCGTCACGATCGGCCTGGCGGCCGGGGTCTGGCGCATCGACCGCATCGCCTCGGCGGCGGAGGCTCTCGGCACCACCGAGAGCGAGAAGCTGACGCTGGCGATCCGGTGGCACGACGCCGTCGAGATGAACTGGGTCCGCACGCTTGCCGCGGTGCGCGACGCCGATCCCTCGAACCTGGCGACGTGGCAAGGGGAGATGGACGCGACAAGCGAGGCGATCAGCGCGATCTCCAGGCGAATCCAGCCGATGACCGGCACGCCCGCCGAGAACGATCTTCGCAAGGCGATCGACGCCGCCCGCGAGAAGTACCGCGACGCCCGCGCCAGGCTCCTCAAGGAGAAAAAGGCCGGAGTCAACGTGGCGGCGGCGCTCGAGAGCGACGTCAAGCCCAAGGCCGAGGCCTACCTGGCGGCCTTCGATGCCTTCACGCGCTATCAGCAGGCGAACGTCGCCGCGGTGCTGGCGCAGTCGCGGCAGGACGCCGCGTCGGGGACATGGATCACGATCGGCGTCGGCACCCTGGCGATCTTGCTGAGCGCGCTGCTCGCGTACCTGCTGACGCGCTCGATCGTCGTGCCGATCCGCGGCGCCGTCGAGAGCGCGCAGCGCATCGCCGAAGGCGACCTCTCCGCACCGCTGCCGCCGCCTGGCGAGGACGAGATCGGCGCGCTTCTGGGCGCCGTCTCCGACATGCAGACCAGCCTCGGCCAGGTGGTCGGCAACGTCCGGCGCAACTCCGAGAGCGTCGCGACCGCCTCGGCCCAGATCGCCCAGGGCAACCAGGACCTGAGCCAGCGCACCGAAGAGCAGGCGGCGGCGCTCGAGGAGACGGCGGCATCGATGGCGCAGCTCAGCTCGACCGTGAAGCAGAACGCCGACAACGCGCGCCAGGCCAACCAGCTCGCCCTCAGCGCCTCGACGATCGCGATCCAGGGCGGCAAGGTCGTCGGCCAGGTGGTCGACACGATGAAGGGCATCGACGAGTCGTCGAAGCGGATCGCCGAGATCATCGGCGTGATCGACGGGATTGCCTTTCAGACGAACATCCTCGCGCTCAACGCCGCGGTCGAGGCCGCGCGTGCGGGCGAGCAGGGCCGCGGCTTCGCCGTCGTCGCGTCGGAGGTGCGCAGCCTCGCCGGCCGTTCGGCCGACGCCGCCAAGGAGATCAAGGCCCTGATCCACACCAGCGTCGAGCGGGTCGGGCAGGGCACGGCGCTCGTCGATCGAGCCGGCGCGACGATGACCGAGGTCGTCACCTCGATCCGGCGAGTCACCGACATCATGGGCGAGATCAGCGCGGCGAGTTCGGAGCAGAGCGCTCGTGTCGCGCAGGTCGGCGAAGCGGTCGGCCAGATGGACCAGGCGACGCAGCAGAACGCCGCGCTGGTCGAGGAGAGCGCCGCCGCCGCCGAGAGCCTGCGCAGCCAGGCGCGTCAGCTGGTCGACGCCGTCGCGATCTTCCGTTTGTCGCACGACGTGCCCTCGTCCGCCCAGCCTCGGGCCGGCGATGCGAGAGTCGAGCGACGCGGGCAGAACCGCGCGCGCAACGTCTCCCGTCCGGCGTTCGGCAAGCCGGTCGAGCGCTCCAGGGCTCGGGACGCCGACCTCGTGAAGACCGGCACCGAGGACGGCTGGACGAGCTTCTAGGCGGCCGCGCGTGGCCTTCGCCGCGTGACAATGGCGCCGTGACTGGCTCCGCCACGCCTCTCGTCACGGCGCTTCGGGTCATTCCCGTCGCCGGCCGCGACAGCATGCTGCTCAACCTGAGCGGCGCGCACGGCCCGTTCTTCACGCGCAACCTGCTCATCCTTACCGACAGCGCCGGCCGCACCGGCGTCGGCGAGGTGCCCGGCGGCGAGAAGATCCGCCAGACGCTCGAGGATGCGCGCGAGCTCGTCGTCGGCCAGCCGCTCGGCTCGCAGCAGCGACTGGTGCAGGCGATCCAGCGCGCGTTCGCCGACCGCGATTCCGGCGGACGCGGCATGCAGACCTTCGACCTGCGCACGACGATCCATGCCGCCACCGCGATCGAGTCGGCGCTGCTCGACCTGCTCGGCCAGCACCTCGGCGTGCCGGTCGCCGCTCTGCTCGGCGAAGGGCAGCAGCGCGAGCAGGTCGAGATGCTCGGCTACCTCTTCTACGTCGGCGACAAGTCGAAGACCGACCTGCCGTACGCGAGCGACCCTGGCGCCGCCGACGACTGGTCGCGCCTGCGTCACGAAAAGGCGCTGACGCCGGAGGCGATCGTCCGCCTCGCGGAGGCGGCGCACGCGCGCTACGGCTTCAACGACTTCAAGCTGAAGGGCGGCGCGCTGCGCGCGGAGGAGGAGATCGACGCGATCCGGGCGTTGCACGAGCGCTTTCCCGCGGCACGCGTCACGCTCGATCCGAACGGCGGCTGGCTGCTGAAGGACGCGATCCGCCTGATGCGCGACATGCGCGGCGTCGTCGCCTATGCCGAGGACCCGTGCGGTGCGGAAGAGGGCTTTTCGGGCCGCGAGGTGATGGCCGAGTTCCGGCGCGCGACCGGCCTGCCGACGGCCACCAACATGATCGCCACCGACTGGCGCCAGCTCGCCCACGCTCTCGCGCTGCAGTCGGTCGACATCCCGCTCGCCGACCCGCACTTCTGGACGATGGCCGGCTCGGTGCGAGTCGCCCAGACCTGTCGCGACTGGGGTCTCACATGGGGCTCGCACTCGAACAACCACTTCGACGTCTCGCTCGCCATGTTCACCCACGTCGGCGCCGCCGCGCCAGGCAAGGTGACGGCGATCGACACCCACTGGATCTGGCAGGACGGCCAGCGCCTGACGAAGCAGCCGCTTCAGATCAAGGGAGGCCTCGTCGACGTGCCGAAACAGCCCGGTCTCGGCGTCGAACTCGACATGGCCGAGGTCGAGAAGGCGCACCAGCTCTATCGCCGGCACGGCCTGGGCGCGCGTGACGACCGGGCGGCGATGCAGTACCTGATCCCCGGCTGGACCTTCGATCCGAAGCGGCCCGCGCTCGACCGCTAGCGGCGGGCAGGCAGGAAAGAAAAAGGGGCGCCTGGGGCGCCCCTCGACCGCTCGGGTCGGACCGATCAATCGGTCATGCGATCCCAGGCGTCGCGAACGGCGCCCTTCGCTCGCTCCCAGGTGAGCTTCGACTTGCCCTTGAACTTCTCCCAGTCGCGCGACAGGTCGGATTCGACATCGTCGAACTTGCGGCCGTCGTGCCGATTGAAGGAATCGACACCGTACGCATACGCCGGACCGAAGTCGTCGTAGCGGTCGTCCTTGCCGACGTAGGGACGAGTGCGAAAGTTCTCTCTCCAGTAGGCGTCGTGTGCCGTGGCGTCGGGGTATGTCCTGGCTTCGTTCATGCCTGCTCCTTGCTGTGATGGCGTGGCCACATCGACCGACGTGTCCAAGGCCTCCACCGTAGCGAAGCGTGCGGCGCGAGGAAGTCGGACAGCGACGTGCCTGGGGCGCCGGTTTGGCCGAGGGCCTGTGAGCCTCGGCCTACAGCGTCCACCGTCGCCGGCTGCCGTTAAGCTCGCGGTCCGGAGACACGAGAAGGCCAGACAAGACCATGTCCGCGATCTCATCGCGCATCGACACGCGATCCGAGGAATTCCGCAGCAACGCCGCCTCGCTGCGTGCCCAGGTCGACGACCTGCGCGCCAAGGCGGCGCAGATCGCGCTCGGCGGCGACGCCAAGTCGCGCGAGCGCCACGCGGCGCGCGGCAAGCTGCTGCCGCGCGAGCGCGTCGACGGCCTGCTCGACGCCGGCTCGCCCTTTCTCGAGATCGGCCAGCTCGCGGCCTGGGACATGTACGACGGCGAGGCGCCCGCTGCCGGGATCATCGCCGGCATCGGCCGCGTCCACGGCCAGGAATGCATGATCGTCGCCAACGACGCGACGGTGAAGGGCGGCACCTACTACCCGATGACGGTGAAGAAGCACCTGCGGGCGCAGGAGATCGCGCTGCAGAACCGGCTGCCCTGCATCTACCTGGTCGACTCGGGAGGCGCGTTCCTGCCGAGGCAGGACGACGTCTTCCC
>JBBSBZ010000239.1:0-5400 GCA_038250795.1 Burkholderiales bacterium | reverse complement strand
GGGCGGGCGGATGCGGGTCGCGGCGACAATCGGCCGATGCTTCCCGAGTTCGTCGCCAAGCTCTGCGCCCGCGCCGAATTGCCGGCGCGCCTGGCGCAGCTGGCGCAGCCGGTGGTCTTCACCAACGGCGTCTTCGACCTCCTCCATCGCGGTCACGTCACCTATCTCGCGCAGGCACGCGCGCTCGGCGCGAGCCTGGTCGTCGGCCTGAACAGCGATGCGTCGGCGCGCTCGCTCGGCAAGGCGCCCGGCCGGCCGCTCAACGGCGAAGGGGACAGGGCCTGCGTGCTCGCCGCGCTCGAAAGCGTGAGCCTGGTGACGCTCTTCGACGAGTCGACGCCGCTCGCGCTGCTCAAGCTCATCCGTCCTCGGCTCTACGTCAAGGGCGGCGACTACGACATCGAGACGCTCGCCGAGACGGCGCTCGTGCGCGGCTGGGGCGGCGACGCGCGCTCGCTCCCTTTCGTCGACGGCTACTCGACGACGTCGCTGGTCGAACGCATCCGTCGCTGAGACGATCAGCCGCCCGTGGCGTCGTCGCCGCTCGCCGAACGAACGCCGAGGCGCTCGCGCTCGCGTCGTGCCGGAAAGACGATCTCCCGCTCGACCCACCGGCGCAGCCTGAGGGCTTCGGGGCCGCGCTCCTTGCCAAGATGCGCGACGAGGGCGTCCTCGCCGAGAAACGCCTCCCCCGACCGGCCGATTCGCTGCCAGCCCGCGGGGTAGGCGAGGGCGAGCGCGCCGTCGCTCGCCGTGAAGCCGACGATCGCGCGAATGTCGGACAGGCGCACCCAGCGTTGCCGGTCGCCGTCCTCGATGACCTTCACCGGCCGGCCGCGAAACGCGAAGTGCCTGCCTTCGACGTCGCGCCATTGGGCCCGTCGCATCGCGCGGCGCGAGGCCGAGGCCAGCTCGATCAGCGGCCGTGCGAACGCGACGCCGAGCAGCGGCGCAGCGTAGACCAGCCCCGACGCACCGAACACGCGCCAGCCGATCGCCATCGCGACGGCGCACCCGGCGGCGCGCACCGCGACCTGCACGACGATGATCGTCATCGCGTCCGGTTGACCAGGACGATGCCGGCCGCGACCGTGACGAGCGCCACGACCAGCCGGGCCGTCACCGGCTCGCCGAGCAGCAGCGCGCCGAGGACGAGGCCGAACACCGGCGTCAGCATCGTGAACGAGGCCAGGCGCGTCGCCGGGTAGTGGCGGATCAGCCAGAACCAGATCAGATAGCTCGCGAAGCTGACGACGAGGGTCTGAAAGGCGAGCGAGCCCCAGGCGAGCGCGGACAGGTGGAGGCGCATCGGCGCCGAGCCGAGCGCGGCGGCAACGACAAGGGCCAGCCCGGCGATCGCGAGTTGATAGAAGAGCGTCTTCTCGGCCGACGCGTGGCTCAGAGCCGTGCCGCGGATGGCGAGCGTCGTCGCGCCCCAGAGCACGCCGGCAAGCACGCCGAGCCCGTCGCCGAGCGCCTGGCGCGGCCCGGCCGCCGGCCGTGAGAAGCCCTCCGCGAACGCCCATGCGACGCCTGCGAAGGCGATTGCGAGGCCCGCGACCTGCAGCGGCGACAGCCGCTCGGAGCGGGAGATGAGGGGCATCCCGAGCGCGACCACGAACGGCGAGATGTAGATGAAGACGACCATCCGGGAGGCGGTCGTGTACTGCAGGCCCACGAAGATGCAGAAGAACTCGGCGGCGAAGAGCGCGCCCGCGAGGAGCCCGCCGAGGAGCGTTCCATCGCGCTGCCAGAGCGGGATGCCGCGCGCGCGCGCCCAGAGCCAGACCAGGATCGCCGCACCGGCCGAGCGCACGGCAGCCTGCCAGAGCGCCGGCACCTCGGCGAGCGCGGCCTTGGCAGCGACCTGGTTCAGGCCCCAGAGAAAGCAGCACAGGACGAGCAGCGTCACGGCCGTCGCATCGAGGTGCGTCTTTCGCGCGATCATCGTCAGGCTCTCGTGGCGCGCAGGCTCAGGCGCGAGACGACGTCGCAGAGCGCGGCGGCGACGAGGCCCGCGACCAGCCCGCTCGCATGCGCGAACGGCGCGGTGGCGATGTCCCATCCGGCGGGGTGACGCAGCGCCGCGCCCCACGGCGACTCGCTCAGCACCTTGACGACGACGCCGGCGAGGGTCGCCGCGCCGATCGCGCGTCGCGTGCCGTGGCCGTCGACGATCAGGTGAAAGGCGACGCAGGCGACTCCTGCGTGGAGCACGCCCGAAAGGCCGCCGTAGTGGAGCAGGTCCGGTCGCAGCAGGAGGCCGAGCTGGGTGAGCGGCCAGGCGACGAGCCACGCCACGACGGTGCGGCCCGGCACGCGGGCGACGCGGCCGAGCGCGCCGACCAGCGCGGCGCCGATCAGATTGGCCGTCAGGTGCGTGGCGCTGTAGTGGACGAAGACAGCGCTCGCTGCGCGCCACGGCTCGGCTGCCGCGCGCGCCGGCTGCCAGTCGATCATCGTCGGATCGGCGCGAAATCCGAGCAGGGCGCCGGCCGCCAGGGTCGTGGCGAGAGCGAGCCAGAGCCGGCCGCAGTCGGGCGAGTCGCGCCCGGCCGGCGCCGAAGGCTTCGGCGCGTTCAGGAGAAGACGGCGTTCCAGAGCTCGGTGACGGCGCGGCGCGGCGCGGCCATCGCCTCCGGCGCCACCTGCGTGGGCTGCTCGTCGAGGCGGGCCCGGTGCTGGGCGCGGCGAAGCTCCCGGTAGGCGTCGGCGGCCGCGCTGCCCACGCCGGCCGGCAGCAACCCGGCGCGCTCGGCCCGTTGCAGGAGGGCGATGTTGCCGACGTCGTCGACGAGTTCGGGGTGGCGCGCGCCGTGGCCGAGGACGAGCGCCTGGACCGCGAACTCGACGTCCATCATTCCGCCCGCGCTGTGCTTGATGTCGAAGGCGCCGTCCTTGACACGATGCGCCGTGCGCACCTTCTCGCGCATGGCCCGCACCTCGTCGAGCAGCGCCGGCAGCTCACGCGGCGCGGCGATCACGGCGCGCCGCACGGCTTCGAAGCGCGGCGCGATCCGCTCGATGCCCGCGCACCAGCGCGCACGCGTCAGCGCCTGGTGTTCCCAGGTCCACGCCGTGTTGCTGCCGCGACCGGTCTGGTAGTTCTCGTAGGAGGTCATCGACGTGACGAGCAGGCCCGAGCCGCCGTTCGGGCGCAGCGCCGTGTCGATGTCGAAGAGCTCGCCGGCCCCGGTTCGAGTCGTCAGCCAGGCGATCAGCTTGCGGACGAAGGCGGCGTAGATCTCGGCGGCCCGGTCGGCGTCGGCCTCGTCGTCGTCGTAGACGAAGACGAGGTCGAGATCGCTGCCGTAGCCGAGCTCCTTGCTGCCGAGCTTGCCGTAGGCGATCACCGCGAGTTGCGGCTCGGGGCGGTGGGCGGCCTTGAAGTGACGCCACGACCACTGCAGCGCGCAGTCGAGCGTGGCGTCGGCGAGGGCCGACAGGTCGTCGGCGACTTCCTCGACCGTGATGTGACCTTCGACGTCGCGCACCAGCGTGCGGAACACCTCCGCGTGATGGGCCCGGCGCAGGGTGTCGAGGAGCAGCTCCTCCTCGGCCTGCCCCGAGCGCTCCCAGCCGGCATGCCGCTCGCCGAGCTCGCGCGTGTAGGCCGCCGCATCGAAGCGGTCGTGGAGCGAACGTTCGTCGGCGAGCTCGTCGATCACGCCCGGATGCAACATCAGGTAGCGCATCGGCCAGCGCGCCAGGCCGAGCAGCCGGAGCAGCCGGTTCTGCACCTCGGGCCGCTCGGCGAGCAGGGCGAGATAGCTTTCGCGCCGGAGCAGCGGCTCGATCCAGTCGATGAAGAGAACCGCTGCGGCGGGCGTGCAGCGCTCATCGGCGACGGCTTGCGCCGCCCGGGTGACGAGTCGCGCCAGGCGCAGCTTGCTGTCCTCGCGCAGCAACTTGATCTTGGGGTGCTCGCAAAGCGGCTTGACGCGCGCCGCGAGCTCCGGCGGCAGCTGCGACAGGAACGATTCCGCGTCGACCGGCTGCGGCACCGGCCCGCACGAGCGGCAGCCGCCCGGGCCGCCGGGTGAGCGCCCGTCGTGGAGCAGGAGGTCGAACTCTTCGGCGACGAACTCGCGCGCCTCGCCGAGCCGGTCGAGCAGGGCGCAGCTGCCGAGCGAGCCGTCGGGCTCGAGGCTCGCGGCGATCCAGGCGAGGTCGCCGTCCTGGGTCGGCAGGACGTGCGTCTGCTGGTCGTCGAGGTACTGGATGCGGTGCTCGATCCGGCGCAGCAGCGTGTAGGCCGCGGCCAGCCGCTCGGCGCTGGCGCGCCGCATCAGGCCGCCGGCAGCGAGCTTGTCGAGCGCCTTCAGCGTCGAGCGCGTGCGGATCTCCGGGAACTGGCCGCCGCGCACGACCAGCAGCAGCTGGACGATGAACTCGATCTCGCGGATGCCGCCGCGCGAGAGCTTGACGTCGTTGGCGCGCTCGGGCCGGCCGGCCGCGCGCCGCTGTGCCTCGTCGCGCACCTTGCCGTGCAGCTGGCGCAGGCCCTCGAACACGCCGTAGTCGAGATAGCGCCGGTAGACGAAGGCCGTCACGAGCGAGCGCAGCGGCAGCGCCCGTCCGCTCTCGACGCTTGCGCGCGGCGCGACGACGCGGCTCTTCAGCCAGGCGAAGCGCTCCCACTCGCGGCCGTGCGCCTGCAGGTAGTCCTCGAGCATCGACAGGCTGATCACCGGCGGTCCCGAGTTGCCGTTCGGACGCAGGGCCAGGTCGACGCGAAAGACGAAGCCGTCCTCGGTGACTTCGCCGATCAGCGTGTAGAGGTCGCGCGCCACCTGCGAGAAGTACTCGTGGGCGCTGACCGGCTCGGCACCGTCGGTGCGGCCGCCGGACTCGTAGAGATAGATGAGGTCGATGTCGGAAGAGACGTTGAGCTCGCGCGCGCCGAGCTTGCCCATGCCGACGATCCAGAAGTCGATGCGCCGTCCCTCGTCGTCCCGCGGGACGCCGAAGCGCACGTCCTGGTCGGCCAGCGCGCGCGCGAGGGCGAGCTCGAGCGTCGCCTCGGCCAGATCGGTCATCGTGCCCGTGATGTCGGCGAGCGTCGCCTCGGCCTCGACGTCGAGCACCGCGAGGCGCTCGAGGGTCAGCTGGCGGGTGACGCGCAAGGCGCTGGCGAGGCTGGCTCCGCGCGTCTGGAGCCGCTCGACCAGCCCGACGATCGTGGCCCCGTTCGGCAGGCCCGGCGGGAGGAGGGCGAGCTCGTCGGCGTAGCGGCGCCGGATCCGCTGGACGAATCGGCTGTGCGGGGCCTCGGCCGGCCTGGCCGAAGGCGCGTGTGACGGGGGAGCGGACTCGGCGCCGACGAGCGGTGAATCCATCGTTCGGCCCCGGGGGTCTGTGCTAGATTGAACCGACCGGCGCGAGGCGTCGATGGAGCCT
>JBBSBZ010000238.1:0-5410 GCA_038250795.1 Burkholderiales bacterium | reverse complement strand
GGGCGCCGGCTGGCACGTGATCAAGTGCCTGTGGTCGAGCGACTGGGACGTGCTCTTCGCCAGGGACCATGGCCATGCGCTGATGCGCGCGTTCGCGCACACCGTCGACGGCCAGTTCCAGACCCTTTCGGCCAAGGACGGTGCGTTCAACCGCGAGGTCTTCTTCGGCCAGAACGAGGAGCTGAAGGCGCTCGTCGCCGACCTGCGCGACGAGGACATCGACCGCCTGCGCCGCGGCGGCCACGACGCGGTGAAGATCCACGCCGCTTTCGCCGCCGCCGTCGCCCACGCCGGCCGGCCGACCGTGGTCCTCGCCAAGACGATGAAGGGCTACGCGATGGGCGAGGCGGCGCAGGGCCGCATGACCACGCATCAGGCGAAGAAGCTCGACAGCGCCGGCCTGCTCGCCTTTCGCGACCGTTTCGCGCTGCCGATGAGCGACGCCGACACGCAGTCGCTCGCCTTCTACAAGCCGGCCGACGACAGCGCCGAGCTCCGCTACCTGATGAGCCGGCGCCGTGCCCTAGGCGGCGCGCTGCCGGCGCGGCGCGCCGATTGCGCGGTGCTGCCGGTGCCCGCGATCGAGACGACCTCGACCTTCGCGCTCCAGGCCGACGGCAAGGAGATGAGCACGACGATGGCCTTCGTGCGCGTCCTCGGCAACCTCCTCAAGGACCCGGTGCTCGGGCCGCGCGTCGTGCCCATCGTCGCCGACGAGGCGCGCACCTTCGGCATGGCGAGCCTGTTCCGCCAGGTCGGCATCTATGCGCCCTTCGGCCAGCTCTACCAGCCGGAAGACTCCGGCTCGATCCTCTCCTACCGCGAGGAACGCGGCGGCCAGATCCTCGAGGAAGGCATCACCGAGGCCGGCGCGATCTCTTCGTGGACGGCCGCCGCGACCTCGTACTCGACGCACGGCCTGGCGATGCTGCCGTTCTACATCTACTACTCGATGTTCGGCTTCCAGCGCGTCGGCGACCTGATCTGGGCCGCCGCCGACCAGCGCGCGCGCGGCTTCCTGATCGGTGCAACCGCCGGCCGCACGACGCTTTCGGGCGAAGGCCTGCAGCACCAGGACGGCACCAGCCATCTCGTCGCCGCGACCGTGCCGAACTGCCGGGCCTACGACCCCGCGTTCGCGGGCGAGCTCGCCGTCATCCTCGACCGCGGCATGCGCGAGATGCTCATCGAGCAGCAGGACGTCTTCTACTACGTGACGGCGATGAACGAGAACGTCGCCCAGCCTTCTCTCCCTGCTGAGGCACACGAGGGCGTGCTGCGCGGGATGTATCGCTTTCGCGAGTCGAAGTGCGAGTCGTCGCGCCACGTGCAGCTGCTCGGCTCCGGCGCGATCCTCGGCGAGGCGATCAAGGCGGCGGACATCCTCGAAGCCGCGCACGGCATCGCTGCGTCGGTCTGGAGCGTCACCAGCTTCAGCGAGCTGGCACGCAACGGCGTCTCCGCCGAGAAGTCGTGGCGCCGCGGCGCGACGAGCGTGGTGCGCAGCCACGTCGGCGAGCAGCTGGCGCCGACGCGCGGGCCGATCGTGATCGCCACCGACTACGTGCGCGCCGTTCCCGAACAGATCCGCGCCTTCCTGCCGACGGGCCGGCGCTGCGTCACCCTCGGCACGGACGGCTTCGGCCGCAGCGACACGCGTGCGGCCTTGCGCCGCCACTTCGAGGTCGACGCCGAAGCGATCGTCAACGCCGCGCTGCGCAGCCTGGACTAGCAGGCGGCGGCGTGCTCAGCGGCGAAAGTCGATCCGCGTCGCCATCAGCTTCGTGCCGTCGGCAGTGAGTCTGCCGCGCGCTTCCACCTGCTTGCCGACAGCGAGGTCGACCGCGGTGCCGTCGCGGAAGTCGACCGCGCCGGCGTAGCTCACGGACACGTCGCGAACGACGAACAGCTTGGCCACGGTGTCGATCGAGGCGATGACTCCGCGCACGTCGAAGTCGCGCCCGCTCTCCTCGTTGTCGCTCACGATGGTGACCTTCGCGGCGACGAGCACGCCCGCCACGACGGCACCCTCGACTTCGACGCGCGCGCCCAGTCCGAGCCCGGTCGTGCCGGCCGGGAAGGTTGCGCTGCGCGCGTCGACGGCCGTACCGTTGACGCCGAACGAGGCGTTCGAAGCGAACGCGCTCACGAGTCCCTTGACGTTGGCCTCGGGCCGGTCGTCGATCGCCGGCGCGCCGTCGGAGAGACGGACGACCGTCCACACGCCGCTGACCGGCGCGACGGCGACGACGGCACGCACGAAGCGGCCGTTGGCGAGCGACGCCGGCACGCCGCTGGCGGCGAGGCCGGCGTAGGCGATGCGCGTGGCGCCGATCGAGAAGGTGCGCGCCGTCGTGTCGAGCCCGGCGACGATCCCGCGCACGACGAAGGCCGTCACGCCGGTCGCGCGCTCGATCCGGGTCGCGTCGTAGTGGCCGTTGGACGCGTCGAGCTGGGCGTAGACCTCGACGACATCGCCGACGGCGAGCGCGGCCTGCCCGCCCGCGAGCGACGTGTCGATGACGGTCGTCGTCGCGATGTCGACGGTCTGGCCGAGCACGGTGAGCGTGCGCGCCGCGAGGTCGCTCGCGGCGACCGGCCCGCGCAGCTCGCTGCCGTAGACGATGCTCGTTGCGGCGCTCGCGGGATGGCCGTCGCTGTCGGTACCGATCGCCGAGCCCCGCACCTCGGCGGTCATGCCCAGGCGCAGGTCGTCGCGCGTGCGGGCGTTGCCGTCGGCATCGCTGACCGCCGCGCTGAGATCGTCGAAGTGCACGCCGTTGACGATCACCGAGCCGAACCCGGTGATGGGTCCGCTCGCGAACGCCACCTGCGGCGAGCCGGTGCCGCCGCTGTCGACGCCGCCGCCACAGCCGGCGGCGAGCACTGCGGCCAGCATCGGCACACCCAGGAACATGGAGAGGCGGATTCGGAACATCATCGATCCTTTCGCGGCGCGCGACGTCGCCCGGTCGGAGGGGCCGGCGCAGCGGGCGCCGGCGAAGCGTTGTCGTCCTTCGCGGCGACGTCGGTCATTGCGTCGCTGAAGGCGTAGAGACCGAGACGGACGCGCCGCCGGCTGCCCCGGCCGGCCTGGGCGTCGGCATCGACGAGCGCCTGCAGCGCAGGCACGGCCGCGGCGAGCAGGTTCTGCCACTGCGCTTTCGCGAGGTCGCGGAACGCGACCATCGATTCGTCGGAGAGTTCGTCGGCGAACACCGCCTGCTCGACATGCGGCGGCGTCTCGCCGAGAACGTTGTCGACGGCCGCGGCGAGGTGATCGCCGACGTTGCTGCCGAGGAAACGATAGGCGCGGCCGCTGTCGCCGGCGGGAACGACGCTGTCGTGGCGGAGCGTCACGGTGTCGTCCACGACGTCGACGAGGCCGAGGCGGCGCAGCTCGTCGAGCAGGCTGCGGGGATGCACGTCCTGGGTCACCGACCGCGCCAGCGTCTCGAAGCTAGGCGCCGGCCCCGTGCGCGGCAGTGCGACGGGTCGGCCACCGGCGTCGTGCAGCGACGGATCTGCTTGCCAGCGCGTGAAGACCTGGGTCGCGGGCGCGGGCCGCGCCGCCGGCAGCGCCTGGCGGGCGTCGAGCAGGCGCGTCACCTCGCGCCGGGTCAGGCCGGTGGCGGTCGCGACGCGGCTGACGATGCGCTCGCCCGCCGACGACGGCTGGGCGCGCCGGGCCGCCTCGACGAAGGCGGCCTTGAGCAGGTCTTCGGCCGTCGAGTACGTCAGTCCGCGTGCGACGGCGAGGCGGGCGACGGGCTCGAGCAGAGTCGCGAGTGCAGCGACGAGCCCTGCGCCGGCCGTCGCAGGTGTCGCGGCGATCTCGCGCGCCGACGACTTCGCGCTGGCCGCCTTCCTGGCGCCGGCCGTTGCCGGCCGCTGCGAGCGCGGGCTGCTCACGACGGGCGGCCCGAACCAGTGCGCATGCCCGCCGAGGGGCGGGCACGCTGCGGCCCGCGAGGGGCCGAGAGGGTCGGGCAGGGTTCCGTGGTCAGTCGCCGAAGGAGATGCGCGTCGCCTGCAGCGTCGAGCCGTCGGCGGCGAGGGTACCGCGAACCTCGAGCTGTGCACCGACCGCCAGGTTCGTTGCCGTGCCGTGCTTGAACTCGATCGTGGTCGACGCGTAGCTGACGGTGACGTTGCGCAGGACGAAGGTCTTGGCGGCGGTGTCGATCGACGTGAGCACGCCGTGCAGCTCGAATCCTTCGGCATGGATGGCCGCGTGGTTCTCGACCGACACCTTCTTCGCGATCACGGTGCCGTTGCTGGACGCGCCTTCGACCTCGACCTGTGCGCCGAGGACGACGCCCGCCGTGCCGTCGGTGAACGCGGCGTTGCTGGCGTCGACCGGGATGCCGTTGACGCTGAACGACGCCGTCGACGTGAACGCGGTGATGGAGCCGCGCAGATGCGCTTCGTCGACGTCGCCGACTCGCGCGCCCGCGGCCGCGATGCGGGTCGCGACCCAGGCGCCGGCGACCATCGTCGTCTGCAGCCGGACACGCACGAATAGGCCGTTGGCCAGGTTCGCGGGCACCGGCGTCGCGCTCGCATACGAGATCAGCGTGCCGCCGACGGTGAAGGTCTTGGCCGTCGTGTCGAGGCCGGCGACGATGCCGCGGATCTTGAAGCCGGCAGCGGCCGAGGTCGGCTCGAGCCGGGTCGCGGTGATCGCCCCGGTCGTGGCGTCGGTCGTGCCGTGGACCTCGAGCAGCATGCCGACCGTGATGGCCGCAAACCCGCCAGCGAGTCGATCGTCGATCACGGTGGTGTCGAGGACGATCACGGTCTGGCCGAGGAGGGTGAGGGTCTTCGCGGTCGCGTTGATCGCACTGACCGGGCCCACCAGCGCCGAGCCGAAGCTGATCGCGCTGGCCGAGGCCCTGGCACCCGTGCCGTCGTCGGAGACGCCGCCGCCGTGTACTTCGGTCGTCATGCCGAGCTTGAGTGCGTCCTTCGTCGACGCGTTGCCGTCGTCATCGGTGACCGTCGCCTTCGAATCGTCGAAGCGGACGCCGTTGACGATCACCGAGCCGAAGCCTGTGATCGGGCCGGAGGCAAAAGAGCTCGAGGTGACGGTGCCGCTGCCGGTCACGGCTGGCCCGGAGCTGCCGCCACCGCCGCAGCCGGCGACGAGAGCGCAGGCCCAGGCGAGCTGGAGGGCGAGACGACGTGCCGAGGGGCGCGGATGACGGGGAATCGGATGCTGCATGACGGACTCCGGGTAGGGCGAGCCGAGATGTTCGGCCTGGTCCGGAATCATAAATGTGCACACTGCACATTCACAAGCAGCGTTACATGCGGAGACGGTTGCGCCGAAGCCAGGGAGTCGTCGTTCCTCGTCGCGACCTGTCCTCTACAGCTGGAAGGCGAGCCACAGCAGCAGGCCTTCGGCGAG